>JAFRWU010000048.1 GCA_017441705.1 Clostridia bacterium | reverse complement strand
GGGAAAAGAATAAAGGACCTGTTTAGGAGAGCGCCAATTAAGTGGGCGCATGGGGAAATCGTTGTATTTGTACTGCCAGACGGCAAGCTGTTTCCGGTAATCCTCGAAAGAATAAAACTAATGCGACGCGTAGAAATACTCATTATCCTTGCGATGGCTGCGCTCGACCTTTCCGTTATGCCGCGGCGTGAAGACTTTAATGAGCTTATGCCGGATTCCGAGCTCGTCGAGGGTTTTCTGAAAGAGAGTAGGCCGCACCGTTTTGGAACTGTTCATCCGGTTCGTGAACTCGGAGCCGTTGTCCGTCTGGACGCATTCGATCGCGTAAGGGAACTTCTCCACGCAATGGCGGATGAACTCGGCGGCAGAATACGAAGTATGCTCCTTAAACGCCTCCAAATAGCGAAAGCGACTGTATTCGTCGATGAACGTGAACTGGTAATAGAAGCCGCCGTTCTCCGCCGCGTCGCTGACCGCATTCCCAACCAGGCACGTCTGCGGGACGTATTTCACGTCGATCTGCACCCGTTGGCCGGGGTATTGCATCTTTTCATAGGGCTTGGGAACGTATTTCGGATTCGGCAGCTTGACCGCCATCTGGCCCCGGTTTCTTAGAAACCGGTACAGGCCGGAGATGGATCTGCTGTAACCGCGTTCCCGAAGCTTAACCCAAAACACCGCCAGACCGGCGTTGGGATTGCGACGCCGCATGTCGTCTATGAGCTTGATCTCCTCGGGACGGTGCTGATTTGGATGGCTACGCGGACGGTGCGAGCGATCCTCCAGCGATTGCAGGGTTCCGTCATAGCGTTTCATCCAGCGGTAGATGTATTGCCGGTATGTCCTGTACCGGATCGCCGCTGCCGTGACGCCGTTTTTCTGCGCATAACGAATTAGGGATTGCCTGTACCGTGCTGTTTGTGTTATCTTATTCATGGCGAATAGGGTGGCACCTGCCTTTCGGTTTTGTCTGGACAACTCAACCTTAACACAGGCCACTCCTATTCGCTATTCTTTTTTACCAACTGTCACACATCATTGTAAACCCTACACTTCTCCCGGTTCTTTTTTCAGAAAAGGCTTGCATTTTCCGGGGAAGTGTGATATGATATCGGTTGTCGGGTATCCGGGTGTGGCGCAGTTTTGGTAGCGCGCTTGAATGGGGTTCAAGAGGCCGCAGGTTCAACTCCTGTCACTCGGACCAGCAAAAGGCGATCAGTGATTTCTCTGATCGCCTTTTCTCTTGCCGCCGGAAATACCCCCGGCAGTACGAAAACACACGGAGGAATCTCTATGAAAATCGCCATGATCTGCGACGTCCTGGGCGAAGCAAACAACGGCACCGTGCTCGCAGCGCTGAACCTGATCCGCTATCTGAAGGAACGGGGGCACACGGTCTACGTCGTTTCACCGCAGGATTCCACCCGCGGTCTGGAGGATTATTACGTGACCCCGACCCGGGATTTCGGCTTCCTGATCAACCGGATCTTCGAAAAGAACGGCGTCTCGCTGGCGAAAGCGGACCCCGGGGTCCTGGAGAAGGTGGTCGAAATGGCCGACGTCGTCCATCTGGAGGTCCCCTTCGAGCTTTCCGAATGCGCCCTGCGCTTCGCCCGGGAAATGGGCAAGCCGGTCACCGCCAGCTTCCACTGTCAGGCGGAGAACGTGACCGCGCATCTGGGGCCGGTGATGAACGACCGGATCGCCAATCATCTGGTTTACAAGGTCTTTTATCAGCGCATCTATCAATACTGCGACGTGATCCACTACCCGACCGAATTCATCCGCCGCGTCTTTACCGAAAACGTCCCCATCGAAAGGCCTTACCGCGTCATCTCCAACGGCGTCAACGATATCTTTTTTCAGGAAAAGGGCGAAAAGGTCAAGCACGAGACCTTCGATATCGTTTCCACTGGCCGATACAGCCGGGAAAAGGACCAGGCGACCCTGATCCGCGCGATCGGGCTTTCCCGGTACCGGGAGAAGATCCGGCTGATCCTCGCCGGCAGCGGCCCCATGCAGGAGAAGTTGGAATCTCTTGCGAAAAGAGAAGGCGTGAACGCCTCATTCCGTTTCTTTGCCCGCGAGGAGCTTGCCGAAACGCTTCACAACGCCGATCTGTACGTGCACGCCGCCGTAGTGGAGATCGAAGCCATCGGATGCATGGAGGCCATCGCCTCCGGCCTTCCGGCCGTGATCGCCGATTCGCCCCGTTCGGCCACGCGCTTCTTCGCCGTTGACGACCGGACCCTTTTCCGCGCGGGCGATCCGGAGGATCTGTGCCGGAAGATCGAATACTTCATCGAAAATCCCTCCGAGCTTGTTTCCTGCCGGGACAAATACGCAAAGGTCCGCGAGGGATTCGATCAGAAAAGCTGTATGAAACAGATGGAAGACATGCTTGCCGACGCCGCCGCCCTGAGGTTCCGTGCATGAAAAAGGTCATCACGTATACCGGCGCCGAGGCTGAGGATTTCGCCTCCTGGGAGATCAAGCAAAAAAAGCTTCCGCCGGATTACGCCTATTTCCCGAAGACTTTCTTCCGGAAGGGCTTCGCCTTCGTCTTTTATCACTTGATCGCAACGCCTCTGGTGTTTCTCATGCAGAAGATCCTCTACGGCGAAAGGATCGTCGGGCGGAAGAAGCTCCGTCCCTACCGGAAAAGCGGGTACTTCCTCTACGGCAATCACACCCGCGCCGCGGGAGACGCCTATGCGCCGTCTCTCGTCGCCTTCCCGAAAAAGGCGTATATCCTCGCAAATCCGGACTGTGTTTCGATCCCCGGACTCCGGCGCGTGGTGGAGGATCTCGGGGCTGTGCCCCTGCCCACAAGCGCCGCCGGATGGCGGAATTTCCGAGAGGCGATCCGGATCCACGCAGAGCGGGGACACGTGATCGCCGTTTATCCCGAGGCGCATATCTGGCCGTATTTCACCGGCATCCGTCCCTTTCCCTCCGCCTCCTTCCGCTATCCCGCGGAGGAAGGGAAGCCCGTTTTCACCTTTACCGCGGTTTATCGCAGGCGGCTTTTCTTCCGTCTCCCGCGCGTCGTCCTCTTCATCGACGGGCCGTATTTCGGGCGTGAAGGCGCCTCCGCCAGGGAGAATCAGGAAATCCTCTGCCGTCAGTGCCGCGACGCCATGACGCGACGCGCCTCTCTTTCCACCTACCGGCACGTGGAATACCGGAAGATCCCGGATGAAACGCAAACAATACCGGAGGATCAAAAGATCGCCTCCGGTGCGGAATGAAGCGCAGAATAGCGGCGCGGCCCTGATCGGCCGCGCCTTTATTTATAGTAAACCACTCCCCCGCCGAGCGGTCATAACCCGGTCTGCATGTCAGAACCCTGCCCTGACCGGGCGCGCAGCGAGAAAGCCGTCGGCCGGGAGGCTGATGGATGAGGTGGTATTGCGTTTTCTGCGTTCGCCACGGAGACAGCACAGACGGCCTGGGTCCCACCTCATCCGGGTCCTTCGGACCCACCTTCCCCTCCAAGGGGAAGGCTTTTTCACCTCATCTGAGCCGCTTCGCGGCCCACCTTCCCCTCCAAGGGGAAGGCATAAATGACGCTCAACTATAGGCTTTCCCTCGGAGGGGAAGGCTTTGGGGGAAAGATCAAACAAAAAGTTATGACCGCATATAAAAAAGCGCCCGCAAAGCGGGCGCTTTTTCATTTTCGGTCTTTAATCCCGGTCCTCCGCCGTGAACCGGTCTCTTGCGATCCAGAGGCCGAGAGCGGGATTCGGGATATAATAAACCTCTTCCCCGTCCACGTCGTTGAAGCCGTAACGAAGCTTTTCCGGATCGTACCGGGCCGCCGCCTCGTCATAATCGGCGGAGGCGAAGCCGACGCCTTCGATCTCCCGGCGGGAGATCTCCTTGACCGCGTAGGTGATCGAGAACCGCCCGTCGCTGGAGCCGTGGATCAGATGCGCCGCGGCGCCCATATTGTCGCGGAGGTCGCCTCCCTCCGGACTGCGGAAGGCCTCCAGCGTCCGGAGCCTGCCGCGGTATCCGTATTTCCGGATCAGGGCGTCCACCGTCAGATCCTCGCCGAAACGCTCCACTCCCGGCGCGAGGATCAGGAGCTCTCCCCCGTCGGCCATCGCCATGCGGGTGCGGTACACCGCCTTGTTGCCGAGCCAGGTGCTCTTGAATTCGGCCGGATCGAGGTAGACCACGCACTTTTTCAGGCCGTGCTCCACAAAGTCGATATTCTTCTCCTGCGCAAGCTTCACCGCCTCGGTCAGGCAGTCTCTGCCCTCCCCGATGAAAAGGCCGTGGGTGCGGATCTTTCCGCCCGGCGCGGTGGTGACGGTCAGGACGAAGAGGATCGGCCGTTCCCGGAGGAAATGCTCCATCCCGTAGTCGAAGATCTTCCGGACCGGCGTGTTGTCCTTGCCCATCATCTTTTCCATGCCGTAGACGGCGCCCACCATGTGGGATTTGTTGATCATATCGCTGCCGCCCACGCCGACAAAGAGATTCTTCGCGTGATTCGACATGCCGATCACCTCGTGCGGGACCACCTGTCCCGGGGAGATGATCAGATCGTAGCTTTCATCCATGACGCGGCGGTTGATTTCCACGCTGACCGGATCGGTCCACAGCCCGCCGGTGATCCCGGCGATATAGTCGCCGGGCACTTCTCCCAGGCGCACCACGTCGGTCCGCCAGTTGTGCGCCAGCATGAGCCCGTAGGGGATATCTCCGAACATGGTTTCCCACTGCTCCTTCGACACCGGCACGTGAGTGCCCAGAGCCGGAAGGATATCCACCCGGACGCCCTTTTCGGTCAGTACGTGATAAAAGACGTTGGTGATGAAGCCGGCGTTGGAATGATACCGTGTAAAATCCGGCGGAAGGATCAGGACTCTTTTCAGGTTCCTGCCCTCCAGACTCTCCAGAAGCGCCCGCCGGATCTCCTCCGGCGAAAGGCCTTCTTCGCGTAACGCTTTCAGATACAGATCACGCATCTTCTTTCCTCCAAAGCAAATCCGCAAGAGCCGCCGCCACGCCGTTTTCGTCGCAGGACGGGGCGACGTAATCCGCCTTTTCCCTGACTTCGCCGGCTCCGTTCGCCATGGCGACTCCGGTGCCCGCAGCTTCGATCATGGAAAGATCGTTGAGATCGTCGCCGAAAGCCATCGTATCTGCGGGATCGACGCCGATCGCCTCCGCGAGGCTCCGGAGCGCAAAGCCCTTCTGCGCGGTGCGGCTGTTGATCTCGATATTGTTTACGATGGAAGTGGAAACCGCGGTATCCGGAAAGAGAGCCGCAAGGTTTTCCATCGTGCGCTTCCGCAGATCCTGATCCAGAAAAAAGGCCTGGATCTTCTGCACGCCGTATCCGGTTTCCCGGAGATAGGCCTTCAGTTCGGGGACCGGCGTCCTGAGGTTCAGGATCATGTCCAGATTGTGGCGGGTCGGGGCGTACTCCGCGGCTTTTTCGTACAGCGCGCGGGTCATATAGCCCCAGCCGTCGGCGTAGCAGTCGTAAATCACCGGGAGCCTGTCCAGCTCCTCCATCACTCTGATCGCCGTCCCGGTCGGAAGCTCTGCGCGCACCAGAGCGGTCTTCCGCCGGACGTCCGTGACCTCCGCGCCGTTGATCGTGATGGCGTAATGCACATAGGGAAGATCCCGGATGCATTCCGGCATGCCGCGGTAAAACCGGCCGGTGGCGGGAACGATCTCGATCCCTTCCTCCGCCGCGCGGCGGAGGGCGGCCTCGTTTTCGGGCGTCAGGATCTTTTCGGAATTCAGAAGGGTCCCGTCCAGATCCAGCGCGATGATCCCGGGCTTACGCATTGTAGGTCGAAGCGGCGGTGTTTCCGCCGTGACCGGTCCAGTTGGTGTGGAAGAATTCACCCCGCGGCGCGTCGAGTCTTTCGTACGTATGGGCGCCGAAATAGTCGCGCTGCGCCTGCAGGAGGTTGGCCGGCAGTCTTTCGGTGGTGTATCCGTCGAAATAGCTGAGGGCCGAGGTCATGGCCGGAGCGGGCACGCCGTGGGCGATCGCCGCCGCCGCCACCGTGCGCCAGGCGGGCACGAGCTTTTCGACGGTTTCCTTGAAATACGGGTCGAGAAGCAGATTTGTGAGTCCCGGATCCCGGTCGTAGGCTTCTTTGATCTTGCCCAGGAAGACCGACCGGATGATGCAGCCGCCCCGCCACATCAGAGCGATGCCGCCGTAGTTGAGGTTCCAGCCGTAGTGGGCCGCCGCGGTGCGCATCAGGACGTAACCCTGGGCGTAGGAGATGATCTTGGAGGCGTAAAGCGCCTGGCGGATCGATTCGATAAAGGCGTCCTTATCGCCCTCAAAGGGCGGGATCTTCCGGTCGAAGGTCTTCGCGGCCTCGCGCCGTTCCTCCTTCATGGCGGAAAGACACCGCGCGAACACGGCTTCGCCGATCAGGGTGAGGGGCACGCCCTCGTCCAGAGCCGCGATGCCGGTCCATTTGCCGGTCCCCTTCTGTCCCGCGGTATCGAGGATCTTTTCCACCAGAGGGCTTCCGTCCCTGTCCTTGAACGCCAGGATGTCGCGGGTGATCTCGATGAGATAACTGTTCAGTTCGGTCTCGTTCCATTTGCGGAAGATCTCGTGCATTTCGTCGTCCGAAAGGCCCAAAAGGTCGCGCATCAGCTGGTAAGCCTCGCAGATCAGCTGCATATCGCCGTATTCGATGCCGTTGTGGACCATCTTGACGAAATGCCCGGCGCCGTTTTCGCCAACCCAGTCGCAGCAGGGAGAGCCGTCCTCCACGTGCGCCGAGATCGCCTGGAAAATCGGCTTGACCAGAGGCCAGGCCGCGGGGGATCCGCCGGGCATCATCGAGGGCCCGAGAAGAGCGCCTTCCTCGCCGCCGGAAACGCCGGTGCCGATGTAAAGCTTTCCCCTGGATTCCACGTACGCCGTCCTGCGGATCGTATCCGGGAAATGAGAGTTGCCGCCGTCGATGATGACGTCGCCGTCTTCCAGAACGGGGAGCAGCTTTTCGATCATGCCGTCCACGGCGTCGCCGGCCTTCACCATAAGGAAGACCTTCCGCGGCTTTTCCAGATTCTCCGCCAGCTCCTCGAGGCTGTGGCATCCGATGACGTTTTTGCCCGCGGCCCTTCCCGCGACAAAATCGTCGACCTTGGAGGTGGTGCGGTTGAAGACCGCCACCGTGAAGCCCTTGGATTCCATATTCATGACCAGGTTTTCGCCCATGACGGCCAGGCCGATCAGGCCGATATCCGCTTTTTTCATATCGTTTTCTCCTCTTCTCAAAGCTTTGTCATCTCTGTACTCTCGCGTTGCCCTTGTATACGTCCCAGACCTGCTTTTCGTCGGCCGGTTCGGCGTAGTCGTTCAGGCTGGAAGCCGCGAGGACTCCCGCAGCCCATCCGAACTGCAGCCATTTGTCCGGCGTCCATCCCGCCAGGATCCCGTAAAGGAGCCCGCCGGAGAAGCCGTCTCCTCCGCCGATCCGGTCCATGACCTCGATGGTCCGGGGTTCCTCCACGTACCACTGCCCGTCCGCATACAGGACGGCGCCCCAAAGATGCTCGTTCGCAGAGATCACCTGACGCAGAGTGGTGGCATAAGCGCGGGCGTTCGGATACTTTTCGCGCACCTGCTCGATCATCGCGCGGAAATTCGCGAGCTTTCCGCTCAGATCCTTTCCGCCGGTCTCCGGTCCGCGGAAGCCCAGGCAGAGCTGGAAATCCTCCTCGTTGCCCACCAGGATATCGGCGAGAGACGCGATCTCGTCGAAGGCGCGGGAAAGCTCCTCCTCCCGTCCCTTCCAGAAGGTGGCGCGGTAATTCAGATCGAAGCTGACGAGCGTTCCCGCCTTCTTCGCCGCCTTTGCGATCTCCAGACAGCACCGGGTGGTGTCTTCGCTCATGGCGGCGATCAGGCCGGAAATATGCAGGATGCCGACGCCCCTGACCTCGAAGATATCGTGAAGATCGTAGTCCGCGGCCGAAAGGGTCCGTCCGACCTCTCCCGCCCGGTCGTTCCAGACTCTGGGCGCGCGCAGGCCGAAGCCGGAATCGGCCACGTTGAACTGATGCCGGAAGCCCCAGGGGCCGCCCTGCGGCACGTCGGGGCCGACGAAGTCGATGTTGCGGGCGCGAAGCTGGGCCTTGATGAAGGCCGCCAGGGGGCTTCCCTCCACGAATTTCGTCAGGACCAGGCACCTTTTCCCCAGGCTGGAAGCCACGTTCAGGACGTTGGATTCCGCCGAGGTCGCCTGCAGCAGGAAGAGATTGCTGTTGTGGACCGCCATGCGGTTCTGCGGCGTGATGCGGAGCCCCATGCTGGTGGGACTCGCAACGGCATATTGATACGGCCGGATTTCCATGATCGTATCCTCCCTCGTCATTCGGATAAGCCGATTTCTTCTCCTTCATTATACAGGACTCTTCCGAAAAAAGAAAGAGGAAAAGAGAAAAAGCGTGCGGAAATCGTTGCAATCGCGCAAGACGCTTTGATAAAATAAACGCGAACGAACCGGCCGGCTTCGGACTGCGCCCGTGCGCCGGGCGCGGGGAAGCGCATGTCAAAGCCCGGTCCGTCAAAGGAGGAGAGCCAGAATGGGCAAGCTGAAAATCGGCATTCTCGGCGCGAGCCGCGGTATGGACTTCGCCATGCGCATCCTGCCCGGCTACGAATACGCGGAGATCCGAGCCGTCTGCGAGACCTATCCGGATCTTCTGGAAAAGAGCAGACGCTTTTTCCGGGAAAAGGGAGAGCAGGTCCTGTGCACTGCGGATTTCGACGAGATGCTGGACGCGGGGATCGACGCCGTCATCATCGCCAACTACGCCAACGAGCACGCGCCTTATGCCATCCGCGCCCTGACGAAGGGGATCCACGTATACAGCGAGGTCCAGCCGGTACAGACCCTGGCCGAGGCCTGCGCGCTCTCCGACGCGGTGGAAAAGAGCGGAAAGATCTACGCCTACGGTGAAAACTACTGTTATTTCGACAACGTCTTCGCCATGCGGAGGCATTACGAGGCCGGGGATATCGGCGAAGCCGTCTGCCTTGAGGGGAACTTCATCAACGACTGCGCTCCGAAATGGCATCTTCTGACCCGCGGGAAACGGGATCACTGGCGCAATTACGTTCCGTCCTCCTTTTACTCTTCCCACAGCATCGGTCCGATCCTCTTTTCCACCGGCCTTCGCCCCGTCCGGGTCAGCGGTCTGGAGACTCCGCGGCTTCCGAGCATGGCCGAAAAGGGCGCGCGGTGCGGAGGAGGCACCTTCCTTTCCATGGAAATGAGCAACGGCGCCGTGGCGCGGAGCCTGAATTCGAACGGCCTGAAGCATCCCTACGTCGCTTTTTACCGCCTGATCGGAGAGAACGGTTCGATCGAAGCGACAGCCGACAGAATCACGATTTACCGGTATGAAAAGGAATTCCACTTCAATACCAGGACCGAGCAGAATTCTTTCCCTCCCTTCCCGTACCGCCCTAAGGTCGATCTGGGGCCGGTTTCCAACAGCAACGCCACCGCCTTCGGCTTCTTCGTCGCAAGGATCCTGGGGGATCCCGTCGGGACCGGACGCTCCATCGACGTCTATCAGGCGCTGGACATGGCGCTGCCCGGTCTTCTGGGATACCATTCCGTCCTGGAGCGCGGCGCTCCCTTCGAGATCCCGGATATGCGCGACCCTTCCGTCCGGGAAGCGTACCGGAACGATCTTTATTCCACCGATCCGAGAACGCCCGCCCCTTATCTTCTTCCCACCTGCAAGACGGGAACGCCCGAGGTGGACGAAAGCGTCTACGAGGCCGTCCGGGAAGAGCTTCTGAAGGTGGATCTCACGCCCGGGATGAAGTAAGGGCGGCAGAGCGAAAAACGGCGACGGGACCGGCGAGCAGACCGCGGATGCGCGGTCTGCTCTTTTTTCTCTCCCGATTCCCGTTTCTATGGACTTTTTTCGATTTTTCCCTTGTCAAGCGCCCCGCTTTACTTTATAATATGACAAAAAGCCACACAATTCTTGCTCGGGAGAAAAGCCATGCTTTCAGACGTCAAACGCTTCGATATGAAAAAGCCGCCCATGCGGCAGCATCTGCGCCTTCTGATGCGCCTTCTGGTCGTTCCCACCCTCGTTTCGCATCACAACAAACTGACGAAGATTCGCATGGAGGGGATCAAGCCGCCCTATCTTCTGCTTTGCAACCACAACGCCTTCATGGATTTTTCGGTGGCGCTGAAGGCCACCTTCCCTCACTGCGCCAATTTCGTGGTGGCTATCGACGGTTTTTTGAAGCGCGAGTGGCTCCTGCGGCTGATCGGATGCATCTGCAAGAGGAAATTCACCCGCGACACCGTCCTGATCCGTCAACTGATGCGGGTGGCGAAGCGCGGCGACATCCCGGTGATCTATCCCGAGGCGCGCTACTCGCTCTGCGGCACGACGGCGGTGCTGCCCGCTTCGCTCGGAAAGCTGTGCAAGCTTCTGAAGATCCCGGTGGTGACCCTGATCTGCCACGGGCACCACGTGAATTCTCCCTTCTGGAACCTGCCCGATCATCACGTGAAGGGCACCGAGGCCGAAATGACCTGCCTGTTCACCGCCGGGGAGCTGGAGGAGCACACCCACGAGGAGGTCACCGCCGCCATCGAAAAGGCGTTCCGGTACGACGACTGGGCCTGGCAGAAGGAAAACGGCAAGCGGATCGACTATCCCAAACGGGCCGAGGGACTCCACAAGGTCCTCTATCAGTGCCCGCACTGCGGGACCGAATACCGCATGAACTCCGCCGGGACCGAGCTTTTCTGCGAAAGCTGCGGCAATCGTTGGCGGATGGACGAATACGGCGTCCTTTCCGCCGCGGAGGGTGAAACCGAGTTTCCCCACGTCCCCGACTGGTACGAATGGGAACGCGGGAACGTGCGCCGGGAGGTGGAGGAAGGGACCTACCGTTTCTCCGGTCCGGTGCGGATCGACGCCCTGCCGAACGCGAAGGGATATATCGATATGGGAGACGGGACCCTGACCCACGACATGACCGGCTTTACCCTGACCGGAAACGACCGCGGAGAACCGTTTACCGTCAGATTTCCCGCCGAAACCCTCTATTCCTGCCACATCGAATACGAATATCTCGGGAAATACGGGGACTGCGTGGATCTGAACACTCTGAACGACACCTTCTATATCTACCCGAAGGGCCGCGATTTCGCCGTGACCAAATTCGCCCTGGCCACGGAGGAGCTTTACGCTCACCTGCATCCGGGCAAAAACGGCCCGCCCTCCGAAACCGCGGAATGATATGACGAAAGAAGAATATCTCGCCTCCCCGACCCGCGCCTCCTCCCTTTCATACCGGAAAAGCCGCAGCCTCGTTCTCCCGGAGGGGATCCGCGTCGTACCCGACCGGCTTTTTCGCGCAGACGAATATCCGGGATGGGAGGACGAGATCTATTTCCGGCTGATCCACCGGATGGAAAACCTCGACTCCCCCGTGATCCCGCCGGGCTTTGAGCTCCGTCTGCTTCCTCCGGAAGCCTTCCGGCGCCATATCGCGCTCTGTTACGGCATGAAAGACGCCGAAGCGGCGCTTTCCGAAATCTCCCGGCCGCCGCTTTACGATCCTGCGTTCTGGGTCGCGCTCTGTCCTGCGGGAAGCGGCGAGCCCGCCGCCTCCGGTATCGCCGTCCTCGACCCCGGGATCCGGGAGGGGAGCCTGGAATGGATCCAGGTCTCTCCCGCTTTCAGGCGGCGCGGGCTGGGAAAGGCAGTCGTTCTGATCCTGCTCGGGCGCTTTTCGGGAAGAGCTTCCTTCGTCACGGTCTCCGGACGGGAGAACAGCGTTTTCCGGCCTTCCCTGCTCTACGAAAGCGCCGGGTTCCGGGAAAAGGCTCTGTGGCACGTGCTGCGGGAAAAAAAGCAAAAAGCCTCGCGCGAATGAACGCGCGAAGCTTTTTTTATTCGTCGACCTTCCCGCCGTTTCTCTTGTAGAGACGCCGGAGCGGCGGCGTGTTGTACCGCAGGATCATCGCCGGGAGAAAGCTCAGAAAGAGGTTCACGAAAAAGATCGGGAACCAGACGGCAAAGCGCCGCAGGAAGGGAAAGGCCGGAAGGAACAGGCCGCACAGCGCGTTTTCCAGATGGATCGCCACCCCGTAATTCGACTCCAGAAGGAATCTCGCGATATGCGCTCCGTCCCGGGTGCCGCCGATCCTGTCCTTCGGGAATCCGGAGAGAAAGCCGAGCTCCGGCACCAGATGCTTCCATCGCTTGACGCCGAGCTTCCCGAGGAGATCCCGCTCCTTTTTCCCCACGCGGAAAAGGCGCGCGCCGGGCGCGAACCACTTTTCCGGCAGTCTCCGGATCAAAAAAGCGAAGAGGCCGTCTATCGCGATCACCAGGACCGTCCCCCCGAAGACGGCAAGCGCGGCTTTGCCGAGTTCGGGAAGTCCGCCGCCCCGGAGGAGCCAGTTCAGAAGCAGGATCAGAATATCGGATCCGAGGATCACAATCCCGTAAAACAGCATCTTCAGTTCTCCCCGCCGTAGGTGAGCGGCATACCGTAGGTCCTTTCATAGACCTCTTTCCACATCCGGTAATTCTCCGCTGCCATTTTCTCCGCCGCCCGGCGGACCGGGAGGTCCCCGTCCGGCCAGATCGCTGGCAGAAAATGCAGAGTGTACGCCTGGATCGGGAAGCCGTCGGCGCCGGTTTTGTCGGAATCCTCCATGGTGATGAACACCGGAAGGACCGGAGCGCCGGCGGAGGCCGCGAAGCGGAAAGCGCCCGGCTTCAGAGGCCGCGGCTTCCGGTAATTCCACCACATGCCCTGCTCCGGATAGATCAGGATCTTCTCCCCGCGCTTCAAAAGCACCGAAACGGCGTTCAGGAATTCCTTCATCACGGGGACCGAAGCCGCCAGAGGCAGCGTGTTGCAGTGCCGGAAAAAAACGCCGTAAAGCCCGGGGAAGGAAGTGTAGTTCCCCTCCCGGATTACTTTATAGAGACGGCGTTTGCCGAGATACGGCTCGATGGCCTTGAAGATCGCGTAATTGTCGTAGGGATTGAAATGATTGCAGGTGATCATCGCGCCGCGGTCCCGGATCGCGAGATAATTGTCGATCCCGCGGATCCGCTTGATGATCAGCTCGCCTTCCCGGATCTTCCTGTCGAAATGGCGCTTGGCGATACGGTTCGAGATCCCGGTGAGGATCCGCGTGGAGGGCTTTTCCGCCAGATAATCGCATTCTCCCGGCCTGAGAGGTCTTGTCGGCGGATCGTTTTCCACGTCCTTGTCGAACCAGCCGCGCTTTTCGTATTCCGCGATCTTATCGAGGATCGCCAGACGGTCCTTTGATTTTTCCATGAGGTTTCTCCTTTACGCGTAGACCGCCGGGCGGTATTCCTCCGCCGCGAGGGTTTCGGCCTTTTCGGTCTCCTCCTCGGCGAGACGGAGGAGCCTTGCGTTCTGCAGATCGTCCCGCGCCGCGTCGAAGGCGGAGTAGGCTTCCCTTTCCGCCAGAAGCTCCCGGTAATAGGGCGTCGCCTCCGCATAACGCCAGAAGCAGTCTTCATAGGAAACGCCGCGGTAATGCCACGGCTTGAAATTCATCTTGTAGTGCGCAAGCTTCGGCTCCTCCGAAGGCGCATACGGGAAGGGCGTCCGGTTCCATCCCGCATCCAGATAGGTGACGCTGCCCGCGGCCAGGAGATTCAGATAGTCCTGGTCCTGCGCCACGGGGAAACGGCGCCGGTCCAAAAGCGCGGAGAAGCGGTCCAGAAGACCGGTCCTGCGCATTTTCCCCAGATTCATCAGGAGCACGCCGGCGTTGAAATACTCCGACGGGCGAAGGCCCAGAACCGTCCGCGCGTAGCGGCCGTAGGTCGGGATGTCGGTCATGACCTCTTCGGTGACCGCGCCGAGGAGATTTTCGCCGAGATCGGTCCCGTAAAGCTCCGCGATATCGCCGTTGATCGCCACGTCGCAGTCCAGATAGATCCCCTTTTCATACGCCGGGAAAAGATCGGGGATGAAAAAGCGGTAATAGGTCGCCGCGGTGTAATAATCGCGCAGATGGAGCCTTCCCCCCATCCGGATCAGATAATCCCTCACGTCCGCAAATTCCAGAGCGATATTCCCGCCCGCAAGCGCGAGGAGCCGGTTCCGGTTCCTTTTGGCAAGCCCGCAGTTCAGTACGTGAAGTCTGTAATCAAACTCCTTTGAGGCGTTTTTCGCAAGCGACGCGATCGCCACCGCGAGATACGGCGCGTAACGGTCGTCCGTCGAAAAGAAAACCGGGATCGTTTCTCTGCCTTTCATGCCGTCGCCCTCTTTCCCGTGTGATTTTCAGCCTTTCAGCCCTCTTGCCTGACGATCCATATCCTCCACGACGATATCGAAGATTTCGCCGAGGGAAGCGCAGTATTCCAATACCTTCCACGGCTCGTCGGTATGAAAATGGATCTTGATCAGGTCCTCGTCCCCCACCGCCAGAAGACAGTCGCCTTCAAAATGTGCGCGGAAATACGCGCCGACGGCGTCCTCGTCCAGATCATGCCCTTCGATCAGAAGCTGCGTATCGTAACGATATCCGGATTTCTCCATGGCTGCCTCCCGTTCTCGACCCGATCCGGCGATCAGATCGCCGGCAGATATTTATCATCTTGTCTTTGCGATTAGAATATCAGATTTTTTGTATTATGTCAAGTCTTTCCCGGAAATTT
This sequence comes from Clostridia bacterium, assembly GCA_017441705.1. Classification (GTDB taxonomy): domain Bacteria; phylum Bacillota; class Clostridia; order Oscillospirales; family QAMX01; genus RUG11797. The sequence goes on along the minus strand of JAFRWU010000048.1, from coordinate 18,906 downwards.
CTTCTTGATTTTCCGGATCATTTTTGCTACAATGAGAAAAAGAATGCCGGAGGAGGCGGACGATATGGGCTATGACAAGGAACTGGTTGCGGGAAAACTGCGGCGCTGGGAACGGTATATGGATCATTACAAGCTGCCCGCATGGGAGGATATCCCCGATTTCGGGCTGTATATGGAACAGGTGACGGCGCTTTTGAAGGAATACCTGGATTATCTGCCCCCCGAATTGAAGGAGGAGCAGTTCATCACGCCCGCCACCATCAACAACTATGTCCGCAAAAGGGTCATGCCGGAGCCGGTCAAAAAGAAGTATTACCGCATCCATATCGTCTATCTGATCATCATCTGCACCCTGAAGCAAAGTCTGAGCATCGCGACCCTTCAGACCATGATCCCGGCGGAGCTCTCCGCAGACGAGCTCCGCGCCTACTACGACGCCTACCGGAGATGGCACCGCATCATCGCCCGGTATTTCTGCGAGCAGGTCAAGCTCTTCGCCGCGTCCGTTCTGGATCACGAGGAAAAGACCGAGCTGACCGCAGAGAACACGGAGGAGCTGATCTTCGCTTCGGCTCTGACCGGCGGATTCTGCCGGCTGCTTGCCGAAAAGCTCCTGCTTTTGAACGGCGAGACTCTGGAGTCGGGCGGAAGCATCGAGCTGGAGGATTGATCCCTTTCCCCAAAAAGAAAAAGCCGGCGGAAATCCGCCGGCTTTTCACATGCCGGGAAACGCATCCGGATCGCCTTACTGCATCAGATCGGCGATCGTGACCTTGTCCAGATACTCGTTGATCACGGCGTTCAGTCCGTTCCAGAGAGGCCTTGTGCGGCATTCCGCCGTTTTGGCGCAGGGCGGCGCGCCCTGTTCGAGACAGCTGACGGGCGCAAGGTCCCCTTCGGTCAGGCGTAGGATCTCTCCCACTCTGTACGCGGCGGGTTCGCGGGTCAGCCTATAGCCGCCCTCCTTGCCCTGGATGCCACGGATCAGATCGCTTTTCACCAGGACCGGCAGGATCCGTTCCAGATACTTCACCGAGATCTGCTGCCTTTCGGCGATCTCCTTCAGGGGAACGCAGCCGTCTTTTCCGTTTTCCGCCAGATCGATCATGAATTGCAGAGCGTATTTGCCCCGGGTGGATACCATCATATCCGGTCTCCTCCTGTTCCTTCGCCGCCGGGAGGCAGGATCACGCCGCCTCCGAGGACTTCTTCTCCCTCGTAGAATACCGCCGCCTGGCCGGGCGTCACCGCTCTCTGCGGCTCGTCGAACACGACGCGCGCCGTGTCCCCCTCCCCCGGGAATACCGTGGCGGGCTCCTCCGGGTGATGATAACGGATGCGCACGCCGCAGCGGCACGGGCCGCCCGGCGCGTTTCCCGCGATCCAGTTGACCCCGGCAAGCCGCGCCTCGGAGGAATACAGCTCCTCCCGGAAGCCGAGTACCACCCGGTTCTCCGCGGGATCGATCCGGATCACGTAGTAAGGCGCAGGGCCCGCGATCCCGAGTCCGCGCCGCTGGCCTACGGTATAATGGATCACGCCCTTGTGCCGCCCGAGCTTCGTACCGTCGGCAAGGACGAAATCCCCCGGCTCCGACCGGACGCCCGAAAGGGCCTCCACCACGCGGGCGTAATCGCCGTCCGGGACGAAACAGATATCCTGGCTGTCCGGCTTGCGCGCGTTCAGGAAGCCGTGCTCTTCGGCGATCCGGCGCGTCTCCTCCTTGGAAAGCTCTCCGAGCGGGAAAAGCGTATGCCGCAGGGCGTACTGATCCATCTGATAGAGCACGTAGCTCTGATCCTTTTCCGGCTCCTTCGCCTTCAGCAGGCGCATCCTGCCGTCCTTTTCATCGATCCGGGCATAATGCCCGGTGACGACACAGCCGCATCCCAGGATCTCCGCCCGTTCCAGAAGCTTCGCAAATTTCAGATGCCGGTTGCATTCGATGCAGGGATTCGGCGTGCTCCCGGAAAGATAGGCGCGGGCAAAGGGCACCATCACCTTTTCCCGGAATTCCGACTTGAAATTGAATACGTGATAAGGGATCCCCAGTCGCCGCGCCACCGCGCCCGCGTCCTCGGTATCCTCCAGGGAACAGCAGGTCCGCGCGCCGGGCTCCGGAAGGCCGGCGATCTCTTCCGCATCGTAAAGGCGCATGGTGCATCCCACCGCCTCGATCCCGGATTCCTTGACAAGGAGGGCGGCGACGCTGCTGTCTACGCCGCCGCTCATGGCAATCAATGCTTTTTTCATACCGTCAGAGCGCGCAGTGTTCGCAGTCCTCTGTATCGGGGAAGTCCGCCGGGTCGTAGGCGATGCCGTTTTTGTCGTAATAATCCTTCAGCGCCGCTTTGATGGCCTCCTCCGCCAGGACCGAGCAGTGGAGTTTGTGGGCCGGAAGACCGTCCAGCGCTTCCGCCACGGCCTTGTTGGTGAGCTTCAGCGCCTCGGACACCGGCTGCCCCTTGATCAGCTCGGTGGCCATGGAGCTTGAGGCGATGGCGCTGCCGCACCCGAAAGTCTCGAATTTCACGTCGGCGATGACGTCGTTTTCGATCTTGAGATAGATTTTCATGATGTCGCCGCATTTGGCGTTGCCCACTTCTCCCACGCCGTCGGGGTTTTCCAGAACGCCGACGTTGCGGGGGTTGCGGAAATGATCCATTACCTTTTCGCTGTAAAGTGCCATGAGAACCGTCCTTTCCCGAGATATGCGGCCGTTTTCCCGAGGGATCCGCGCCGCAAATCGATTTCGATTCAGAGCAGATGCTCTTTTTTGCCCTCTTCCAGATCGCGCCACACCGGAGACATGCTCCGGAGATAGGAAACGACCTCCTTCACCGCGCCGATCGTCTCCTCGATCTCCTCCGCGGTATTTCCCTCCGAGAGAGTCAGACGGAGGGAACCGTGCGCCACGTCGTGCGGCCTGCCGATGGCGAGGAGCACGTGACTGGGATCCAGCGAGCCCGACGTGCAGGCCGAGCCGGAGGACGCGCAGACGCCTCTGTCGTCCAGAAGCAGAAGCAGCGATTCGCCCTCGATCCCTTCAAAGCAGAAGTTCACGTTGCCGGGAAGCCTTCTTTCCCTGTCGCCGTTGAGCGCGCCGTGCGGGATCTCCGAAAGCCCGTCGATCAGCCGTTCGCGCAGCGGCAGGATCCTCCGGCGGTTTTCCTCCAGAGCGCCGCAGGCTTCCTCCAGCGCCGCCGCCATTCCCGCGATCGCCGCCAGATTTTCGGTGCCGGCGCGCTTGCCGCGTTCCTGCGCGCCGCCTTCGATCAGACTGAAAAGCCGGACGCCGCGTCTGGCGTAAAGGACGCCGGTCCCCTTCGGACCGTGGAACTTGTGGGCGGAAAGCGAAAGCATATCGATATTGTCTTCCTTCACGTTCACCGGGACGTGTCCCACCGCCTGTACGGCGTCCGTATGGAACAGGACGCCCTTTTCCCGGCAGATCGCGCCGATTTCCCGGATGGGCTGGATCGTCCCGATCTCGTTGTTGGCAAACATGATCGTCACCAGACAGGTGTCGGGGCGGATGGCCGCCGCCACCTCCTCCGGCGTGACGACGCCCGAAGGATGCACGTCCAGAAGCGTGATCTCGTATCCTTCCCTTTTCAGCTTTTCCAGTGTATGAAGCACCGCGTGATGTTCGAACGCGGTGGAGACGATGTGTTTTTTCCCTTTCCTTTCTCCCAGGATCGCGGCGGAAAGGATCGCCTGGTTGTCCGCTTCGCTGCCTCCGGAGGTAAAGGTGATCTCCTTCGGATCGGCGCCGAGACAGGCCGCGATCCTCTCCCTCGCCGATTCCAGCGCTTCCTTCGACTTCTGACCGAAGGAATAGAGACTCGAGGGATTGCCGTACCAGTTTTCCAGATACGGGAGCATGGCCTCGACGGCGGTTTTGCTCATTTTTGTGGTGGCTGCGTTGTCCAGATAGATCATCGGGATTCTCCTTCCTTTGCATTCCGACGGATCCCGGTCGCGGGGGCCGCCCGTCTGCGGGCGGCGTCTGCATTTTATTCCTACCATTTCAGTAGGTGGATTAAGTATAGCACGCGCGGCGCCTCTTGTCAAGCACAAAAAAGCGGTTTGCGCTTTTCCGCCTCCTGTGATACAATAAAGCCGTTCGCCGCGTCCGCGGCGGCGATCCTTACGGAAAGGACGATCCTATGAACGCAAAAGAGATCGGCGAGATCCGCCGCCATATCGCCCCCGGCCGGTGCGCCGTCGGAAAAGTATACGGATGCTACGTCAACAGCGCGAAAAACGTCATTGCTTATCCCGAAGCCTCCTTCGGACTGATGTCGAACGAGGAGGCGGAGACCTATTTCGATCTGCTGAAAAAGCCTCTGACCGGCACGCCAGGCAAGAATCTGAGGGAGCTTTCTTTTCCCTCCTCCGAGGTGATGGAGGGCGACGCGCACGGGCTTCTGGTCTCGCTCCTCCGGACGAATCTTGAAGACGGGAAGCTCCGGGAGGAGTTTTTCAGCCGCGTGATCGAAACGCTCGAGCCCGACGGATACAACGTCCTGATCCTTCTGGCCGCGGACGCCTACGACGTTCCTTACCGCGCGAAGGACGACGAAGTCCTTCCCGATTCCTCCGAAACCGTGTACCGGTATCTTCTTTCGGCCGTCTGCCCGGTGAAATCCGGCAAGCCCGTACTCGGTTACGACAGCGACGAGGGCGTTTTCCGCAGCCGTACCGTCAACCAGCTCGTGGAGGATCCTGCGCTGGGGTTCCTTTTCCCCGCTTTTGACGACCGCGCGCCGAATCTATACGGCGCTCTGTTCTACACCCGGGACCCCGCCCGGAAGCACGAGGCGTTCGTCGACCGGATCTTTCATCTGGACGCGGGCATGAGCGCCCCGGAGCAGAAGGAAACCTTCAGCGGGGTCCTTGCCGACGCCCTCGGCGAGGACTGCAGCTTCGAGGTGGTCCAAAAGCTTCACGAGGACGTGCGCGAAAAGCTCCTGCTTCACAAGGAAAGCAAGCTCCCCGACTCTCTGGCGCTTTCCCCGGACGACGTGGGCGATATCCTGCGGGAAAGCGGCGTGCCGGAGGAAAAGGTCGCCCTCTTCCGGGAAAGGTGTGCCGAAAGCTTCGGCGCGGACGCGCCGCTCGATCCCACCACCGTGATGGAAAGCCGCAAATTCGAGGTCCTGACGCCCATGGTGAAGATCACGGTGGATCCGGAGTTTTCCTCCCGGATCGAGGCCCGCTTGTACGAAGGGCGCAAATATCTCCTGATCCCCGCCGACGAGGGCGTGGAGATCAACGGCGTCGCCTGCCGGATCGACGCCGGAGAAGAATAAACATGCAGGCGGCCCGCGGGGCGGAAAGCGCGTTTTTCCCGGACGCAGCGCCGGCGGCGCGCCTCTCCGGGCGTTTTCCCGGCCTAAATCTTCCGAAAAACATTTATTGACATTTTTGGCGGGCTATGCTATGATGGATGCAGCGTAGTCTACTATACATGAAGGAGGCATTTTCATGCTGAAAACCAACCGCGGATTCTGGAAAATCTTTTTCCTGAACCTCATCACCCTTGGCATCTACGGCCTTGTCGTCACGCACAACATGGCGAAGGAAGCCAACATCGTCGATGAAGGCGGTAAAAAGGTCGGCGGTCTCGCGGCCGTGATCTTCCTGGGCGCCCTCACCCTCGGTATTTACGCCATGTACTGGAATTACCGCATCTGCGAGAAGTACGGCAACTCGGTCCGTCTCAGCGGCGGCACCCCCAGAATCACCGGCGGCGGCTGGCTCCTTTGGACGCTGGTCGGTTCCCTGATCGTTGTCGGACCTCTGGTCGCTTACGTGAAGCAGCTCCATCTGTGGAACGACGCCAACAAGGCTTACAACGCCCGTCTTACCGCGAAGGCCAACGCCTGATCGGGAATACGCACAGGAACATAAGGGAGAGGCGGATCCTCTCCCTTTTTCTTTTGCTTCGGCCCGCGCCGCGCGGTTTTCTTCGCGCGGCGCAAAAAACCGGCGCGGTCACGCGGACCGCGCCGGATATGCAGGATTCGATTTCACGCGCAAAGGGCCGGAACCCGGCGGCGATTCCCCGCCGCGCGGGAAAATCAGGCGGCGGGCTGGTTGGAGACGAAGCGGAAGCCGTCGCCGCTCCGGATCAGAACGACCTCCATCTCGGCGGCGGAGCCGTACTGGCCGCCCTCGTTGACCCAGAACCAGTCGCTTCCGAAGCTTGTGGTGTAGCGCACCACGATCTTCCCGGATTCCTCGCCCACATCAAGGACCTTCACCGGCTGCATGTTGGTGTCGCCGTGTTCGACGTAATAGATGTCAAGATCCTCGTCGCTCAGATAATACTCCGACAGATCGCACCGGAATTCGTCCAGCGAACGGCCGGTGCGCTCCAGAACGAGCGCCTGCAGCCCTTCGGCGGAGATGTAGCTGACGCTGCTCATCAATTCGTGCCCGTGCTTCTTTTCCAGGACGGCGACCACGTCTTCGTAGGGGATCTCCTCGTCGTTCGTCTGATAAATGACCTCCCGCAGGCTGGCGTCGCGCACGTCGGAATAGGTGGACGCCAAAAATCCGTTGACGCCCGGCGTGCTCAAAAACGCCTCAAGCTCTTCCGCCGAGGGCAGCTCGACCGGTTCCGGATCGGACGCAGGTTCGGTCGCCGGTTCGGGATCGGTCTCGGAATCGGGATCGGACGCCGGTTCGGTTTCGGACGCGGTCCCGGATTCGGAGGCAGGTTCCGACGCAGGCTCCGTCGCGGGGCCGGTCTCGCTTTCATCCGGAAGCGTTTCCACGGTCTGCGGCTGTATCTGGCTCTCAGTCGCTCTGCCGTACGGGTCGTTTTTCTTGACAAACAGGCAGGAGGAAAGGATCCCCGCCGAAAGCGCCAGGATCGCGAGGATCGCCAAAACGCGTTTCATCTTTTTCATATCGTCGATCTCCTTTCGGAAAGCCGGCGCGCCGGCCGGAGTATTCTTCTTTCCCGGAACGGAAACGCGCCGTTCCGTCAGGTTGGACGCTCCGGGCGCCCTTTTGTTCCCCGCGGAGCGCCGTTCCTCCCCTGTATCTTACCATTTTCAAAGCTCCGCGTCAAGATCGAAGTCCCCTTCCCCTTGACAGAGCTGGCCGCGGGAGGTAGAATAGTCCAAACGACAAGGAGGGGCCCATGCTGAAATACATCGAAACGAGAGTCACGGCCGGAAGCCGGGATCCTTTTACTTTTCTCCTGGCGAGCGACACCCATCTTGCACGCGCGGACGGACGCGACAACGCCATGAAAAACGAGCTTGCCGCCCGGCGCGCGCCGTCTTTCCCCGATTCCGAAACGGGGTACCGGGCGCTTATGGAGCGTCCGGCGGACGAGCTGATCGTCCACACCGGCGACCTGATCGATTTCGTGTCCGAGGCCAATCTGGACGCGGCCATGGCTCTTTCGGCGGAGCACGACCTCTTCTTCGCCGCGGGCAATCACGAATTCTCCCAATACGTCGGCGAGGCGTACGAGGACGCGACCTACCGTGCGGCGAGCTTGGACAAGGTGCAGGCCTGTTTCCGGAACCCCATCCGCTTCGCCGTGCGGGAGAAGAACGGCGTCCTCCTGGTCGCCGTGGACAACGGATATTACCTGATCGAAAACTGGCAGCTTGCGGCGCTCAGACGCGCCGCCTCCCTCGGGAAGCCGATCCTGCTCTTCCTGCATACGCCGCTTTACGAGGAAAGCCTTGCGAAAAAGGCCATGGAGGAACAGGGGAACCCCTGTTCCTATCTGATGGGCGCGCCGGAGGAGCTTTGCGCCTCCTATCCGGTCTACCGGAGGATGCAGCAGACGGCCGACGGCGTCACGCGGGAGGCCGTCCGGTATATCGAATCCGAGCCGCTGATCAAGGCGATCTTCGCCGGGCACATGCACTACGACGCGGAATGCATGCTGACCCCCGCGCTTCCGCAGTTCGTCACCGACGTGGCGACCTTTCGCACCGTAACGGTAGAATGAAGAAAACGCAAACGCGCCGCGGGCGTCGGCAGGACGTCCGCGGCGCGTTTTTTCCTTTTTCAGAAGCCCTTGTGCCCGTAGTCGAAGCCGCAATGGGAAAGGAATTCCCGCGCCATCAGCGCGGCGCCCACCTGATTCGGATGGATCCGGTCCCAGGCGATATAGGAGGAGTGGCGCACCCGGCAGTAATCCGCGTAAAGCTTCTGGAAATCCACGAAAACGCATCCGTGCTTTTCGGCGAGCTTCCGGCAGATCGCCACGTATTCGTCCATCCGGGCGCGCATCCGGTCTTCCCGGTTCGGCTCCATATAATAGGGCGAGAGGATAAAGATCCCTTTGACCCGGCCTTTCACGGCAAGGATCATCTTTTCCACGTTGCTTTCGTACTCATCCGGCATGACCTGCGCGTCAAAGATCGCGGGGGTATCGAACTGACGCCACACGTCGTTGATGCCGATACAGATCGAGACCCAGTCGGGATCGAGCGATACCACGTCCCGGTCGAATCGGGAAAGCAGGTCGCGGCTGGTGTTGCCGCTGATCCCGGAATTGGTGACGCGAAGATTCACCTCGGGATAGACCGCCGACAGGAGGTTCTCGATCTCTCGGACGTAGCTTCTTCCCACGTTGTCGAAAAGGCCTTCGCCCACCGGCTGGGCAGAGCCCATATCGGTGACGGAGTCGCCCGCGAATACCAGGCGGTCGCCGCTTTCGAAAATCATATCGTTCTTCTCCTTATCAAAAGCATTCTTTTTCGTCTTCTTTATTTGGCGAGCGGCGCGAGATCCGCTTCGGTCAGGCCGGCGATATCGGCCACGATCCCCGCGTTCCGGTAGGAATCGTAATAGGAAACGTCGTGCGCGTCGCTGCCGAACAGGAATTTGCAGCCTTCCTCCTTCGCGAGCCGGTAAAGGCGGAAGACGGAGGCTTCGGCGATGTTTTCGGTTATCTTTTCCCGGAACACCGAGACGTTGATCTCGTACGCGATCCCCTTTTCCGCCGTTTTCGCAAAGAGCCTTCTGTAACGGTCGTCGGGAACGAGGTCGATCAGGATCTGGTTGTCGTAGGGGCAGCCAACCGCCTCGAAGGGGTGCGCCATGGCGGTCACATAGCGGGAGAGCGGACAGTCCAGGATATCCTCGTAAGCCTGAAGCATGAATTCGGCGTGCTTTTCATAGGGATGATAGTATTCCTTCGGCATCATCATATGCGTATGGGAATTGGGGACGAGCATGTATTCGAATTTCTCGGCGATCTCTTCGGTGCAGGCCACCCCGTGCCGCCAGGGATCGTATTCGCATTCGCATCCGAAATAGACCCGAAGCTCCGGAGAATCGGCCTTTTGGATCTCATCCCTGAGAGAAACCACGTGATCGAAATCCTGCGGCACGTAGAATTCGTTGGCGCCGGGGATCGCCGCGTCCCAGAAGTGGTTGGAAATGCCGAGCTTTGTCAGGCCGATATCCTTCGCCTTTTCCAGATAGCCTTCCAGAAGCGCGGTGGGAGCCGCGCAAAGGGAAAGGCTGGTGTGAACGTGAAAATCGTGGGTGATCTTCATTGCCCTTTCCTCCATCGTAATCATTCGGCGGGGATCCCATCCTCCGCCCTGCGGCGGACGGATTTCCCGCCATCATCATACCGCAGAAAAGAAGCGAAAGCAAGCCCCTTTTCCTTCTTTTGTCTTCTTTTTTCAGAGTTGACAAAGCTTCTGCCCCGTGATAAAGTAATCCTTGGAAAACGCCTGAAATAACATGTAAAGGAGAAACCGGAATGCCCAAAAAGATCGCTTTTATCGGAGCGGGAAGCTTCGGCTTTACCCGCAAGCTCGTCAACGACATCCTGACCTTCCCCGCTTTCGCCGACGCCACCATCGCACTGATGGACATCAACGCCGAACGCCTTGACTTTATCAAGCGCGCCGTGGACCGGATCGTGGCCGAAGGTCATTATCCCGCGAAGGTCATCGCCACCCTCGACCGGAAGGAAGCTCTGACGGGCGCCGACGGCGTGGTGACCACCATCCTGCACGGCGAGGTCGACGTGTGGCAGCACGATATCCTGATCCCCAAGAAATACGGCGTCGATACCAACGTGGGCGACACCCGCGGTCCCAGCGGTATTTTCCGGTTCCTGCGCACCGTCAATCCGATCATGGACATCGCGCGGGACATCGACCGGTACTGCCCGGACGCCGTTTATCTGAACTACACCAACCCCATGGCCATGCTCTGCCGCACGGTACAGGGCGCCTTCCCCGACATGGTCTGCTCGGGCCTTTGCCACAGCGTGCAGGGGACCGCCTCCATGCTGGCCCGCTGGATCGGCGCCAAGGACGAGGAGATCTCCTACACCTGCGCCGGCATCAATCATCAGGCCTTCTACACCGACTTCCGCTGGAACGGCAAGGACGCCTATCCTCTGATCCGCAAGGCGGTCACCGAAAACGAAGACGTTTACAACGAAGAGGTGGTCCGGAACGAAATGTTCCTGGCCCTCGGTTACTACGTCACCGAATCCTCCGGCCACAACAGCGAATACAACTGGTGGTTCCGCAAGCGTCCCGACCTGATCGAAAAATACTGCATGCAGGGCACCGGATGGAATCCCGGGCGCTACGCCTATATCCTCGAGGAATACCGCAAGCGCGAATCCACCTGGAAGCAGCTCACCGAGGACTGGTTCAAGGAGCCCCTTTCCCTGGAACGCGGATACGAATACGCGGCCTACATCTTCAACGCGATCTTCGGCGACAACGAAATGTTCAAATTCAACGGCAACGTCCGCAACTTCGGCCTGATCGACAATCTCCCCTACGGCTGCTGCGTCGAGGTGCCGGTCCTGGCAAGCAAGCGCGGGCTCGAGCCCATCCACGTGGGAAAAATGCCTCCGCAGCTCGCTCTTCTCAGCGGCACGTCTGCCCAGATCGAAGAGATGGTGGTGGAGGGAAGCCTCCGGGGCGACAAGGAAATGATCTACCAGGCCGTCTGCTACGATCCTCTGACCGCAGCGGTGCTTTCGCTCCGGGAGATCCGCGACATGGTGGACGAAATGTTCAAGATGAACGAGGACTGGCTGCCTCAGTTCCAAAAATGATCCGGTCTTTCCCCACCGGGAAAGCCGGCGCAAAGGCCGCCGGAAAAGCGATCCGCTTTCCCGGCGGCCTTCCGGCAGATCCGCCCGTTGAGAATTTCACGACGAAAGGACTCATATCATGAAACTGAACCTGATCCCCCAGCCGAAAAAAGCCGAGCTTCTCGGTCACGTCTTTCTTCGTCCCGGCGCGGTTACGGCCGACGCGTTCTTCGAGAGCGCGGCCGAGACCTTTATGGATTTCAGAGCCAGACTTTTCGGCGCCGTTTCCGACGGCGTTCCGGTGACCTTATTGCGCAAAGAGGGCCTTCCCCGCGGCGGGTATACTCTGGATTCCCGGATAAGCGGGATCACGCTCGCCGCTTCCGATCCCGAAGGCGCCATGAACGCGGTCGTCACGCTTCTGCAATTGACGGCCGGATCCGAAACCGGCGAGATCCCGGCCGTGCGGATCGAGGACGCGCCCGATTCCGCCTATCGCGGACTTCTGGTGGACCTGGCGCGGATCTGGCATCCGCTGGATCTGGTGCTCCGTTACGTGGATCTCTGCGCCTTCTACAAGATCTCCACGCTTCATCTGCATTTCACCGATTCGGAAAGCTTCACCCTGCCCTCCGAGGCCTTCCCCCTGCTTCCCTCCGAAGGCCGTCACTACACCAAAGAGGAGATCGGGGCGCTGGTCTCCTACGCCAAAAAGCGCGGCGTCACCCTGATGCCCGAGCTGGAGTGCCCGGGCCACTGCAATCAGTTCATCCGCGCCTATCCGGAGATTTTCGGCACCGGCACCATCATCCCCTTCACCGCCGAGGCTTTCGCCGCTCTCGACACGCTCGTCGGCGAGATCGCGGCCCTCTTCCCCGACTCCCCGCGCATCCACGTCGGCGGAGACGAGGCGAATATCGCCGAATGGCTCTCGGACGAAAAGAGCGTCGCCTATGCCGCAGCCTGCGGCATCCCGGTCGACGGGGACGCGAGGCTTTCCAGCGAACGTCTCCTTGCCCTCTTCGTGAAAAAGCTCTCCGACATGGTCCTTGCCCGCGGCCGGACGCCGGTGGCGTGGGAGGGCTTCGCGAAGGAGGTCAACGACCTCGTGCCCCGCACCACCGAGATCTTCAGCTGGGAAAACTATTACCAGACTACCTACGACCTGATCGAGGCGGGATACACCCTGATCAACGGCACCTGGAATCCGAATTACATCGTCGCGCCGGATATTTGCTGGAGCGTGCGGGAATGCTTCGACTGGAACATCTTCAACTTCCGGCCAATCCACAAGGATTCCCCCTTGAAGGGGATCTCCTTCACGGTGCCGACCACCGACAAAATGATCGGCGGCCAGCTTCTTTCCTGGGGCGACAAGGGCGTCGACTGTTCCGATCCCGAGGCGCATCTGGAAAGCGAGTGGCGGCTTGTGGCCGACCGCCTTCCCGCCACGGCCGAAAACGTTTGGAACACCGAAAAGCGCGTGATCTTCGCCGAGTTTGAAGAAAGCCACAAGTTCCTGACCGGAGCCATGGAAAAGCTGCGGTAAGCTTCCGTCTGCAAAAGCGCCCTTCCGGCAACATGCCGGAAGGGCGCTTTTTTGTTTGCCGGGCGTCAGGCGCGGCGTTTCCCGTACGGCGCCCGCGCTTTCCTCTTTGCGGGGCCGGTCATCACCCCTGTTCCGCGAGATAGATCGAAACGCGGTTCTGGATATACTCCGCGGCTTTCTCGGCCGTGATCTCGCCCGCGAAGAAACGCAGGGCTTCCTCCTTCACGACTTTTGCGATTTCCGTCGTGGAACCTACGGCATAGTGATCCGCGCCGCAGAGATATTCCCGAAGATCCCGCCTTTCCGTTTCCGCGTCAGGTCTGACCACCTTGATCGTAGGGTTCCCTTCGTCGTCCTGCTCTAAATTGTATCCGACCTCGTTTTCCAGGAAGCGTTCCAAAGCGCTTTCCATCACGGGGAAGCAGCCGAGGCCGGTATACTTCGCCGTATATCCCGACGCAAGCTTCTCCTGACCCTCCGCCGAAAAGAGCTCCTGCAGAAACGCCGCCGCTTCTTCCCGGTGCTCCCCGCCGCGGCATACCGCTGTCAAGCATCCCGTGAGGATAGCCGGTCCGTGAAAGCTTCCCCTCCCCGGCGCCGGGAACAAGCGGGCCTCCATGCCGTATTTGCTGTAAGGCTTCTCAGCCCCCTTTTTTTCAAAGAAGATGGAAAGCGCAAACGATGCCTCCGGATTGCTGAGTTCGAATCCGGGATAAAGAAGCGCCTTGTCGCCGGTCGCGCTGGCTTCCGCTTCGTCAAGATCCTCCGCATACCGCTTCAGGAATTCCAGAAAGTGCACAAACCCCGGATCGTCGAAAGAACAGGTCCCCGTTTCCCAATCCACCCATTCCTCGTATCCGTCGTGTCCGTAGGGCTCCTCCAGCACGACGTTTCTGACGTCAACCCGGAAAAATCGCTTGTCGTCGATCTCTTCCACCGTCCGGAGGAACTCGTTCACGTCTTCAAAATATCGCTTTTCTCCCATCACGCTCTTCGGGAGCGCGACGCCCTTCACCCCGAAGAGCGCCGGGAGATACCGGCACTCTCCGTCGATCTCGCCCGCCTTCACCAGATTGGGAAGGATCCCCCATTCTTCCGGGTCCTCTCCCAAAACCTCCCGCATCGAAAGGAGCGCGCCGTCCCGCACCAGTTTCCGGATTCTTTCCGCCGAGCCGTAAGAACCGAGGATCAGATCGAATTCCCCGTCCAGCCGATCCTTGCTGAAGGAGACCTCGTCCCCGAAATACTGTCTCACCTCGACCTTGACGCCGTTATCCTCCGCGTTGAATTCCTTGATGAACTGCGTCACGATCGGGTCGATAACGCCCGCGGGACACGCGGCGCGGAGAGTCACCGTATTCGGATCGGGGATATTCTCCTCCAAGAGAAGAAGCGTTCCCTTTTGGGCCGCGAGCAGCTTCCCGCCGCCCAGAGCCAGAAGGACCGTCTCTTCGTTCGGCGAAAGACCGAGCGAGAGCAGCCCGCCGCAGCTTTCGACCTTCTTCCCGTCGGTGCGCATCAGGTATATTCCGTCGATATAGTAGACGTAGTCTCCGTCCCCCGCATAACCGGCGTTTCCTCCAAGGTTTTTCACCTCCGCGGGCTCCCCGATCTCCTTTCCCGTCAGGGGATAAAGCAGTTTCCTTCCCGCCGCGCCGCTTTCCGCGTCCGGGATCTCCTCCGTCACGAGATACAGACTTTCGCCGAGCCGGAAGAATCCCCGGATCGACGTCCGGTATCCGATCGCCGCCTCCGGGAGCTTCAGTTTTTCTCTCTCGCGGAAGAGCGCGCCTTCGGTCGCCGCGCAGACGCCGTTCCGACTTTCGCACACGCCGCAGAAGATCGAGGTCTCGATTCCCAGATCGGAAAGCTTTTCACCTCCGCGGAAAAAGGCGATCCCGTTTCCCTCACGGCGCAGTGTATAGAGTTCTCCCCCGTGACGGGCAAAACGGAAAACCGTCCCGTCAAGTTCTTCCCGGGAAAGGACGTTCCATTCCCCGTCCAGCGTCAGAAGCTCGTTTCCCGATTCCCCCGACGCCAGGATCAGAACGTTTTCCCCGCCCCGCTTCATGTCCAGCACGGTCCCGTTTCCCGGAAGCTCCAGTTCCTTCGCGGCATACGTCGCCGCCGGGGAAGAGACAAGTTCCGTCACGCCGGATAAAACCGGCTCCGGATCCGTTTCCTTCCCCCGCTCTTCCCCGGTTCCTTTTGACGAGCGCCCGTCCGTTTCCGCACAGGAGGGAAAAAACGAAAGAAGGATACTCAGCAGTACCAAAAGGACAGCGCTCTTTTTCCGCATACCTCTTCTTCCTCCTTTGCCGACGGATCCCCTTCATACAGGGTGTGAAGGGGATCCGTCGTTTTTACCTATTTTCTTTGATGATGTTTGTTATTCATTCCTTTGGCCTATACTCTTGTTAGGCTCTTTGTTGGAAAGGAATAAAGAATCGAAAAACTCGCTTAGCAACAGATTGATTTTTTAGCATTACGCTCCCGAAATCAGCCCATTGGTATCCCCCCTTCCCCCTGCGTTAAGATCCCGGCCGTGATCTTATCTATAGCATAACAGGAAGCCCCCGGTATTGCAATGTCACGAACTGCTGTTTTATGTCATGAACTGCATATCCCCCGGTTTCCGACCCCCTTCGCGGGACTTCTTACCCCTGTTCCGCAAGGTAGATCGAAACGCGGTTCTGGATATATTCCGCGGCTTGTTTGGCCGTGATCTCACCGTGAAGATACCGCAGGCCTTCTTCCTGGACGATCTTGCTGATCTCCGAGCCGAGTCCCCCGTAATGATCCGCGCTTTGATAGAGGGCAAGTCCGTCTTCTGCCGCTTTTTCCCAATCGATCCGCGGATAATACGCAGACGCTTCCGCCGCTTTCTCCTCCGCCAGCTTCCGGAAAGAATCGATCCGCACCGGCATCCCGGCCATGTTGACGGTCATTTCTTCGGTCAGATCCTGACAGGCCGACGAGAGGAGCCACTCGAGGAATTCCCCCGCGCCTTCCTTCGCGTCGCTGTATTCCGCCACACCGAATACCATATCCGGGAGCAGCGCGAATTCCCCGTCCTTTTCTGTCGGACTCGGAAACAGCCTGCCGTCAAGCCCGTAGGAGGACGTGGTCTTCCCGCTTCCCTTCACGTCTTCGTAAGCATCCAGCCAAAGATAACCGATCGGGTCTTCCATCCGGCGAAAAGGAATGAACAGCGGCTTCCCGGAAGACTCGTTGGCGAATACCGTATCCTGATCCGGCGCGTACCGCCCGCAAAGCTCCAGCATGGCGATAAAGCTTTCGTCCTCAAAGTGACAGGTCCCCTTATCCCGGTCCACCCACGCGGACACCCCGTTATGAAGGAAATTCGTCAAGGCCTGCTCTTTGGTCAGGTGATAATAGAAGCTCTGCTTCTCCAGTCCGTCGAGCGTCGCGATCAGATCCTTCATATCGGCGAACCGGCCGCCCTTTTCCTCCACGACCGTCTTCGGCAGCATCATGCCGCCGAGCATGACCGCGTCCGGGACCATGTACACCTTTCCGTTGATCCTCCCCGCGTCCAATATGTTCGGAAAGATCTCTCCGGAAGCGATCGTCTCACCGATCACGTCGTCCAGCGGCGCGAGCAGTCCCTTTGCCGCGTAGCCTTCCAGAACGCCGGCGTCTATGCTCGCCACCATATCCACCTCTTTGGACAGGAGCGCGAGATTCAGCTTCTCAATGCTTCCGTATTCCTTTACCTCCACCTTGCTGTCGGAAGACAGGTTATACTTGGTGAGGATATCCGACAAAAAACCTGAGTAGCTATATTCGACACCCAGCACCACGTTCCGTCTCTTCCCGCCGTTTGGTTCCTCCGCCCTTGTCTCCCCCGCCGTAAAGAGGAAGAGGTTGGAGCCGGAGAGCAGAAGCACTCTGTCCCCGTCCACCGGCACGACACCGCGAAGCGCTGAAATACTCACGCCGAAAGGCGTGAGGTTCCCGAAGTCCTGAAGCGTTTTCCCGTCCGTGCGGAAAAGCGATTGCCCATCAATAAAGTAGTTCCATCGTCCGTCGGTGCCCGTCACGCCTCCGCTCGCCGTAAGCCCTTCCGCACGAACCGGATCGCCGAGGCCCTTTTCCGTAACGGGATACAGCACGGTATACCGGTCGGTCTCTTCCTCGATATTCACGATATCGTATTCGGAAACCACCGTGACCAGATACGTGATCCCCTCAAAAGACCAGAAACCGATTTTTTCTTCTCCGAAGTGGTCTTCCAGAGGGATCTCTTTTCCGCGGACCACAAGCTTGTCCTGCCGCAGTTCCAGATCCCCATACACGACGCGAGGGCTTTCTTCCTCCGCTGCCGTTTTCCATTCCACAGGCTGAAAGGCATCGTTCAAAAGGCTGACCTCGCCGTATCGCCGTACGCAAATCGATCCTGCAGCGTCGCGATACAGCCCGGTGAGTTCATCCTCTCCGGTATATACCGCCTTTCCCGTTACGGTAAGCTTTTCTTCGCTCCCCTCCGGGATCGAAAACAGCACCGGGATCTTTTCCTTGTCTCCCGTTTCTTTCGTTTCCCCGCAGGCCGAGAACAAACCGGCTATCATACCGAGCGTCAAAAGAAACGCCGTTATCCTTCTCCTTCTCATTCTTTTTTTCTCCCTTACCCCGCTTTCGTCACTTCATACCCCAGATCGGCAAGATAATCGGCGACGTAGCTTTCCAGATATTCCGGCCAGTCATCGAAGGTACCCTCTTCCAAAAATCCCGGCGTCCTTTCCGTGCCGCTCATCTCCGAGGCATACCGGTAAAGGACGGGGTTCGCGTCCTCGCTGATAAAGCCGAGCTGACTCTTTCTCGTTTCTTCATCGGCGGTACGGAGAGATATCAGGCTGAGGATCCCGTTTTTGAAATTCTGGGAGCTTGCGGCAAGCCGGTTCGCCATGGCGATATACGCGTCGGCTCTTTCCCGGTTCGCTTCCTTCATATCTTCTTTTTCTCCGCCCGAAGCGTCTTCTCCGTATTGTGAAAAACTATCAATCCACCGGTGCGCCTCGTTTTTTCTCACCGGGATCGAGAAGGGATATTCGTTCCCTCCGTCCCCCTTCAGGACGCTCTCCTGCCCTTCCTCCGAGAAAAGCCAGGCGATAAAAGCCAAGGCTCCCCCGGCGTGCGGCGCGCCCTTCGGCACGGCTCCGCTCGTTGTATACAGACCGAAGCTATGATTCTTCCCCAGCGGCATGGGCATAAAGATCGCCTCGCTTCCGAACCGCGTGACCGGTCCTCCCTCCGCAGCATACCGGTCATCCTGCCCGGCGATATCGTAAAAAGGCAGTTCCTCCTCGGGGGCCCATTCAAAAATCCCTGCGGCGTTCCGCAGGCTCCCCCCTTCTCCGTCCGCCTCCTCAGCGGCATCGGCGCGGCATTTCCGGAGGAAGTCGCGCCAGACCTTTACGGTCTCGCCGAGCTCTACCCGTCTTCCCGGCAAATCGATCCCCGCGTCGATCATCAATTCATAATTGTCCAGGACTCCCGTCGCACGGTATCCCTTTTCAAGGCTGTCGTAAAGCGTGTCGATCTCCTCCATGGTCCCGATCTCCCCGCCAAGGGCCTCCGACGCACCGCGCGGTACGCCGAGCATCCGGTTCAGGCGGAAGTGCGGCACCGCGATCAGAAGCTCGCCGTTGATCCTTCCCGCCTCCAGAACGCTGTCGTAGTATTCGCCGGTCCCGATAAGTCCTCCCAGCGCCGGCTCCAGGGACAAAAGACTCCCCTCCGAGGCAAGGATCAGGTTCACCAGATCGTTTCCCACCGCAAGGTCGATCTCGCCTCCCCGCGCCGCGTCGATCAGTTCCCGGTCGCTTCCGTACTCCTTGATCTCGATTTTGACGCCGGTTTCCTTGGCGTAGTCGCTGAAAAGGCCCCGGTGGACCATATATGACGTATCGCGCATCGCGCCGACGACGAAATCTCCGGGCTCCGGCGCGAACCCCGTTTCGGTTTCCCTTGTCCCGGTTTCTTCGCTTTCCGTCGCCGCGGTATTCCCCGGGGCCGCCGTTTCCTTTTCCCCGTTTTCCGGCTTCCCCGCGCACGACGCGGCGATCCCCGCCATGAGGGCAAGGATCAGGATGACGTTCAGGATTCTTATGTGTTTTTTCATGCTTTCTCCCTTCTTTTATCGTTATTTGATGGGATTATTTCAGATGCCGCCAAAACGCTGCCAAACGCCGTTTCCGGATTTCAAAAACCCAGTATTTATGCGGGTTTCCGAGCCTCCGAAATGTGCCTCAAGTCTATGTTATTGCTCCCGCTCGAT
>JAFRWU010000047.1 GCA_017441705.1 Clostridia bacterium | reverse complement strand
GGGGGATACGGTGCGGACCTCTTACCGGTCCCACGGCAGGACTTCCCAATCCTCCGGCGGATCGCCGATATCGGGAACGTCGAGCACCCTGCCGCCCTGCATGGCGGACTGATGCCCCAGGAGTCCGGGGTAGTTGAACCGCGCCACCTGCCAGATGTTCGTCGGAGACAGCTTGCCGGTCGTATAGGCGCGGCAGAAATCGTCCACCAGGAACTGATGCGTTCCGTTATGCCCGTTCGGCATCCCGTCGAATTCCTTCGGAAGCCGCGCGGTCGGCTGGACCGGCGCGCTCTCCGTGAAGCCTATGCCGTTGCCGATCGCGGCAACCGCTTTGTCGTAGTCTTTTTCGATGAGCTCATACACGCTCGAGGGCTGGCATTCCTTCGTCACGTCGCGCATGATGACGTTGTGGTCGTTCTCGGGATCCCACGTCGCAAAGGAGTGCCGGGCGACAGAAAACTCATACCCGCCGCAGTCTCCGTAGAACTGCGTGATATAGGTTTCCGGGGCTTTCCAGCCGATACAGCGGTTTTCGCTGATGCGGGCGATGCCGCCGTTTGACAGCTCCAGCATCATCGCCGTATTGGAGAACGGGTTGTCGTACAGGTTCTGCCCTTCCCGTCCGAAAATATCGGTGCGCCTGCTTCCGGCAAATCCGAAGGCGGTCACGCGCTTCGCATACACGCCGGGCATCGCGCCCAGGATCATCGACGTGGAATGCGTGGGATAGAACAGGGGCGGGATCCCCGCGTATTTGCGCCATTCTTCGCCGCCGGAGCTCCTGAAGCTCATCTCCATATTGCGGATATCGTGGTTATACTGCGCCTCTCCGTAGACGAACTGCCCGAACGATCCGCAAAGGAATTTCCTGCGGCAGAAGATCGTCGCGGCACGGTAGAAGCCGGTCTCGCCCATCGAGTAGGTCAGGCGGGTCCTCCGCACCAGATCCGCGATTTCGGCAATGTCCTCATAGTCGATCGTACAGGGGACCGCGCTGTATACGTTCTTCCCCGCCTTCAGCGCTTCGATGACCATCTTTCCGTGCGCAAACCGCTGGGTAAAAACGGCGACGCAGTTGATGCGTTCGGACGCAAGCGCGTCCTCAAAGCTGTCGATGATCTTCACGCCGAACCGCTGCGCGAAGTCCTCCGCGCGCTCTCGCTTCAGGTCGCAGACATAGACCTCCTCGACCGCAGGATGCGCCTTGAACAGCGGAACAAAACTCGGGCTGAACCGTCCGCAGCCGATCACGGCAATTCTGATTTTGTCCTTCATACGGAACACCTCACTACGCTCTCAAAATGCTTTCCGGATACAAGTATACCTTCAAAACGCGGAAATGTCAATGACGCCGCCTGCGGCGGCGCCTTGCCCGTTCAGAAACGGATAGAGCGCGCCGCCAGGATACCTCGTCCGATGCGGCAATTCCAGCCAATACGTGTTTGGAATTGAGGTATTCATTTAAAAACGCGTGATTTGTTTGCCAAATCACGCGTTTTTGATGGTGCGAATATCGATAACGGGCTTTAATCATAATAGTCGGTATGTTTCGGGGTTGTTTCGGTGTCGGTCGCACCGGAACTGCACATCCTTCGTTTGTATGCGCCTTGTTCTGTGCGAATATAAAGATCGTTTATATCCTTAATAAAGCAGAAATTACATTTTGCTCTTTCAGCCGTTAATCTGTCCTTTTCCTCATCGCCTATAAAGAGCAATTCATTTACATTAACGCCATAGTGTTTTGCAATATAATTCAAGCCGTAAGGGTTAGGCTTTCTGTAACCGCAGTTTTGAGAGGATACATATAAATCAATCTTTTCAATCAAAGGCAGAACGCATTTTTTAAAATAATCATCAGGCATACCGCTCGGAATATCCGTCAGGCAAGCGACACTGTAGCCATCGCGTTTGTATTTTTCTATTAAATCAAATGAATAATCGTAGATTACAGTATTGAGCTTTATGCCTTCAAAAAATGCCTCAATAATATTATCAACAGGGATATTACAATTCCACGAGGCAACAGCCTTTTCAAATAGTTCTTCTGCAGGAATTTCGTTCTCGCGGTAATTAACGCGCGGATTATATTCGGTCAGTATTTGTGCCGCTGTTTCAATTTGTTTTTCACTTATACCCAAACCATATTTATTATTAACATTTTCAAAGCCGGTGTGATAATAGTCAACCCAAGACGGGGGCATACCGACAAACTCCATAAGCGTACCACCCAAATCAAATACAACTACTTTATTCATCGTCTCACCACCATTCGCTGATATAAATGATAATACCATAATCGCTGAAAATATGCAATTTTATTAATGAAATAGGTTTGCAAAGTGGTTGGCAAGTGGTTGACGTTCAGGCAAACTGAAGTGCGCTGAAGGCAACTGAAGTCAGCCATTCAAAAAATCGCATATTGCGTTTAGTGCCTGTTTAAGCCGATTTGGAGCGATTTGCATAAAAATAAAGCAGGTTAAAAACCTGCTTTATTTGGTCCGAGTGTCGATAACGGATTTGACGAACAAAACACCCGACGCAACACGTATATTCTCTTAAATATCGTTTCTCTCCATCTATCCCTGCTCGTCAAGGTAGATCTGAATACGGTTCTCTATATATTCAGCCGCCTTCTCGGCGGTGATTTCGCCCGCGAAACAGCGCGCAGCCTCCTCCGAGATGACGTCGAAGATTTCTCCCCGACAGTAATAGATGTGGTCTGCTTTGTCTATCGCTTCACGGGTCAAGGCGAGCTCTTCCTCGAGAAGCGGAATCCGGTATTGGAACTCTTCTCCGCCCTCCCCCTCGGAAAGCTCTTTCATCAGATCGAGATAACATTGGAGATAGGCTTCACATTCAGCCTTGTTGACCGGGAACCCGTTGGTGTATACCGGCGTCTTTCCATAGATACGCCAATCGGTGCCGTCATGCTCAAAATGATCGGGAAGGTCCTCCAGGAAAACGAATTCCATGAAATCCTTCGCTCCCTCCCGGGTCTTCTCGTCGGCTACGATACCCATCAGCCAGGCTGTGCGGATTTGGGTGCCTTGATGGCTTTTCGCGGGCAACGGGAAGTACACAGGAAGCTCTTCCCATTCCTCTTCGGAGTAATTCTCCCTCTGTTCAAGCTGCACTCTCTCCGTGATTTCTTCGGTGCCCAACCGCAGTTGTCGGACCGATTGGTTGGCCTCCCAAAATGCCGCCGCGTCGGACTCTTTGAGCGAACAGTATCGTCGGCAGAATTCCATCACCTCGGCAAAGTCGCCGTCGGTGAAATGCGCTTTGTTTTCCTTCCAGTCCACCCAGTCGTCAAGGTTTTCCAGGAATAACCGGAAGGTCGTCATACTTGTTGCGTCGAGCATGGAGCCCGTCGCGCCTTTCTCCTCCAGGAACCGGAGAAATTCGCCAAGATCGGAAAAATCTTTTCGATCCCCCATGACCCACCGGGGCAAGCGATACTCCAAGAGGGTAAAATACCTCGGCAGATAGAAATGCTTTCCCGCCGTCTCCGACGCGTCTACGATACTTTGGATCAGCTTTCCCTCCTCCAGAAGCGACGGAGCACCCTCTTCAAGAGGCAGGAGCAAATTCTTGCGGGCATAATTCCGCATGGCGAGCTGGTCATTTGAGGCGATCAAGGCCACATCTCCCGACACCAGTGCGAGGTTCAGGGCGACGATATCGGAATACTCCTTCACCGTGACGGCGTAGGGAGCGTCGGTTTTGTTATAATGGCGGACGGTAAGCAAAAGATCCGGGTCCATACTGCTGAGGCAGGCACCGAGAGTGATGACGGTTTTTTCGGTTCCGTCGACGGGATGCATGGCACATTCCACCAGTTTCCCGCCGATCACAAAAAGCACGCTTCCGTCCTCCTGCGGCAGGATGCGACGTACTTCCAATCCCCCTTCTATTCCGAGAACGCAGAGATCGGTCAGAAGGGTGCTCTTCCCGTTTTCCAGCACATAGAGCTCGCTTCCGTCAAGATAATAGCCCTTCTCGCCGAGCCCAGCGCAGAGGCCGTTGGGATGTCCATCGAATTTGGTTCCGTCGATTTCCAACGCGGTCATGCCGGGTTTCAGCTCCGATAGCACGCCGCTCTGCCAGGAGAGGGTACGCACTCCTCCTATGAAACTGTACTGTTCCTCCCAAAGGACGGCGTAGACCTTTCCACCGAGCTTCATGATCCCGGAGACCCGAATGTCCGGGCGTCCCGGCACGAAATTGAGACCGGGGAGTTTCACCTTTTTGCCGTTGATCAAAAGGACCTGACATAAATCATCATCAGCTGACGTGACGACGCTTCCGTCGACGAAGGTGTAAACGTCCTCACCATCGGGGATCACGGTTACCGAGGTCTCGCTCCGCGTATAGATGCGGGGGGAGGCGATTTCCTCTCCGTCACGATAGAGGTTTTGAAAGCCATACATGATTCGGTTATCCTCAGGCGGGCGGAAGAAATCGACACAAACGCTTTCAAAGACCCCCGCATCGGTCTCGACGCGATTCAGCGAGCTTTTACCGAAGGTCGGGGTTGTGGAGATCAGTTTTCCCGCTGCATCAAAATCACGCACTTCGGTTTCATAGGCGCGGAAGAGATCAAATTCTCCCATATCTGCTCTAGGTTCCATGTATTCATGGGAGGGATCGGTGTCCGGTTTTCCCACAAGAACGCGGTATCCTTCGTCGGAGGGCATTACGTCCAGAAGTCTCTCGCCTTCCCCAAGGGGCAGATCGATGAAGCGAGGTGAATAGACGGTCTCCCCGGTGGCTGGCCCAACTTTGCTGGTTTCATTCCTATGAATTTCAGTTCCGCCAATACCCGGCTCTCCTCCTGCCCTACAGGAGGAGAGTAGGGAAAGGAGAAGAAATAGAATCATCGGTATCGGGATAACGTGGCGATGAGGGTTAATGAGAATGCGTCTCATGGTTCTGCCCTCCTTGTGCTTTTCCGAGTCTTCCGGAAGCTCTTTAAGCTTCCGGAAGACTTATTATCATATTGAGTATGGAAGCCTCGAATGCCGTAATATTTTAATCAATAGAAAACCACTTCTGACTTCTGTACATATCCAGAATAAACCGATGTACTGCCGCCAGAAGTAATATAAGCACGTACGTAATAGTAGTTTGGGTCACTGGAATCACGTAGGCAAAGAAGGGTTCCAATTGACATTGTCTGGGGGAATACGTATCCGCTTGAAGAGCTTGCGGATACGTATAAATGGGTCGCAGTAGTGACTTTCATTGCTTTCTGATACGGGATCATATTTTTGTTTATGACATATCCCGTATTATTGCTATAGGTTACCTGGGTTCGTACACTATCATATCCCCATCCAATGTTACTTGACGCCACACCAGTAATAACGGTTTTGACTGGGATGGATGCAAGTACACTTACTCCTGTGGGTGCAGTATAGAGCTTTGTTCCGGCAACAGCGACAACATACCGCCTCTCTGCTCTTGTTGGGAGGTCTTTTTCGGCATCAGCCGCCGAAACCAAGACCGAGCAAAGGCTAATGACGAGAGTCAGAGCACAAATGAGTGACAGAATTCTATTCGCTGTTCCTTTCATGACTTTTTCCTTTCTTATTGCCTGTGGCAATTTGTACACAATTAAGGACTTGACAGGAAGCACGGTTGTCTTTCCATCATCCGGACTACTTCCTATTTGCCCGAACGATAGAATAATACTAATGCGCTCGCTTAGCTCAATGGTCTCACCTTCCCTTTCCCTCCAAAAGAGACTTGCTTTGACTATCGTGAATAAAACGCAACCGCCTTCAGGCGGAACCGCTTTTTCTGTAGCTGTAGTTCATAGACAAAAGTGCATTTACATGCGGATTCATGAAACCAAACTTTGTCCTTGTATAAATGGTCAGACAGTTCCTCTGTCTACACAATAAACCTTCTGTCTTTGGTTGTCAAGAGCAAATGGTCAGTATAATCGTATTTTTCCAATTTGGCAATGAATGCAAGTTGTTTTCTGTTTTGCCTAACTTTCAAATAGTGGTCATGAGTTATATGTGATCCAGAGAAAAAGCGAAGATAGAGGTGGAATACATTCCGACAAGCGTCACAGCATGAAAAAAGAGCAGGCGAATTACCTGCTCACACAAACCGGATCATGAAATGAAAAATCGAGTGCCGATAACTCAAATCCGTTATCGACACTCGAAATGGTCGGAGTGACGGGACTTGAACCCATGGCCTCTTGGTCCCGAACCAAGCGCTCTACCAAACTGAGCTACACCCCGGACAACGGAAGATATCATACACCATCCGCCGTCTTTTGTCAAGGATTATTTTCCTTTACTTTTCTCTCGCCCCGGTATATAATCAGGTATCGACAGGGTTCGGGAAAGGAGAATCGCCATGAAAACCGACGTCGCCATCATGAGCATCATTCTGAAGGACGGGGAACAGGCCGAAACCGTCAACGCGCTTCTGCACGAATATGCGCCGCGCATCATCGGCCGCATGGGCATCCCCTACCGCGCGAAGGGCATCCACATCATCAGCATCGCGCTGGATGCGCCGGAAAAGGAGATCGGAGAGCTTGCCGGAAGGATCGAAGCGCTTCCCGGCGTCCGCGTCAAAACCGTTCTCGCCGGCGAATGAACCGCATATCGAAAGCGGGGCTTTGATTCTTCAAAGCCCCGCTTTCTCTTTGCCGAAGACCCTGCGGGTCCGTCACGCTTCCGGAGCCGCGGCTTTATCCGCCGTCTCCCCTTCCTTCCGGTAAGCCTTCACCGTGAAGAAAGCAAGCGCCGCTGTCATCAGGGCCAGAATGATCTCGACCGCCCAGGTCGGGCAGCCGACGCCGGGGAGGATCACCACGACCCCGTCAATCGCCGCGTGGATCAGGATCGCAAGGAAGAAGATGAGGATCCTCCTGTCCTTCACCGCCCGGTAAACGAGATACGAAAGACAGATATGGAGCGCCATGCCGCTGATCCGTTCCGCCGCGGCCAGGAAAAAGGCCGAAGGCGCGGTGGTCCAGAGGGCGGAGATCTGATTGTAGAATTCTCCCTTCATCTCTTCCGGGACCGTCTGGAGCACCGCGTCGATGCCGGAGGTATTCAGCATGGCGGTCATCGTCAGATTGGATACCATGCTCGTTCCGAGGATCAGGATCGATTCTATCCCGCCGTGCCCGATGCCGTACATGACCGCGTTTTCCCGGGTCAGGTCCTTTTTCATCAGGAATCGCATGGCAAGGTATCGGCCGGTCTCCTCAAAAAGCCCCGCGGCAAGACCGCCGTACAGGGCGTAAAGCCAGACGTTTCCCGTGATCGCTTCTCCGGTCAGGGCGACGACGAGGCGGTTCACCATCCCCTCCAGGATCAGAACGAAGCCGATGAAGACGCCGACGCCGGCAACAGCCGACAGAAGAGACGCGCCGCTTTTCTTTTTCCAGAGCAGAAGCAGCACGACGGGCATGAGGACCCCGACAAGAAGCGAAAACACCATGCCCGCGATCGAAAGCGCCGGGACTTTCTCAAAAGTATACTCCATCTCGTCTCCTCCTCCGCGGCGGAGCGCCGCCGCATGCTTTTTTCTTATTGTATCATACAGCGGAACCGTTTGCAATCGCCGGGGAATCCCGCCGCGTTCCGGAATACGCGGCGGCAGTCTTTGTCATATTTGTTCAAATTTTTATGTTTTGTTCATTGATTTTTTCCGTTTTTATGATATACTGACCTTGTAAGCGAAACGGAATCGGGCGGATCCCCGGGATCCGCCCCGGAAACAGCAAAGAGAGGGGTCCATATGAAACGGGATTTCACGTATCTTTCTCACGACGGAAAAACGCAGGTCCATGCCGTCGAATGGCTTCCCGAAGGCGAACCGAAGGCCGTCCTGCAGCTCTGCCACGGCATGTGCGAATTCATCGGCCGGTACGACGCCTTCGCGCGTTATCTCGCCGGGCACGGCTTCGCCGTGGTCGGGAACGATCATCTCGGACACGGCGAATCGGTAGCCGGGGACGATCTTCACGGATACTTCGCGGAGACAGGCGCGAACGACTGTCTTCTGGAGGACATGCACGCCCTCCGGAAAACGGCGGCGGAGAAGTTTCCGGGCCTTCCCTACTTCCTTCTGGGGCACAGCATGGGCTCCTTCCTCGCGCGGCAGTATATCGCGCGGTACGGAGAAGGGCTTTCCGGCGCCGTGCTCATGGGCACCGGGAGCCAGCCGGTTCCGGTGCTGGCCGGCGGTAAGGCGATCTGCCGCCTCTCCGCTCTCTTCGGCGGATGGAAAAAGCGGAGCCGGTTCGTCAACGGGATGGTCCTCGGCTCCAACAACAAGCGGTTTGAACCGGCACGGACGAAGAACGACTGGCTGACCAAGGAACACGACGTCGTGGACGCCTACAACAAGAATCCCTGGTGCACCTTCGTCTTCACCCTCAACGGCTTCGACACGCTCTTCCGCGCCATCGGCGACTGCCAGAAGCCCGCGACCGTCGCCCGCGTACCGAAGGAGCTTCCGCTTCTCTTCGTTTCCGGCGAGGAGGATCCCGTAGGCGCGTTCGGCTCCGGCGTGGAAAAGGCTTTCCGGCTTTACGAAAAGGCCGGGATCCGGGACGTCGCCATGAAGCTCTACCCCGGCGACCGTCACGAGATCCTGAACGAAAGCGACCGGGAGGAGGTCTTCGCCGACCTTCTTCACTGGTTCGAAAAACGCATACCCGCAAAAAGCGGCGCGTGACGAACCCTTTGAATCGCGAGAAACCGGCGGCGGGAAATCACCCGCCGCCGGTTTCTCATTTTCTCATTCGGCCCCACGGCATTATTTTGCGTGGATCCTCGATTCGGTAAAGGCGATCTTGGCGTCTCCGTGAATGTGCAGCGGCCCCGCCGCGCCGGGCCTCCACTCCTGCACCGAGAGATCTCCCGCCAGGAGCTCCTCACAGCAGAGACGCATGTCGGTGATCAGCGTGTTCTTCAGACCGAGGCGGGAATGCCCGGGATAGATGCTTCTGATCTCATCCTTGTGCTCCTCCAGACGGAGAAGGCCGTCGCGGAAGCGTTCCACGGTCATGTCGTTGTTCCAGCGTTCGGCCGGGAGCGGGAAATGGATCAGGATCGGCGTCCAGACCAGGGCGTCGCCCGAGAAGAACATGCCGCGCTTCCGGTCCAGGAAGCCGACGCCGCCCGCCGAATGACCGGGCAAATGGAAGGTCTCCACCTCGTATCCGCCGCCCAGATCGAACACGGTCCCGTCCTCGATCTCGTTCACTTGATACGGCGCGGGCTTCACAAGATCCGCGTCGGTATACTTATATTCCCGCTCGCTTTCGGGCGGCGCCGGACGCGGAGGCATGCTCATCGCCCGCGTGAGGAACGGCGCGTCCTCCCTGTGAATCCAGGCCTCGCCGAACTGCGGATTGCCGCCGATGTGATCGCCGTGATTGTGGGTGTTCGCCAGAATGACCGGCAGATCGGTCAGTTCTTCGACCAGCCCCTTGAGGTCGCCGATGCCGAAGCCGGTGTCGATCAGAAGCGCGCGGTCTTTTCCGGGCACCAGATGGCACCAGGCGTCTCCGCCGCCTCCGGGACTGCGGCAGAAGATGTGATATACGCCCTCGGCTCCCGGAACCTCCACCAGGGGAAAATTGTCGGACATTGCCATGCTCGTTCCTCCTTTTCCTTCGTATCAGGTGTCTGATGATTTCAGTTTATGGCAAAAACCGGAAAAAGTCAAGAAGGATTTCGCCCGTTTTCGGACGCGCCGCCGGCGCTCCGCGCCGTTTTCCCCTCCGGAAAGCGCTTGCGCGCGCCGGCGCGCTGTGATAGAATATCAGTAACAGAAGAGGAAGCGACGCTTCCCCGAAAGACGTATACTGACGGAGGTGCGGTTATGGCCATTCCCATGAAGCTCAACAAAAAAGAGCTCCGCAACAAGATCCTCGGATGCTGGATCGGCAAAAACATCGGCGGCACTATGGGCACTCCCTTTGAAGGCGCCCAGCAGCTGAACGACATCCACGGCTTCAATTCCCCCAAGGGCGAGCCCCTTCCCAACGACGACCTGGATCTGCAGCTTGTTTGGCTCCGGGCCATGCGCGACGTGGGACCGAAGGAGCTTTCGGCCAACGTTCTGGCCGACTACTGGCTTTCGGCCGTGACGCCCCACTGGAACGAGTACGGCATCGGCAAATGCAACCTGGAAATGGGGCTTCTGCCGCCGCTTTCGGGAGAATTCAAAAACGACTGGAAGAATTCCAACGGCGCATGGATCCGTTCGGAAATCTGGGCGTCGCTGGCGCCGGGCCTTCCGAACGTCGCGATCCGGTACGCCATCATGGACGCCTCCATCGACCACGGTCTTTCGGAAGGGACCTGGGCGGAGATCTTCACGGCGTCGCTGGAGAGCATGGCGTTCTTTGAAAGCGATATCCGCACGCTGATCGAAAAGGCCCTGTCCTTCATCCCGGAGGATTCGAGAGTCGCGAGAAGCGTCCGGATCGTCCTTTCCGGATACGACGCAGGGAAGCCGTGGAAGGACGTCCGGCAGGAGATCCTGGACGACAGCGCCGATCTCGGCTGGTTCCAGGCGCCCGGCAACGTCGCCTTCACGGTCCTGGGCTTGATCTACGGCGAGGGCGATTTCAAAAAGAGCCTGATCACCGCCATCGACTGCGGCGACGACACCGACTGCACCGGCGCGACCGCCGGCGCGCTGCTCGGCATCGTTCTGGGCGCGGACGGGATCCCCGCCGACTGGAAGGAATACATCGGCGACCGGATCATCCCCGTCTGCATCAGCGCGTCCTACAGGGACTATGCGCCGAAAACCTGCACCGAGCTGACCGATCTGGTCCTCGACACCATTCCGGACGTCCTGAAGGCTTACGACGTCGAGGTCCTGTACGTCGACGGGGAAAACGATACGGAGGAAGCGCGGAACGCCGGGATCCTCGCCGGATACAAGGAATCGGTGTTCCGGAGGAGCCGTCTCTCCTTTGAGATCCCCTCCCGGCTCCACACCGACGCGGTGGTGGAATACGAGGCCGATCCCGTGATCGCTCCGGGCGGCGAATTCCGCGTCACGGTCACCCTGACCAACCTCCGCCGCAATCCCTACCACTATGAGGTCACGGTGGGCCTTCCCGAAGGATGGACCGCCGAATTTCCCCGCACCCAGTACGTGGAGCACAAGACCCTGGTGAACGACGGCGTCAGCCGGTGGACCATGACGATCCGCGCCGGCGACCGGGTCGATCCGGTCAACCGGATCCCGGTGGTCTTCTCCCCCCGCGGACACGCGGTCCCGGTGATGATCCCCCTCGTGCTTCTCGGCTGACAGCGAAAAAAACAGGCGCCCGGAGAAGGACCGCAAGATCCTTCCCCGGACGTTTTTTCTCTCATTCTGCCCTGCGGGATCTCCTTACCGGAAATTCGGAAGATAAGCGCCGTTCTTTTTCAGACGACTCTGGAGCTCCCTGACCGCGATCCCGTGCACGCCGCCGTCCCCTTCCGAAGCGAGCGACGCCGCAATCCCCGCCGCCTGCCCGGTGATGAAGCATCCCGGCATGACGCGGAGCGACGACTGCATGTACCGGTCGGAGGACACGGCGCGTCCGGCCACCAGAAGGTTTTCGACACCCTTCACGGCCAGCGCCCGGTACGGGATGCCGTAGCTCTCTCCCCTGCCGTAGCGGTACTTCATGAACTCCTCGTGATATTTCTCGTATCCGGCCCTGTCGTTGACCGGCGCGTGGATGTCCACGGGATAGGAATAGCGGCCGATCTCGTCTTCGAAATCCGCACGGCGGAGAAAAT
Organism: Clostridia bacterium; assembly: GCA_017441705.1. GTDB lineage: Bacteria > Bacillota > Clostridia > Oscillospirales > QAMX01 > RUG11797. The sequence goes on along the minus strand of JAFRWU010000047.1, from coordinate 1,663 downwards.
CGTCCAAGACCATCCGGTAATCGGACACGATCCTCCTCCCTTCCCGGATCCCCAGATAAGGTGCCGTGATCAAAAGCTCGGCGTCCTCATATCCTTCGAGGTACTCCCGGTAATACTTCCTGTATTCCAGAAGCTGTTTCCTCGCCTCGATCGTCCCCCGCGTCAGGGAAGCCGCAGAACGGGGGTCCACGTCATAGAGGTGCCCGGCGTTGGAGCCGCCGATCCCGTCGGCGGTCCCTTCCCCGCTCTCGGCCGCGAGCGGCCACATTCCCGGAAGATGCCTGTCCTCGTTTGTGAAAACCCGGTCACGGAACGCGTCTTCCAGCCGCCTCTCGTCCGGCTTTCTCACGCGGCTCCATTCCACACCCGTCCAGAGTCCGCAGAGGGTGGCTGCCATGACTTTTCCCTTTTCGTCGCCGAATTCGGACACGGCTCCCGCGTAATATGCGAGATCCCCGTCCCCGGTGCAGTCGATGAAGACCTTCGCCCTGACGGCGAAGATCTCGCTTCGCGCGGAAAGAACGGCATAGAGGATCCTGCCGTTTTCCGTCACGGCGTCGATCACGTCGGCATACAGAAGGACCTCCGCACCGGAGGAAAGGAGCATATCGTCATAGATCCTCTTCAGCGTCTCCACCGGGATCGACATCGGGCAGTATTTCGCGTAGCGCGGCGGAGCTTCCGAACCGACCCGGTCGTAGATCTCACGGCCTATTCCGCCCGCCAGGAAATTCTCCCCGTCGCCGAACATCATGAAGGCGGGCACCAGCATCGTGACCGCCGCTCCGCCGAAAGCCGAGAACCTGTCCACCACCAGGACGCTTTTCCCGTCCCTTGCCGCGGACACGGCGGCGGCGACTCCGGCGGGGCCGCCCCCCGCCACCATGACGTCCACGTCATAGCGGACATCGAGCTCCTTCCGATACGATACAGCCATCCTTACCGCTCCTTTTCTTTTTTACAGTATATTTCTTTTTTCACAGTATATCAGAAAGCTCCGTGCCGTGTCAATCCGGGCATATTTTCAGAACGGGGACCGTCCCGGGAAAAAAAAGGGCCCCGCCTTCCGGCGGGGTCCTTTCTCTCTCTGTCAGCCTTCGATGGCGATGGTCTTCTTTTCGGGCAGCTTCGGCTGATCCTTTTTCGGGATGTTGAGGGTCAGGACGCCGTTTTCGAATTTCGCGGTCACGTCCTCCGCCGTCACGTCCTTGCCCACGTAGAAGCTCCTCTGCATCGCGCCGGCGTAGCGTTCCTGGCGGATGACCTTGCCCTTCTTCGTGGTATCCTCTTCGTCAAGGCTCTTGGATGCGCTGACGGTCAGGTAGCCGTTTTCCAGATCCAGACGGATCTCCTCTTTCTTGAAGCCCGGCAGATCCACGTCCACTTCGTAGTGGTCATCGTGCTCGTGGACGTCGGTCCTCATCTCGCGGGATGCGCGTCTTCCGTAAAGCTTCTTTTCGGCATCACGGATATCCGGGAACGTCGGGAACCCGAACCAATCGTCAAACAGATTCTCTCCAAAAATACTCGGCAACATAAGTCATACCTCCTCTAAAAGTTCTTCTGTTACCTGAGCATCGGGATCGGAGGTCTTCTTCGGATCTCTGTTCCTTTGTTCGCCTCTTATTATATCACGTTTTTTAGCACTGTCAATACCTGAGTG
>JAFRWU010000046.1 GCA_017441705.1 Clostridia bacterium | reverse complement strand
GAATTCACGGTCTTCCCGGCGTACAGAAGGCGGCACTTCGCCCTGGAAGCCGCGCGGCGGATCCTCGACCGGTATCGGGGCGGCTGGGAGATCAAGTATAACGAAAAGAACGCCGCCGCCGGAAAGCTCTGGAATCTCGTCACCGCGCCGTACCGTCCGGAGACGGTCCGCCTGAATGAAGAAGAGACCGTCCTCGTTTTTTCGAACCGGATACGCATCTCGTGATCGAGCGGCTCTATGACGAAGGTCTTCGGGAATCGTTGATCCTGGGGATCTATCTGGACGGTGTCTTCACGGGGATCGCGGAGGCTTACGGTTTCCGGGATCCGATCCACAAGATCAGCGTGGGGTATCGCCTGGCCGAGGAGTTCTGGGGCCGGGGGATCGCGACCGAGGCGCTCGGCCTTCTGACCGGATATCTTCTGAAGGAAAAGGGGATCGAGATCATCACGGCCAGCACGATGCTGGAAAATCAGGCGTCGGCAAGAGTACTGCGGAAAAACGGCTTTGCCCTTGTCGTTCACGACGTGGGCGAGGATTGGGGATACGATAAGCCCACCGCCGCGGACAAATGGATCCTGTGACGGCGCAGGGGGAGGAGAAGTATGAAAAAAACGGTGCTGAGTTACAACCTCCCTGCGGAGGAAGAAGCGGCGCTCCGGCGACTTGCGGGGGACGGCGTCAGCGTGCTGTCCGTGCCGCCCGGACGCTTTGACGTCCGCCTTTCGGCGCTTGTGAAGGAGGACGGGGAGGAAAAACGGGCCGCCTTCGAAGAAAAAACGGCGGAAGAGCCGTTCCGGGAGCGGATGATGGTCTTCGCCGGATTCTCTGAGGAGGCTTTCGACGCCTTCCTTTCTTCCCTCCGCACAGGGAAGGTCGGGACCGGAGCCCTGAAGGCGGTCCTGACGCCCTCCAATTCCCGCTGGACGTCCCGGGAGCTTTACCGGGAGCTGGTCAAGGAGAGAGAAGCCTTTTTCCGCCTGCGCGAAAACCGGAAGCCCTGGCGGTGAAAAAAGAGTATTGACGCGCCGGAGCCCCGGAAAAGGGAGCCGGCGCGTGCCGCAGGACGGACGAAATTGCTCCCGGGACCGATTCCGCGCTCTTTCCGTCTTGACAGACGGCTCTTTTTTCGTTATAGTTTTCCGTAAGAAGCACCGCATCATGCCGGCCGCCCGGCCGGTTCAGGGAATAGGAGGTTTCAAATGGATAAACTGGATAAACGTGAAAAAACTGCGAAGATCGTCCGGTGGATCGCGTTCGCGGCGGTCCTGCTGATCATCCTGTCCGGCCTGGCGACAGAGCTGCTTTTGAAGGTCCATACGGCTCTGAAAACAGTCGGCTCGACTTCGGGTTTTCCGCCGGCGAAGACGGCGGAAATCGTGTGGAACAGGATCCTGTTTATGTTCGGCACCGAGGCTCAGTATTTCTGGGCGTTCTGTATCTTTGTGCTGAATCTGATGAGGATGCGCCCGGAAAACGCAGCCAATCTGATTTACGTTTTGCGCTGGCTCCCGTATCTGATCCTCTTCCTTCTGCCGGCGGTCGCCGCGGCGCTGAAAAAATTCAAACAGATCCCGCTTCTCATCGTCGGCGGATTCGCTCTTCTGGAAGGCTGCGGTCTCCTGATCACTTCCTTTACCGTAAAGATAGGACTCACTTGGGGGATGGCGATCCCGTTCATCGTCGAGGCGCTGCTTCTGATCCTTCTCTCTGTGGCGCTCTGGACGAAAAACACGCCGTTCGTCATCATCGTCGGGGTCCTCTGCGTGCTCTTTATGCTGATTTCTCCGCTTGTGACGCTGGCGACCGGCATACAGACGGTCACGCTGAACGCTCACTATCCGCTCCGGTACTTTATCAGTATGATCTTCCGCGGGTTCCCGAACCTGTACGCGGTGTCTCCCTGGCCGATCTTCAAGGGATTCTCTCTGGCCGGCTGCGCACTGATCGCCTTTACGGCTCCCGCGGGCTTCCTGAAGCCTCTGGAAAAGAAATAAAAAGAAGAAAAAAGGCGGGACGCCCGGAAACACCGGGCGTCCCGCCTTTTGGAGAGAGAAAAACTGCTTTATCCGGACCGCGGCGCGTAAGCCACGGCGTCCATCCGAAAGAGAAGGCCGTCCCCGCCGTCCGGCGCGGGACCGCCGACCGTCCTGTGCGCCGGGCGACTTTCCCGGAAGCGCTCGCCGAGAGCCTGCTCGACGGCGGGCAGGACCCGTGCGTCCCGGATGAGAAAATCCATCTGTACCACGTCGGAAAGGGAAAGGCCGAAGAAGGCGAGCCGCCGCTCCATCTCCCGGAACGCGCCTTCGACCTGATCGGCGATCCCGGCTCCGGGCGCGCCCGCACAATAGCCGATGAAGGTCACGTCTTCCGCCCGCACGCCGTCCGCGCGGATCCGGCCGGGAGCGCTTTCGAGGACCGAAACCATGCCGCTCCCTCCCTCAGGCTCTTTTTTCCTTCCGCTCTTCCGCCGGAGAAGAGAGTTCGGAAAGGGCGCGGCGGAGACGGAAGGAAAAGAGCCGCCGTTCCTCCCAGCTCAGGGGCAGACCGCGCAGAGTCACCTCGTCCGCCTTCTCCAGCGTTTCGCGCAGAGAGGCGACCAGCTCCGCAAGCTCCACCGAGGGATGCGGAAGGCCGGTGCAGAGCCGGTCGGCCGGGACGCCCAATACCGCCGAGATCCGCCAGAGCGTGTCCACGTCGGGAAGCCGGCGGGAGGATTCGTACATCCCTACGGCCGAGGCGGAAAGCCCCACCAGGTCGCCCAGCGCCCGCTGGGTCATCTTTTTTTCCAGGCGTTTTTGCCTGAGAAGCGTACCGTCAAACATCGGAATCTTTCTCCTTTCCCGGGACGGCGGGCGCTTTTTCCTCCACGAACCAGCGTCCGTCCTCGTAAAACAAATAGGTGACTGCGTTTCCGAACCGGCAGGTATAGCGCATGCCGCTGCCGCCGGCCTTCAGACTGGCGGCGGGGCGGCTTTCCAGAACGCGGTCCACCGCAAACCGCCTTCCGTCCCGCCAGATCACGCGAAGGGGGGTGATATTCCCTTCCGGGTCGAAGGAGACCGTGGCGGCGACGAAGGTTTTCCGGAAGCTTTCCTTTTCGGATCCCTTCAAGACGGCCGCGCCCCCTCTTTGGCGGCGACCTCAAGCTCCTCGGAGCCGGGCAGCGCCGAAAAATGCGTGTCGGGGAATTTCCCCAGCGAGGGATCCAGAAGGGCCGCGGCCCGCCGGATGGCGAAATAGCCGAAGCGGCGGCGGATGGAGTCGATGCAGATTTCGCCCGCGCGCATCTTTTCCCGTGCGGCGAGCCGTCCGTCAAACGTGAGCTGCGCCTCCTCCGCAAGCGGGGAGAGCGACGCGACCCGCAGCCCCAGCGACCGGATCCCCAGCCCCGCGCGCCGGAAGGCCGCGGGATCGAAGAGGGCGGGAAGAAGGCTGTCGGCCGCGCGGAGAAGCTCGGGGGAGAGATCGCTGGGCTCCGGCAGGGTCAGCCGGTGCTCGGCGGAGGAGAGATCGCTCTTGCGCAGCCAGATCGCCACGGTACGGCCCGCAAGCCCGTGCTCCCGCAGCCGGGCGGCCACCGCCTCGGACAGCAGGGAGAAGACGGCGTGCGCCTCCTCCGGCTCGTGCAGATCGCGGGGGAGGGTGGTGCTGTGGCCGATGCTTTTGACCTCTTCTTCGTATCCCAGAGGCGTCACGGGACCGCCGCCCTCGCCGCGGGCATAGGAGGAGAGCATCGGTCCGATCCTGCCGAAAACGCTTTGGAGAAAAAGGGGATCGGCCGCCGCCAGATCGCCGATGGTGTTCACCCGGCACAGCGCCAGGCGCTTCGCGGTGGCGGGGCCGACGAAAAGCAGATCGGAGACGGGCAGGGGATAGACCAGCCGCGGGACCGCTTCTCCCAGAAAGACGGTGGTGGCGTCGGGCTTCCGGTAATCCGAACCGAGCTTGGCGTAGATCTTGTTGTCCGCGACCCCCACCGAGGCGGTCAGGCCGCATTCCTCCTTTACGGTGCGGCGGATGGCGTCGGCGACCGCCCGGCCGTCCTCGCCCGTCACGTCCAGCCACGCCTCGTCCAGACCGAAGGGCTCGATCCGGTCGGTGAAGCGGGCATAGATCGCCCGCACCGCGCGGGCGTAGCGCAGATAAAGCCCGTGGCGCGCCTCCACCGTCTGAAGCCCGGGGCAGAGACGCTTCGCCTCCCAGATCGCCTGACCGGTCCTGACGCCGGCCTTTTTGGCCAGCTGGTTTTTGGCCAGAACAATCCCGTGCCTGGCCTCCGCCGAGCCGCAGACCGCCACCGGTCTTTCGCGCAGCTCGGGGTGGTAAAGGCATTCCACCGAGGCGTAGAAGGCGTTGAGATCGGAATGCAGGATCACGGGGGACACGGGTCTCACCTCACAAAAAAGAACAAACGTTCATCGCACTCTTATTGTAGCACGACGAACGTTTGTTTGTCAAGCGCAGAGATCACACGAGACGTGAACAAAAGCATGCGCGCCATCCCGCAAGCGCGCCGCTCTCCCAAGCCTTTCCCCCGGAGGGAAGAGCGTTTTTCGATATACAGGGACCGGACGCGGGAAGGCACCCACGTCCGGCTCTGTTCCTATCGCATGAGATATTTTCCGGATTCCTCGGCAAGAAAACGGGAAAGAAGACTCCAGCGGGCGGCGGGACGGGCGTTAGCCACCATTTCTTCGATGGATTCCGGCCGACCCACCAGGATCAGAAGCTTTTTCGCCCGGGTCATGGCGGTGTAGAAAAGGCTCCGGTTCAGAAGACGGGAGCGGGAAAGGGTCGCGCCGAAGATCACCGCCGGATATTCGCTGCCCTGGGATTTGTGAACCGTGACCGCGTAGGCAAGCTCGATCTGGTCCAGAAGCTCGAACCGGTATACGGCGGTGCGCTCATCGAAGCGGATCACCATATTGCCGCCGTCGTTGTCGATGGAAAGGATCACGCCCACGTCGCCGTTGAAGATACCGGTCCCGTGCTCGGAGGTGTCGTTTTTCCGCCATTCGATCTCGTAATTGTTGGCGGTCTGCATGACCCGGTCGCCCTCCCGGAAGACCGAGAAGCGGCCGCGCACCTCGCGCTTGCCGTGTCCCCGGGGGTTGAGCGCCTCCTGCAGGAGGGGATTGAGCTCCTCGGTCCCGCCGGCGCCGCGGCGGTTGGGAAGCAGGATCTGAACGTCCTCCGGCATGATGGAAAGCCGGTCGGGAAGCCGGTTGACCACCAGATCCACCACGGTGTCGGCCATTTCCCGGGACGTGCGGCGGGGAAGGAAGAAGAGATCGCCGCTCTTTTCCCGCAGGGGCGGGATCCGCCCGTTCCGCACCTCGTGGGCGCCGACGATGATTTTGCTCTCTCGTGCCTGGCGGAAGATCTCGTCCAGGCGGACCGAGGGAAGGACCCCGCTTTCCAGAAGGCTTTCCAGGACCGTCCCCGCACCCACCGAGGGAAGCTGATCGGCATCGCCCACCAGGATCAGCCGGGCGCCCTCCTTCAGGGCGGCCAGGAGCGAGGACATCAGCTCGACGTCCACCATCGAAAGCTCGTCCAGGATCACCGCGTCGGCCGCAAGCGGATTCAGGACGCCGCGGTTGAAGATCATCTCGCCCCGGGGATCCACCGTGACCTCCAGAAGGCGGTGGATGGTTTTCGCCTCCCGGTGACACAGCTCGCTCATGCGCTTGGCGGCGCGCCCGGTGGGGGCGGCCAGAGCCACCTCGCACCCAAGCCCCTCCAGCATGGCGATCATGCCGCGGATAGCGGTGGTTTTGCCGGTGCCGGGGCCGCCGGTCAGGATCATCGCGCCGTTTTCGGCGGCAACGCGCAGCGCTTCGGTCTGTTTTTCGGTGTAGGAGACCAGGAGCTCAGCCGCCGCCTTTTCGATCAGGAGCATCAGGCCCTTGGGGACCTTGTAGCGGACCCGGGCCAGCGACGCGATCTTTTCCGCCACGTGCCGTTCGGCGCGGTAAAGCCGGGGGAGATAGATATAGTTTTCCCCGTCTGACGGGACGGAGATCAGCTGTCCCGCGTCCGTCAGACGCGCCAGAGCCCCGGCCGCATCCCCTTCGTCCAGCGAAAGCCGGGACGCGGCGGTGGAGAGCAGGACGCTTTCGGGCAGACAGACGTGTCCGTTTTCCTCGGCGCGCGACAGGGTGAAAAGCAGCCCCGCGTCGATCCGGCGGGGAGAGGTGCGGGGGATGCCCTGTTTTTCCGCAAGGCGGTCCACCGCCTCGAAATTGCCGGTCAGTCCCAGGGTCACCAGAAGATAGGGATCCGAAAGGACCCGGGAGAGCGCCTCGTTCCCGAACCGGTGAAGAAGCGCCATGGAGATCGCGGCGTCAAGACCGCTCCCCGAAAGGAAATCGCCCAGGGAGCGGAGCCCCGCGAGTCTTTGAAAAGCCTCGCCGATCTCCTGCGCCTTTTTGGGCGTGATGCCCTTGACCTCGCTGAGCTTTTCGGGGTCGTTTTCGATGACCGAGAGGGCTTCGGCGCCGAAGGCGGTCACGATCCTGCGGGCGGTGGTCAGCCCCACCCCCTTGATCACGCCGGAGGAGAGGTAAAGCAGAAGATCGTTGGCCTCTTCGGGGAAGGAGCGGGTCACCCGCCGCGCCTTGAACTGCTGACCGTAGACCGGATGGCTGACCAGCTCGCCCTCGGCCTCGATGACCTCGCCGTTGCCGGGCAGGGGGATGTTGCCGGTGACCACCAGGGAAAGAGAACCCTCGGTCTCCAGATCCAGAACGCTGTATCCGGTCTGTTCGTTGGTATAGATCACGTCCTGCACGACGCCGCGGATTTCGGCCACGAAGAGGTCCTCCTTTGTCTGATTTCTTATTTCTGCGGCGCGAAATAATGCGCCGCGGCGTACCGATACCGTTCCTCAAACCGGGCGACGGCCTCCCGGACGACCTTTTTCGCGGGAAAGAACACGTCGTAGGCGTGGAACCAGTCGTGATAGACGTCGAGATCCGCTTCGACCCCGGCCTCCTTCAGGCGTCGGACGTAATCGACCGTCTCGGCGTAAAAGGGCTCGATATCGCCCACGAAGGTGTAGCAGGGAGGAAGCCCCCGCAGATCGCCCGCGCGAGCCGGCGCCGCGTAGGGGGAGACGAGACCCGTGCCGTAGGATTCCCGGAGATAGCGCCGCCAGGCCTTCCGGTTGCGCCTGGTGTTCCAGCCGGGCGCGCGGTTATCCCGGGAGGAAGAGGTGGGGCGGTCGTCCAGCATGGGGTAAAGGGGCATCTGAAAAGCGATCCTGACCTCGTCCCGGTCGCGGGCCAGAAGGGTGAGGGCGGCGGTCATGCCGCCGCCTGCGCTTTCGCCGCCGACCATGATCTGATCGGAGCGCACGCCGAGCTCGGCGGCATGCTCCTTCAGGTAGAGGAGCGCCGCGTAGCAGTCGGAAAGACCGGCGGGATAAGGATGCTTTTTGGAAAGACGGTATTCCGGCGCGACCAGCACCGCGCCGTATTTCAGGGGCAGAGCGCGGGCGCGGGTGGCGAAAACGTCCTTCGCGGAGCCCGACTGATATCCGCCCCCGTGGATCCAGAGGACCCCGGGGACCGGCTCTGCGGAAGGCTCGCGGGAACGGAGGATCAGGATCCTGACCGTATGATCGCCCGCGGGGATCGCGCGCTTTTCCACGTGCAGAAGCTTCTTTTTCATGATATCCGTCCCATGCGCCTCAGAAGAAGAGCCGCCGCTTGATGGCCCGGTGAAGCGGCGGGATGATCCCGCCCAGAAGCAGGAAAAGGCCCGCGGTGAAAAAACCGGCCAGAGGGAACAGGCTCCAGAGGAACATCGGCGTATGGAAGGTGACGCTCTCGAAGAGCTCGATCAGCACCGTGAATCCGCCCACCAGGATCAAAAACCCGCCGAAAATGAAGAGCTTGCCGCGCCTGATGTATTTCAGAAGAACGTAAAGCCCCACTGTGAGAAGACAGGCGATCCCGATCACGGGGAAGGCGAAGCTCCAGAACCAGCGGCCGCCCGTGGCGAAAGCGATATACCAGACGAAAAGCCCGGCGGCCAGAAAATCGACGGGAAGAAAGGCCACCATCAGGGGACGGCGGAACCAGAAGGGCAGCACCGCGACGATATAGAAAAGCAGTACGCCGCCGGCGGCGAAGCCGCCCCAGCGCAGCGCTCCGTAGAGCTTGAGGCAGACCGCAAGCTCCACGACGATCACCACGACCGTAAGCGCGGTCAGGAAAAAGAGAGAGGGCAGGTTGGATTCGCTGTGACGGCGGGGAAGGGTGTCCGGATAGGTCTTTTCCCCGGGCTTTTCCTCCGGATTCCACACGGGGGTCCCGCAGAGGGGACAGGCCGTGACGCCTTCCTGCAGGCGCACGCCGCATTTTACGCAATACATGGATCTATCTCCTGTTCGTTTCGATATCGACCGGGATCCCCAGCTCTACCAGGCGGGAGAAGAACAGTCGTTCCAGTTCGGATTCCCGGATGCAGCGGATCATGTTGATGTAGGTCTTTCCGCGGTAGGAAAGGACCGAGCAGTTATGCGGATAACTGCGCTGAGGCCCGATGATGAACTCAGCCCGGGTCACGTAGGGGGCCATGGCTTCCGGCAGAGAAAAGACCGAGAGATTGGAGACGTTCAGACACCCGCCGCCTTCCCCGCGCCGGAGATAGACCAGATCCATCACGACGTTTTTGAGCCAGACCGGCGCGAGCCTGAGAAGGGTGATCTTCTGCGGCTCCACATTGGCGGCGATCATGCCGGCCATGTTCTGGGGCGTCGCCTCGGCCTGAAGCGTGTGCCATATCACCCGGCACAGATCCTCCAGCGTGTAGCTCCCGAAGCGCGGATCGACCCCGACGTTCAGAACGAGGGCGAAATTCCGGACGGTGGAGCTGGGGAAAAGCTTCCGGAGATCCACGGGGATCGTGATCCTGACCGGCTTCTGACGCTTCGGAGGCCGCTCGGCGGCTTGGATGGCGATGACGCTTTCGGCCATCACGGCGGCGAGAAAGGCGGTCGCCGAAACGCCGTACCGGTGCGCGGCGTCCAGAAGCACCTGCGTCTCGACCGTGCCGGTGGTCAGATGGCGGAAGCCGTCCGGCTCCCTGGAACCGCGGAGACGATAGGCCTTCGGCTCGTTTTCGGAAGCGGCGCTTCCGGCGGCGTATTTCAGGAAGCTGTCTTCGGTCTCGGCAGCGGGCGGCGGCTCGTCGGGATCGCGCACCGGCCCTTCGCAGGGGATGTCAATCCCATATTTGAGCTCCAGATACCGGGCCACCAGAGTGGCGAGGAACACGCTCCCGCCGTGCCCGTCGGTCAGGGAATGAAAAAACTCCACTGCGATGCGGTTTTTGTAAAACAGCACGCGAAGGCAGTTCCGGCTGAGCTCCCTCCGGCTCATAAAGGTCAGGGGATAGGCGAAGTCGGGCATGACCCGGACCGGTTCGCTGCTTTCCTCAAGATAATACCAGAAGAGCCCCTGCCCCAACCGGACAAAAAAGGAGGGAAAGCGCTTTTTCAGATCGCCGAGCGCCCGTTCCAGGATCTCCGGATCCACCGGCTCGGAGAGAGTGGCGGAAAAGCGGAAGGCGTTGGACCAGTCGCGCCGGGAGATGGCGGGGAAAATCAGGGCGGCGGTATCCAGCCGGTACCATTTTTTCGGCATGGCGTCAAATTTCCTTTCCCGCGGCCTTCGCGCCGCGTCGGTGATATCGTTTCTCTTATGATACCGCATCAGGCGCGGAATTTCAACCGTCCGAAAGAGGATCAGCGGCGGAAATGAGAAACGGGATTTGACAGCAGGAGAGGGAAAAGATATAATGCAGATGAAATCGGAAATAAACCGTGATAAACGGGAAGGGGATTTGAAGACTGTGAAGATCATCTTTCTGGGCAACAGCATCACCCGGCACGCTCCGGCGCCGGAAATCGGATGGAACGGGAACTGGGGCATGGCGGCGTCCTCTGCGGAAAAGGATTACGTGCACCTTGCCGCCGCCGACCTTCGCGCCGCGGGGAAATGCGTCGGGTATCTGGCGCGGAATATCGCCGATCTGGAACGCAACCCCGGGGGAGCCTGGGAGAAAACGCCGGAGGGGCTCGTCTCCTTCGGGGCGGACACGCTGGTCCTGAAGGTCGGGGAGAACGTTCCGGAGGGGAAAGAGGAGGCTTTCCAGGAAAGGATCCGGGAGGTCGTGAAGGATCTGCGCGGGGCGGGCGTACGGCACGTCTTCCTCCTGGGGACCTTCTGGGCGCGGGAAGCGTTTGAAAAAGGATATGCCGCCCTCGCAAAAGAAGAAGGATACGTTTATATCAGCCTCGTCCCTCTGCAGGACAAAGCCTTTCAGGCGGTCGGGGAATACGCCCATGAGGGCGTCGCCGCCCATCCTTCCGACAGGGGGATGCGGGCCATCGCGGACCTGCTTCTGAAAGCCATGCGGGAGGAGGGGCTCCTGGACGCGGTCGGGATCCCGCCTTTCCCGGAGGGAGAGGAGGAATACCGGGATATCGCGGTCACGCTGGACGGAAAGAAGATCCCCGCCTATACCGCGCGGGTCTCGGCAATCCCCTTCAACTGCGTCTGGCCGGGGCATCAGAGACCCGTGAAGCAGACCGAGCTCGCTCCCTTTGTCCGCTTTGATCTCGCGGGCGAAGCGGACGTCTCGGTCAAGGCGCCGTTCCTGCCGGAGGAGGCCGTCGTCAGGCCTCTTTCGCGCGGCGTCCGGCCGGAGATCACGGACAAAGGGATCTCATTCACGATCCCGGGACCGGGGCAGTATACGCTGGAACTGGACGGAAGGGCGCACGCCCTGCATATCTTCGCCGATCCGCCGGAGAAGCCTCTCATGGATCCCGAAAGCGCGACCTATTTCTTCGGGCCGGGCGTGCATCAGAGGGAGCGCATCGTGCTGAAAAGCCGCGAAAGCGTGTATCTCGCACCGGGCGCGGTGCTCTATTCGGAGATCGAGAGCACCGACGCGGAGGATATCGCGGTCTTCGGACGGGGGATCCTGGACGGAAGCCGGACCGAACGGACGAAGGCCGGCTGCGACATGCGCCGCGAGGGACTGGTGCACTTCACGCGCTGCCGGAACGTCCGGATGGAAGGGATCACCCTCCGGGACCCCTGCATGTGGACCGTAACGGCCATCAACTGCGTGGGGGTCTCCTACGACCGGGTCAAGCTCGTCGGACTCTGGCGGTACAACGCCGACGGCTTCGATTTCGTCAATTCTCAGGACGTCCGGGTGGAAAACTGCTTCCTGCGCACCTTCGACGACGCGATCGTTCTGAAGGGCCTCTGCCTGGGCGAGGACCGCAGCGTCGAAAAGATGAATATGGAGCGTTATCTGATCCGAAACAACGTCGTCTGGTGCGACTGGGGCGGCGCGCTGGAGATTGGAGCCGAGACCGTGGCCGATCATTACCGGGATATCGTCTTTGAAAACTGCGATATCATCCGCACCGACCAGGGCGCTCTGCGCGTCCACAGCGGCGACCGGGCCGATATTTCGAACCTTCTTTACCGGGATATCCGGGTGGAATACGGGAAACACGACCAGCCCGCCCAATATCAGGAGAGCGACGATATGCCCTATTCTCCTCCGGAGAAGATCGCGCACGACGGGGTGATCAAGATCTGGATGTACGCGGGGCGCTGGTCGCCCGACGGGATCCCTGGTCACGTGCACGGCGTCCGTTATGAGAGGATCCGGGTCTTTGCCGATCCGGAGGTGCCGGAGCCCGCGGTCATGATTTCGGGCGCCGACGAGGAGCATACTGCGGAGGATATCACGATCAAAGACTATACCGTGAACGGAAAGGGAAGACTCAGACTCGAAAAGGGAGATTTCACCGGAAAGATCACGATCCTCTGAGGATCCTGGCGTATAGAAAGACCCGCCGGAACGGCCTGCGCCGTCCGGCGGGTCTTCGTGTGCTTCCGGCAGATTATCTTTGCCGGAAGACCGCGTAGCCTCCGAGATCGGGCTTTCCCCAAAGCGCCTCGTAGTCGGGGCCGAGAAAACAGGCGAAGGTGGTCACGGTGCGAAATCCGAGAGAGTCGTAAAAGGCGAGGTCGCGCGCGATCACTTCGGGATCCGGAACGAGCTTTTTCGGCGGCTTGACCCAGCCGGAGTATTTGGAATTGTCCAGGAAGTATTCCAGGACCTTGCCTTTTCCCGCGCCGAAAAAGGCGGCGAGCTCCCGCGCGTTTCTCCGGGAGGCGGCGTTCCTTTCGTGCGTCATCGGCACGGCCTGATCGCGGTCGAAGGGAGCGTATTCCAGATAGATCCCGTCCTCCGGCGTCACCCGGCGCGGGACCTCCGAAGCGCCGCAGTAAGCGAGATAGGATTCCCTTCCTTGAGGATCGGCGCGGCGGATCCCGCGCAGGACCGCGTTGGAAAGAAGAAGCGCCTGATCCGACGCCGAAAGGCTCCGGCAGTCTCTGCACCGGCAGGTCCCTTCCCGCGCGTCGTCCAGCCAGAAGGCGTAGCGATGGGTGGAGGAGGGAAGGGCTTTCGCGAGGGCTGCGGCGTTTTCCGCGACGATCTCCAGAGCGTCCCGGTTCGAGGGGCAGCAGTTGAGATCCGGATTGCGCCGGCCCTGATCGTCCATCCGGAAGTATTCCGGATGCGCCGGGAACAGATCTCTCGGCAGCAGGAGCGACATGGCATGAAGCTCGTATTCCACCCCGACGCCGCGGGACATCAGAAGGTTCAGATTCCTTTGACATTCGGCGGGCAGACCGCCGACGGCCAGCGCCTTCACCCGCTCGTGGGAGCCTTTTCCGCCCACCGGATGAACGCCGAGCAGATGGATATCCGACGAAAGAATGCTCTCCCGCCAGGTAGCTCCGATCTCGTCGGGATGCACGACGACGCCTTTTTCTTCGATCACGGACGAATCACCTCACGTCCTGATGATAGCACGGCTCCGGCCGCTTGGCAAGTTTTTTTCAAAAAAAACGGGCGGGGCTCCGTTTCGGAGCCCCGCCGCGGATCGCTGTGTCCTGCGGGTTTTGGGAAGACCGGGATCAATACATGCCCATGTCGCCGCCCATGCCGGCGCCGCCTGCCGGGGCCGGAGGAGCGGGTTCCTTCTTGTCGGCCACGAGAGCTTCGGTGGTCAGGACCATGCCCGCGATGGAAGCGGCGTTCTCGATGGCGGAACGCGCGACCTTGGTCGGGTCGACGATGCCGGACTTGAACATGTCGCCGTAGGTCTCGTTCAGAGCGTCGTAGCCGTAGCCCACTCTCTTGGAGGCCTTGATCTTCTCGATGACGACCGCGCCGTCGATGCCGGCGTTGGCCGCGATCTGACGGACCGGCTCCTCGAGCGCTTTGAGAACGGCGCGCACGCCGGTCTTTTCATCGCCCTCGGTGGCTTTCATGAGCTTTTCGACCGAAGGAATGGCGTTGATGAAGGCCACGCCGCCGCCGGCGACGATGCCCTCTTCCACCGCAGCGCGGGTGGCGTTGAGAGCGTCCTCGATGCGGAGCTTCTTTTCCTTCATTTCCACCTCGGTGGCCGCGCCGACCTTGATGACCGCGACACCGCCGGAGAGCTTCGCCAGACGTTCCTGGAGCTTCTCCTTGTCGAAATCGGAGGTGGTAACTTCGATCTGGGCGCGGATCTGGGCGATGCGGGCCTTGATGTCGGCCTTGTCGCCGGCGCCGTCCACGATGATGGTGTTTTCCTTGGTGATCTTCACCTGGCGGGCGCGGCCCAGCTGGGTGATCTGAGCGTCCTTGAGCTCAAGGCCGATCTCTTCGGAAATGACCTCGCCGCCGGTGAGGGTGGCGATATCCTTCAGCATTTCCTTGCGGCGGTCGCCAAAGCCCGGGGCCTTGACGGCGACGCAGGTGAAGGTGCCG
>JAFRWU010000045.1 GCA_017441705.1 Clostridia bacterium | reverse complement strand
CATATTATGGTTCTCATCGAAATGGAAAACGGAAAAACGATCAAGCTGGTCCTGGATCCCGAGGCGGCGCCGGTCACGGTGAAAAACTTCGAAAAGCTGGTTTCCCAGGGCTTCTACGACGGCCTGATCTTCCATCGCGTGATCTCCGGCTTCATGATCCAGGGCGGCGATCCCCTGGGTAGCGGCATCGGCGGTTCGGATGAAAACATCGTGGGCGAATTCGCGGCGAACGGGCACAGGAATCCCATCTCCCACAAGCGGGGCGTGATCTCCATGGCGCGGGCGCAGGATCCGGATTCCGCCTCCTCGCAGTTCTTCATCATGCACGCCGACGGCAGATTCCTGGACGGCCAGTACGCCGCCTTCGGACACGTGGTGGAGGGCATGGAAACGGTGGATGAGATCGCCTCCGCCGCCACCGACAGCAGGGACAAGCCTCTGAAGCCCCAGAGGATGAAGAAGGTCACGTTGATCCCCGACGAAGAGGAAAAATGACGGGACGATTCCCGCTTCCGGGGAAAGGCATATCCCGGCCCGGATGAGCACCGGAAAAACGACATACGGACCGCGGGACGGCTGCAGCGATGCAGACCGTCCCGCGGGCTTTTTTCCTTCCGGGTATCACTAAGGCGTCTGGGACACGGACTCCGCATGAGGGGAAAAGGCGATCCCTTTTTCACGGAGGTTCCGGTGCAGAAGAAGAAAAGCTTCTTCAAGAAAGCGGCTGTATTTCTCCCCGGTCCAGAAGATCTCCTCGCCCGCCCCCGGATCCGGAAGATATGCCATCAGGGCGATCTTGCGGGAGAACGCGCCGGAAGGGAACTCCGGCATATAGTCCGGAAAGCTGTGCACATGGCGGAGCACGGTGAGAAACAGAGAATCCGGATGCTCTCTGAGATAGAGATCTTCCAGATGTTCGATCTCCCGGTAGGTGAAACGGGGACCGAAAAGCTCTTTCAGAGTGTCGAAATCCTTCGGCAGGCTCCCGCGCCTTTCCCGGAAGGCGGGATCGCGGTCCAGACGGCCGAAGCTCTCTTCAACTTCTTCCGGACGGTGGGTGAAATCCTGATAGAGCGCGTCAACGAGAATATGCGCGTAGTATCCGAAAAAGAAGGATCTCTCCTCACCGGAAGAAAAACGCTTTCCCTCCACGCGTTCCCGGTAGAATTCTTCCGCGTCCGAAATGGCTTTCCTCCTGCCCCGGGTACAGTGGGTGGATTCGCGGGACGGGGTGAATTCTGTCCAGTCTTCGTTCTCCACATTACAGTCCGGACCGACACTTCCCACGGCGAAGCCGCGGGGGTCAAGCGTCATGCCGGTTTTGAAGAGACGGTCTGCCAGAGCAAGATGGGTAGGCCAGGTGGGCATGTGTTCCTCCCTTCATGGAAGCAGGCCGCATTCTCTGCGGCCTGCGTATGGGTCTGTCAATGGATCGACCGGAGCTCGCCCGTACCGCGGACGTAGAAGGTGATCTTGTTGAGATAGCCCAGATAGAGCTTCAGATAATACCACCATTCGTCGAAGGAACGGATCTCGATTTCGCTCGAATCGGGAAGCGCATTGGCGAATCCGTGGGGGATCTCGCCTTCCTCCACTTTTTTGAGCATGCGCTGCGTCGCGCTCTTGACGGTCACTTCGGAATTGAGGTAATCGCCGGTGGAGAGCAGGCTTTTTTCCAGATCGGCTTTCAATTCGGCCTGGAGCTCTTCGGAATACTCGCGGGTGACGAAAAGAGATACCTTGATTTTTCTGGAGAACAGGGAAGCGAGGGGGTTGTCGATGGTGACCACGAAGACGTCGTCGGCAGCCAGGAGGTCGGCGATTTCTTCGGGATCCTCTTCGTCCCCTCCTCCGTCTTCGCCGGGCAGGCTGTATGCGGATTCGTCGTCTCCCTGTTTCACGGCGTACACGGCGAACTGCGTGATCTCCGGGTAAAGCGTACAGGTTTCTCCGAAGGAGTTGCATTCGATCCTGCTTCCCGCAAGCGCGACGCCCGTGACGGCAAAGCCGCCGAAGGAATCGGTGAAGACCGTACGGGTATCCCCTCCGGAGATGACGATCAGCTTGGCGTCTGCGACGGGGAGGCCGGTTTCTTCGTCGATCAGACGGCCGGAAATATACGACGGTTCGGTATGGCGCTCTTCCTGGCCGTCGCGGATCCCGACGTCGAAGAACAGATCCTCGATGTATTCAAGCTGCTCCCCGGTGCATTCGTGAAGAGCGGCGGCCTTCAGAACGTTGCGCCGGATATGATTGATGTCGCTTCCCCGGAACTGCATGTATCCGAAGGCCATGGAATCGTACCAGATATCCTGCGTAAGACGCTTTGAAAGACCGCATTCCTCCTGCCCGAAGACGTACATCCGGCAGGCCACGTTGGAGATATAGACCGACGCCGCAAGGGGATCGGATCCGTCGTATGCGGGATATGCCGGGACGAGCTGGTCGTTTTCACAGGTCCCGTAAAGCGAGCTGCGGAGATAGATCCGTCCGTCGGAATCAGCCGGAGCAAACGGTCCCATAGCCCAGAGCCGGTAACCGTCCGGCAGATACTCCTTCGGCGTATCCTCGGAGATCCAGTATCCGAAAACGTCGGCGTATGCTTCGCTGACGGCGGCGTTGGCAGGTTCGCTCGCGTTCCAGAAATACGTGAAGGGATGCTTGAGGTTCACGACCGACCGCGCGTATTCGCGATAAACGGCGGGGGGCAGGGCGGCGGCCGTTGCGGCGTACTCCTGCGCCGGGAAGACGTGAAGATGATTCAGAACGTCGCAGGCCGCGCCGTCGTACGGTTCGGCGCCGTCGGGAGAATAGGAGGAATTCGTCAGGCATCGGATCCCGAAAGGACGGACGTCTCCCAGACTGAAGCCGGCTTCGAACCAGTCGTAGGCGTCCTGGATCCATTTCAGGGCTTCCAGCGAGACGCTGTCGGAAAATTCGTCCGTATCGCTCGACACCGCGCTGCCGCGGCCGTCGGCCGAGGCAGAAAAATCGCTGCTCTTTTCCACGAAGATATTCCGGCGGGGATCGATGAGGTAGTATTTCTCCGTCGCGGGACTGAAGGCGCCGTCCGCGGTCAGAAGGTGTTCTTTCCCGGTATCGCTTTCCGCGTATCCCTTGACCTTGACCGGTTCGAGAGAGTCGTAAAGCTCCTTTGCAGGCCGGATGGTTTCCTGAAGCCTGTCTGCCAGGTCGCCGAGGTATACGGAGGCCTGATCGGGCTCGCAGTAGACGACCTTTCCGGTTTCCGCTTCCACCAGGACGTCATACACCTTGTTTTCCTGATCCACCGCGTAATAGCCGTGCATCAGCGTTCCGTCGAAATAGAAGACGGCCGGATCCATCTTATACGTCTTCTCAAAGCTTTTGCCGGTCTCTGCGGCATAAGCCTCGAGAATGGAGGCCTCGTCCATACCCTCTTTTTCGATCCGGTCGGTCTGCGGCTCGGGGATCCTGGAATGGACGTCGCTTTTTACGTCAAAGAGAGTCCCGTCCTTCCCGGTCGCAACGCTGATGTATTCGCCCATCAGCGGGTAGCCGTCCTCGTAGAGATCCATTTGGTAAAAGACGGAGTTCGTGCCTTTCATGATATGCTCGCAGACGATCTCGAAGCTGTCCGGTACGGCAAGGATCCGGCGGTAGGCGCGGGCAACGGTTTCGGCGTCCTCGGCGCAGGAGATCGTCACGTCTCCCAGATCGCCCGAGATATCTGTGATCACGCCGGTCTCGTCCGTATAGACCACGGTGGTATCGGCGCGAAGCATGCTCTCGTCCGGCGTTTTCACCGCCGAAACCGTCAGAGTGGGCTTCGGCGCGAGCTGGAGCGTATAGGATTTCCGGGCTATGCCGAAGAGATACCGGCAGGTGACGAAGACCCGGACGGTTTCGTGATCCGCCGGGCGGCGAACGTCGGCTTCGGCCGTGCCGTCTTCCCGGTCGTTCAGGGATACGTATTCGCTCCGGCAGGACCAGTGAAGCTTCCCGAACCCTTTCGGAAGCGCGTATGCGCCGCCCGCGGTGAAATCCCGGGAGACATAGTTTTCCGAATCCAGCGGACCTTCAAAGACGAAAGGAGAAGAGGGCAGCGCTTTTCCCAGCAGATGCGATCCGTAGAGCGAAACCCCCACCCATACGAAGGCGATGAGAAGGAGAGACAGTATGACGACGAGGGCGACGGGGAAACGGCGGCGTTTCTTCTTCCCTGCGGCGTCTTTTTCCTTTTTGCCCTTCCCGGCGGGAGGGGAGGACGGCGGAACGGCTGTCTCCGCGGCGGGCGGCGTCTCCGGGGCGGGGACGGGAGACGGCGCGGCTATTTGCCCGGCGCCGCTTTCGGCGGGGGATTCCCGGGAAGGAAGCGGCTCCAGATCGGCGCCGCAATTCCCGCAGAAGCGCGCGCCTTCACGGTTTTCGTGTTTACAGGACGGACAGATCACGATACGGTCTCCTTTCCAATGCGTTCAGTCCGCGTTGATTTCTTCTTCCGCCGCCTTCATGGCGGACAGAGTTTTTTCCAGAAGCTCGTCGAGCTCCCACCCCAGCATCCCGGCGCCTTCTTCAATGACGGCCCGGTCGACGCCGGCGGCGAATTTCCTGTCTTTGTATTTCTTCTTGAGAGATTTCAGCTCCATATCCGAAACGCTCTTCGACGGGCGCATCAGAGCCGCCGCGCCGATGAGTCCGGTCAGCTCGTCGGATGCGAAAAGGAGCTTCTCCATCTTGTGTTCGGGCTTGATATCCACCGTGATGCCGTACCCGTGGGAGGCGGTCGCGCGGATCAGTCTTTCGTCAAGTCCTCTCTCGCGCATGATCTCCTGGGACTTCCGGCAATGCTCTTCGGGATATTTTTCGAAATCCAGGTCGTGCAGGATCCCCACGGTCTCCCAGAAACCGGCTTCGTCGGCGTATCCTTCGGTTTCAGCGAAATAGCGCATCACGCATCCCACGGTCTTCGCGTGGCGCAGATGGAATTCGCCTTCGTTGTATTCCCGGAGCAAAGCCCAGGCTTCGTCTTTTGTCAGAGTTTTCATCGGTTCTCCTTTTCTTGACGGTACGGAACGTGCGGTCAGACGGGATCGTCTGCCTCTGCGGGCGGAAGGGACGCGTCGGGAAGAAAGGGGGGTTCTTCGCCGGACGGGGAGGAAAGCTTGTCGAGCCTTCTCTGGATCTGGCGGGTGCGCACGCCCACCAGGTTTTCCAGCTCGCTCTGCGCCTGGGAAAGACGCCGGTCGGTCAAGGCCAGAGCCTCTCCGAACTTTTCGAATTCGGCTTTGACCGAAAGCAGGACCTCCCAGACCTCAGCGGAGCGTTTCTGGATCGCAAGGTTCCGGAAGCCGAGCTGCAGGCTGTTGAGAAGCGCGGCCATGGTGGAAGGCCCGGCCAGATTGACCCGGTAATCCCTCTGCAGGCTTTCGATCAGCCCGTGGCGCACCGCCTCGGCGTACAGCCCCTCGAAGGGGAGAAAAAGGATGGCAAAATCGGTGGTATGGGGCGGCTCCACGTATTTCTGACGGATGTCCCGCGCCTCGGCGCGGAGACGGGCCACCAGGAATCTCGCGGCTTCGCTGATCTCCTCGGGAGATCCGGCTTCATAAGCCGCCTCCAGCGCCTGATAGGGCTCGGAGGGGAATTTGGCGTCGATGGGCAGAAGCACCGTGCCGCCGCCGGCTCCGGGCATTTTCACCGCGTATTCCACCCGGTCGCGGCTGCCGGGGATCGTGGCCACGTCGGTCAGATACTGATCGGGGGAGAGGATATCCTCCAGGATCGCGCCGAGCTGCAGCTCGCCCAGGATCCCCTTGGTCTTGACGTTGGTCAGGACCTTTTTCAGGTCTCCGACCCCGCTTGCCAGGGTCTGCATCTCGCCGAGGCCCTTGTAGACCTGCTCCAGCCTCTCGTTGACCAGACCGAAGGAACGGGTAATCTGGCTTTCCAGGGATTTTTCCAGCCGCTCGTCGACCGTTTTCCGCAGCTCTTCGGTGCGCCTGTCGTTCTCCTCCCGCATTTCCTTCATCCGGCCGTCAAGGGTCTGCCTGAAGGCTTCCTCCTTCTGGGAAAGATCCCGGAGCCTTTCATCCTGCAGAAGGAGCGCGCGGTGCACGTCTTCGGAAAGACGCTTCTGGGAGGTCGAGAGCTCCCGGAGCCTGGCTTCCTGCGATTCGTAATAATACTGCTTTTCGCTGGAGGCGGTGCGGGAGGCCGACTCGGCCGACTCCCTGAGGACGTCGCGCGTCTCGCTCCGCGAAAGGCGCATTTCCTCATGGAGCTCGTCAAGAAGCCGCGTGTCGCGCGAAGCGCGGACGCTTTTCGCCAGAAGCACCGCAAGAAGGATCACCGCGGCGAGTGCCAGAAGCGCCGTGACCGCGGGAAGAATATATTCCATAGGCCCCCTCCTGAACGTGTGTTTTTCATAGTATAGCATAAAACCCGCGGCGTTGCAAAGGCGGTTTGAGGGCTCCTTCGGAAAAAAGGCCCGGAGGAAAGCGGCGCTTCCCTCCGGGACAGAGGTCGGGGAACGGAAAAGTCAGACCTTTTCGAGGGCCTGCGCCAGATCGGCGAGGATATCCTCCGGATCCTCGATGCCGACGCTCAGGCGCATCATGTCGGGAGCGACGCCGCCGGCGATCAGCTCCTCGTCGCTCATCTGACGGTGCGTGGTGCTGGCCGGATGCAGGATGCAGGTACGCGCGTCGGCAACGTGGGTGACGATGGCCGCAAGCTTCAGATTCTTCATGAAGGTCTCGGCGCCGGCTCTGCCGCCCTTCACACCGAAGGACAGAACGCCCGAGGAGCCGTTCGGCAGGTACTTTTTGCCGAGCTCGTAATACTTGTCGCCGGGAAGTCCGCAGTACTGCACCCAGGCAACCTTCGGATGCGCGGAGAGGAACTCCGCCGCCGCCTGGGCGTTTGCGACGTGCCGCGGCATGCGCAGATGCAGGGTCTCCATGCCGAGGTTCAGAAGGAAGCAGTTGAAGGGGGAGGGGATCGATCCGAAATCGCGCATGAGCTGGGCGGTGCATTTGGTGACGTAGGCGCCGCCGAGACCGAATTTTTCGGCGTAAACGATGCCGTGGTAGCTTTCGTCCGGCGTGGTGAGACCGGGGAACTTGTCCGCATAGCGGAACCAGTCGAATTTGCCGCTGTCCACGATGGCGCCGCCCACCGAAGTGGCGTGGCCGTCCAGATATTTCGTCGTGGAATGGGTCACGATGTCGGCGCCCCACTCAAAGGGACGGCAGTTGATCGGCGTGGGGAAGGTGTTGTCCACGATCAGCGGAACGCCGTGAGCGTGGGCGACGCGCGCGAACCGCTCGATATCCAGAACGGCCAGAGCGGGATTCGCGATGGTTTCGCCGAATACGGCCTTCGTATTGGGACGGAAGGCGGCCGAAAGCTCCTCGTCGGTCGCGTCGGGGCTGACGAAGGTGAAATCGATGCCCATGCGCTTCATGGTCACCGCGAAGAGGTTGTAGGTGCCGCCGTAGACAGCCGCCGAGGAAACCACGTGATCCCCCGCCGAGGCGAGGTTGAAAACGCTGTAAAAGCTGGCCGCCTGACCGGAGGACAGAAGGATCGCCGCGCTGCCGCCCTCCAGGGCGGCGAGCTTGCGGGCGACCGAGTCGTTGGTGGGGTTCTGAAGACGGGTGTAAAAATATCCTTCCGCCTCCAGATCGAAGAGCTTGCCCATGGCTTCTCCGGTATCGTATTTGAAGGTCGTGCTCTGCACGATGGGCAGAACGCGCGGCTCTCCGCTCCTGGGCGTGTAGCCTTCCTGAACGCATTTTGTGCCGATGCCAGACATACTTGAACTTCCTTTCCGTGAATGTGGGTAATGCCCCGGTCCTTCCGCAGCGCCGGCGCGCCCGGAAGGGCAGGACGTTCGTCCCGTTTATTATAATGCGAATATCGACCGATGTAAAGCCCCGGCTTTATCGGGAGAGCGTGTCCGCGCGCTCCCGGGGGGCGCGGTTACGCGAGGAACAGTTCGTTCAGCTCCCGGATGCGGTCTTTGCAGAGCTCCCAGCTCGGATCCTCCGGCCCGCAGCAGGTCTTCAGCAGCGTGCCCCAGAGTCCGGTCTCTTTGTATTTCAGGATCGTGATCCTGATCATATCCCAGAAGGCGTCGCTTTTTTCCTCCCAAAGCACGTCCTGCCGGGAACAGTACGTGACGCCCTCCCCGCACAGGAGCGGGATGCCCAGGAATCTTTCGGACACCTTGCGAAGGCCGAGGCAGAAAGCGTCGAGTTTTTCAAGATATCCCGTCCGGTTCTCCGCAAGCCGCCGGGAAAGCCAGTCCTCCAGCTCCGGGATCCTTTCGGGTATCACGTCGTTGCACCGGGCGATCCGGTTGTACCACGGGGAACAGGTCCTGGTCAGGGGCGTGAGTCCCGCGCGCGAAAGCGCGACGTCCCCGGGCGTGACCTTGCCGGCGAAGAGGCGGGTCATCCTCGGCTCTCCCGCCTCCAGCGTCCCCGCGTAGACGTCCCAGAGATAATAATTGTGCCCGTTGAACGCCTGCAGAGTATCCGGGAGCAGGGCGATCTGCTCGTCGGACACGCTGTCGTTGTCGGCGGCGAAGAGAAGACCGGGATGCTCTTTCCGAAGCCAGGCGAGCGCTTCGGCGTGCCTTTGCGTGAAATCGATCCCGGAGACGTCCGTCTCCTTCATTTCCCCGATATAGGTCGGGATCGCCGAGATCTCGTTGAAAATCTCCACTGCCGCGATCCGGTCGTCAAGGCCGCGCTCTTCCAGCTCCCGGAGGATATAATGATGATACCGGGCGAATTTCATGAACATATCTTCCGGCTTTCCGTCCCGCAGCTCCCGGTTCAGGTCGTTGTCCAGATACCAGTAGGTATGCAGGAAATACCAGGAGGAAAAGATCAGAAAAACGCCGTATTTCCGGCATGCCCGGGCAAGCGCGATCAGCCTTTCCATTACGTCGACGGGACCTTCCTCGCCCGCGGCGAACGAGATTTGGCGGGTGGTCTGGTATTTTCCGAAGGGCGAGTGAAAGAAGACTGGCCCGCGGCGTCTGCCGTCGATATCGTGGGTGAGGCCGGCGCCGTCCTCCAGGCGGATGCAGTTGAAGCCTCGTTCCGCGTGCTCTCTGACCATGCGGTCGATATCGCGGTACGGCCCGTTCCCGGTGTCGAAAAGCCCCCACATCACAAAGGCGATCGTCAGGCGCGCGGGAAGATGGGCGGGTATCGGGAAAGATGCGTTCATATCCTCTGCCTCCGTGCGTAATGCGGATCGTTACAGCCGGATCCTCATGGCGTCGAATTCGAATCCCGCGCCGCGCGCGACAAGCGTCACGGTGTGGACGCCGCCCGCAAGCTCGCCGGAAGAACCGAGCAGCACGCGGTTTTTCCGCACGGCGCCGCGGTTTGAAAGCCGCGCGACGAAGATGTCGTCGATCACCAGATCGGCCTCGCCGCCCGCCGGATCGATCGCGCCGTAGATCTCCGCCTCGCTCCCCTCGAACCAGGTATCCATGCGCGCCGTCTCTCTTCCGGCCGTGCGCGTGTCGTATTCGTAGGCGCCGAGGGTCGCGACGTTTTTGTCGTCTCCCTCTCCGTAACCGCCGACCATCCGGTATTTCCAATCCTCGACCGGCAGATACCGGAGCCTTTTGTCCGCGCAGTCGATCCATTTCCACCGGGGAGCCGCGGGATCGTTGACGCGATCGAAAACGATCACCGTGTCGACCTCGTCCGGCGTCCCGCGGAGGGTCATGCGGACGCCGGCATCGTCCTGTTCAAAGGAGGAAACGGTCATACGGCCCGTCGCGGCGCGCGGGTTCAGGAGCTTTGCGCCGTCCTCCGGCGCGGGGAGCGTCACGACTCCGTTTTCCGGCATATCCGCCACGTGGATGAATTCCCGCAGGCGGTCGGAGGAGGACGCGGCGAACACGCCGTGCTTTTTCTCGATCGTGTCGCCGGAAACGGTCGGCCAGCTCGCGCTCGGCACGGTATCCCGGATCGCCGGTGCGAGGCGCTCCATATGCCGTCCGACCTCGCGCATCGTCTCCATCACGCCCACGTCCCATCCGCCGCCGCAGTAGGGCCCCGACGCCCAGCAGACGCCGCCGGCTTTTACGCAGGTACTCTGGAAGACCGTATAGAGCGCGACGTCCTCCGGAGTGAGGAACCGCGCGTCCTCGCCGTAACGGCCTGACGCTGCCCATCCCAAAAACGGAGACGTGGCGATGGCTTTTTCACAGGCCGGCCAACGGCGGACGGGCATTTTTTTCTCCAGGTTGAAGAATCCTTCCGGCATGATAAAATCGTTTGAAAACTCGCATCCGAAATAATTCTGGATCAGGATCCTGCGGGGATCGGATTTGACGGTGCGCCGGATGCCGAGATAATCGACGACCGGCATGGTGTAGTCCGGCCAGTTGCTCTTCAAGATGCACGGCCCCATACCGTCGGTGAAGATCCCGTCGATCCGGTCGCCGTAGCGGTCGATCAGCTCCTTGTAGAGCGCCTGCACGTAGGCGTTCCAAACCGGGTATTGAAAGGTTTCGGGGTTGGGTCTTGATTTGTCCTCTTCCTCTTCGGTCTTGTACCAGCCTTCGCCCCACCCGCTGTCGATCCGCTCCTTCCCGACAAAATCGTGGCCGTCCCGCGGATGGGTATACAGGATGACGCCGATCCCGGCCCGGCGCACTCCGTCGATGATTTCCCCCAGAAGGTCCCGCTTCACGGAACAGCCGGGGCGAAGCTTTTCGGTCACGGCGCTCGGATAGAGCGGCAGCATGCGGAAATGCCACGCCGTGAAGATCAGGTAATCCACTTTCATATCGGAAAGATCCCGCACAAATCCCGGCACGTCGAAATTGTCTGCGGCTTCGTCGATGGAGGCAGGCGAGGTCCCGTCCTTGTAGAAAGCTCCGCAGGCGATGTAGTGAACGAAAAAACCGTACCGGTACTTCTTCTCGAAATCTGTCTTCATGACCGGATCCGCTCCTCACAGTTTTATGACATGCATATTATACCATACCGCCCGCCGGTTGTGAAGAACGGATTCCCTCCGCATGCCTGCTGCTTTTCGTGAAACCGGGAAAGAAATCTTGAAAAAACAGAGATTTCCCTCTTGCATTTTGATTTTGTATCTGATATAATAACCGGGTCGACATGAGAAGGAGGTGTTAATCGATGGCTAAATGTGAGATTTGCGGAAAGGGCGTTACTTTCGGCATTCAATTATCACACTCCCACATCAGAACGAACAGATCCTGGAAGCCGAACATCAGACGCGTTAAGGTGATGGAAAACGGAACTCCCTGCCACAAATACGTTTGTACCAGATGCCTCCGTTCCGGAAAGGTCGTCCGTGGGTGAATCTTCGGAAGAAACGTCCGAAGCAAAATCAAAAAGACAGAAAAGAGCGCTTTGCGGATCCGCAGAACGCTCTTTTTGTTTCGGTCCGAGACAGGGAAAAGCCCCGCGCGTTCCCGGAGAAACGCGCGGGGCGATCTGCGCCCGGGGGATCCGCGGTCAGGAGGAGGCGCGCTTCTCCTCCTCCGGCATGAGGAAGAGATCGGGCTTTTTCCGGTAGAGCAGATAACGGTAAACGAAAAGCGAGGTCGAAAGGATCCGCCAGACGAAAACGATGCCGTTGAAGAGGTAGAAGGCTTTCGTTTCGCCGCCGAGGGCGTTGAAGATCCGCACGCCGAGAAGAGGCATCAGGCTGTTGGACAGGGTGATCATCATGGTGTACAGGCTGATGGTCAGGGCGCGGTTCCGGTCGGGGATCACGGCGAGGAGCATCTGCAGGATGCATAGCGCGATGCAGGCCTGCGGGAAATTCTCGGCCGATCCGACGATCATGAAGAACCACCGCCCGGCGTCTCCGCCGATGGCGTGGGCCGCCATGATGGTGGCGGGGCAGAGCAGAAGCCCGAAAAGGCCGAAGGGCAGGGAGAAGTGGATGCTCTTTTTCTGATTGACCCGGGCCCAGAAGCCGATGCCCAGAAGCTGAAAGACCGAGCAGAGAGCGGTGAAATAGCTCAGATGCGCTTCGGTCATGCCGAGGTACCGGGTCTCGCCGATATACCACATGGACCAGTCGACGTGCCAGCCCAGATAGAAAAACAGCACCGATCCGAAGAAAAACAGGAACCGCCTGTTGCGGGCGAGGCTCCCGAAGAGCTCGCCGGCGTCCTTCAGGGAGAAACGTTTTCCCGCGTCCAGATTGGGACGCACCCGGATACGGGACAGGATGAAGGCCTGCAGATAGAGGAAGGCGGCCGAAATATAATAGAAGACGCGCAGGACCCCGAGCTTTCCGTCGGTGGTCTGAAAATGCGACATGGCCTGCCCGCAGATCAGGGGCGACAGGGTGCCGATCGCGAACATCAGACGGTTGCGGAAGGCGTAGGTGCGGTTCTGCTCGCCCGGCGGGACCGCGGCGGCGAAAAGGTTCTGCCATTGGGCGTTGAAGGCGGCGATCAGCCCCGCGGTCATGGCCAGAAAGGCAAAGTAGAAGATCATCCTGTTTTCGCCGAGCGCCGGCACCGTGCCGAAGCCGAGATACATGGTCCCCATGAAAAGGAGCATCGAGACCGGGACCGTCTTGGCCGATTTCATCCGGTCGCTGATCAGGCCCGCCGGCAGCATCAGAAGCACCGCCGTCAGATTGGGGATGGTCTGGTTCAGGGCGATCTGGGAAGGCGTGGCGCCCAGATTGGTGGCGTAGAGATTGTTGCCGAAGCCGTTGATGGAGGCGACGTACTGCAGAAGCACGCCCTCCAGCGCGAAGAGCAGAAGAAGCCGGTTGGAGGGCTTTTCGCCGAAGCGGCGGATCCCGGCGCGAAGACCTTTCTCCGCAGGCGCTTCTCCGCCCGCGGCCTTTTCATTTCTTTTCATCATACAACTCCATGATCATCTTTTGCCCTGATTATATCACAGGCGGCGATGAAAAGATACCGGGAATCGTTCGCCAAAGCGACGGAATGGAAGACCTTTCCCGGGAGATTTTTGCCGAGATTTCACGAAAGCCCCTTTCACAAGAGGCGGGATTGTGGTATACTGAAGCCGCCTGATACAAAAGACGGAGGGAAACGGAATCGTTTTCCTTTGCTTCCGGAAAGGAGAATCTCCATGGATAAAGTCGGCGGATCGGCGCTGCCCGACGGCGTGATGATGGTCAGGGGAAATCGCGCGGGAGTCGCCGTGTACGACCGGGAGGGAAGGCTCCGGGAGGATTCCTTCCGCACGGTCAAAAACCCCGTGAAGATCCCGGTTCTCCGGGCGTTCGGCAGCCTTTACGCCTCCACGGCCACCTCGGCCAGAGCTTACGTGCGCGCCTTTCGGCTCCGCAACGCCGGGGCGAAGGATTTCGGCCTCGGAGAGCTTGCCGGTTTTTGCGGGATCCTCGGCGGCAACACCGGCCTTTCGGCCCTCAAGGTGCAGATCGAAGGGCTTATCAAGGCGGCGCTCCGCGAAAAGGCCGCGGCGCGCGAGCCGCTTCTCTCCCTGACGGATACTTTTTTCGATATTCTTTCGGTGGTCCTCGTGTTCGAAACGCCGACGGGCAAACGGCTTCGCGGTTTCCACGGCGCCGAACACAAGGTGATCGCCGCCGCCGAAAAGGCGGGGCGGGCGCCGACTCTGGAGGAGGCGAGGAACGCCTCCCGCTTCCATCCGCGCTGCGGGACCTCGCTCTCGGCGGCGTCGATGGCGATCTACACGGTTTCGTCCGGCGTGCTTCT
Source organism: Clostridia bacterium (assembly GCA_017441705.1). Classification (GTDB taxonomy): domain Bacteria; phylum Bacillota; class Clostridia; order Oscillospirales; family QAMX01; genus RUG11797. The sequence continues at coordinate 12,999 of JAFRWU010000045.1, read as the reverse complement.
GCCCCTCGTTCCCGAAAAGGCGCGCGAGCCGGCCAGGCTCGCTCTGCTTCTCGCCTCGCTGGCCGTCGCCTACGAGGGTATGGCCGCGGGAAAGAACGGCCCGCTTCAGAAGCTCGGGCTCGCGGCCCAGCGTTTCACCACCCGCGAACCGGACGAGGAAATGCTCCGCGCGGCGCTTTCCGCGTGGAAGCTCGCCGCGGCGGGCGAGCGGGAGGAAAAGCCGGCCGGGAGGATCCCCGCGGGGAACCGGGAAGTACTGGCCTTCTGACGAACCGGCCCGTGCGGACGGCACGGCAATGAACGGGACGCCGGGAGACCGGCGGAAAAAAAGAGAGGAGCGCTCCATGCAGAAAAACGGCTACACGGTCAAGGAAATGAAACCCGGCGTATGGCGGGTGGAGGAATTCAATCTCGGCACCGTCTACGTGGTCAGAGGCTCGAAAAGAGGGCTTCTCATCGACACCGGCACCGGCGTCGGCGATCTGAAGGGACTTGTCGAAGAGCTTCTTGACACTCCCTACGACGTGGTGCTGACCCACGGACACGGCGATCACGCCGGAGGCACGCATCAGTTCCGGACGTTCTACGTACACAAAAAGGACGTGAGGATGGCTCTTTCCTCCAATCTGGAATCGCGGAAAAATTACGCCCAAAGCATCCTGGACACCTATCCAGAAAGCAAGGGGCTCTTCGATCCCGGGAAGATGACGGTGGAGGTCCCGCATCCCGAGGCGATCCCCTTTGCCGACGGGCACGTCTTCGATCTGGGCGACAAGAAGATCGAAGTCTTCGCCTGCCCGGGACACACGCCGGGATCGGTGGATCTTCTGGACAGAGCCGACGGCGTCCTGTTCTCCGGCGACAACCATCAGCATATCGAGCTGGTCATGATGCCGGGAGAGGACCGGAAGCAGGTGGTGGCCAGATGGCTCCGCGGCGTGAAAAAGGCGGCGCGGCTCCAAAAGGAAGGGGCCTTCGATCTGATATGCGGCGGGCACGAGGAGTTGGAAAACGACATCCTTGACGACCTGATCGCCTGCGGCGAGGGGATCCTTTCGGGAAAGATCCGTCCGCAGTATAAAAAGCTCCATATCTTCGAAGCGAAGTTCGCAAGCTTCGGCCGTGTCAACCTGATGTATCTCGGCCGCGGCCGCGCATACCGTTACGAGGAAATGCGGCCCGACCAGATCCTCGCGGAGATCGAACGCACCGGGATCGCCTATCTGCCCATCGGGCCTCTGGAATGGCACGGACCGGCCATGCCCTTCGGCACCGATCCGCTGACGGCGGCCGCCGTGGCGGAGGGGGCGGTGAAAAGGACCGGCGGCGTGCTGCTGCCCACCCTCTTTTTCGGCACCGAGCGCGCCCGCACCCCCGAGATGCTCCGGAACATCGGCTTCCGGGGCGACGAATACATCGTCGGCCAGGATTTCCCGAAAAACACGCTGCCGTCGATGTACGCGAGGGAAGAGATCTTCGCCGCCGTGGCGGGCGAATATCTCCGGATGCTGGAAAAGCAGGGCTTCCGTCTGGCGGTGCTGGTCAACGGACACGGCGCCGACGGACAGAACGCGTCGCTCGACCGGCTGATGCGGCAGTTCAACGGCGAAAGCAAAACCATGAAGGTCATCGTTCCCGGCTACTTCAGCCCGCTCAACCGCGCCGACCGGGTGAATATGGGACACGCCACGGTGCTGGAAACCTCCCTGATGATGCATCTGACCGACAGCGTCGACCTTTCAAAGCTCCCGCCGAAGGAAGTCCCCCTGAAAAACACCGACTGGGGCATCACCGACGGGGACACCTATCTCGGCAGGGCCAACGCGGAGGGTACCGTCAAGAGCGATCCGCGGGATTCCACCGCCGAACGCGGCAAAAAATACCTCGATCTGGCGATCGATCTCATGACCGACGCGGTGAAGGCCGCGATGGAAACTCTCTGAAAGGAAACAAGAAAAAACGTCCCGGCAGAGGACGATAAGGAGGCAGCTATGAAAAAACTGAAAATCGGTATCGTAGGCGTCGGCGGCATTGCCCAGTGCCATATCGGGGGCTACAAGAAGAATCCCCTGACCGAGATCTACGCTTTCTGCGACATCAACGAGGAAAGACTGAAATCCCAGGGGGCGCTGCACGGGGTCGAAAGACTCTATACCGACGTGAACGACATGCTCCGGGATTGCCCGGAATTGGACGCGGTGAGCGTCTGCACCTGGAACGTGGCGCACGCCCCGGTGACCGTGGCCTGCCTGAAGGCCGGCAAAAACGTCCTCTGTGAAAAGCCCATGGCCATGACCGTGGCCGAGGCCGAGGAGATGAAAAAGGCCGCCGAAGAATCGGGCAAGCTCCTCATGATCGGCTTCGTCCGCCGCTTCGGCAAGGATATGGAAGCCATCGAAGCCTTCAAAAACGACGGTTACTTCGGCGAGATCTACTACGCCAAGGCCGATTATCTGCGCCGCAACGGCAACCCGGGCGGCTGGTTCTGCGACCTGAAGCGCGCAGGCGGCGGTCCGATGATCGATCTGGGCGTGCACATCATCGATTTCGCGCGCTACGTCATGGGGAATCCGAAGCCGGTGTCGGTCTACGCGGCTTCGTTCAAGAAGCTGGACCGCTCCTCGCTCCGCACCACGGCGGGGTACGTCTCCTACGGCAGAGAATCGAAGGAGATCAACGACGTGGAGGACGCCGCCACCGCTCTGGTAAGATTCGACAACGGCGCCGTCCTGAATACCGAGACCAGCTACAGCCTGAACCTGCCCGAGGACCGCACCGAGATCGCGCTCTACGGCACCAAGGGCGGCGTCAGCGTGAAGGACGATCTGAAATTCTACTCCACCGCATCGGGCTACATGACCGACACCACTCTGAAATTCGACGTCTCGCTCGCCTTCCAGGATCTGTTCCAGAGGGAGATCGATCACTACGTGGCATGCCTGACCGAGGGCATCCCCTGCCGCTCTCCGGCCGAGGACGGCGTGGAGATCATGAAGATCCTCCGCGGCGCCTACGAGTCGGCGGCGACCGGACACGAGGTCCTGCTCTGAAAATCCGGGGATCCCGGATCCGGACGTCTTCCGGGATTTCCCGTTGCAATCTTCAGGAAGGTCGTGTATAATGAATTGAATCAGCGGCCGCCTGCCGGCCGCCGGGGAGGAGGGAGAGCCGTGAAGGGGATCGACCCGACAGTCAGACGGGAGACGCTCTATATCGCGGTCTGGACCCTCCTTCTCACCGCTCTGATGGAGGCGGTCTGGCTGATCGTCGGCCGGTGGACCCTTCCGGTTTTGTGGGGCGGACTTTTCGGCGCTTTCTTCGCGATCCTGAACTTCCTTCTGATGGGGCTGACCGTGCAGAAGGCCGTTGGGAAGGAAGAAAAGGACGCCGCCGGCCTGATGCGTCTTTCCCAGGCGGGACGGATGCTTCTTTTGGTCCTCGTGGGACTGGCCGCGGCGCTGATCCCCTTTTTCGATCTGATCGCCGCTTTGATCCCGCTTTTTTTCCCGCGGATCGCCGTGGCGGCCAGACCGCTTTTCGACCGCAAAAAACGAGACTGACCGGGTTTTCCCGGTTTTGAGGTGGTGAGACGAACGTGCAAACCAAAGACCGTCGCTTCGCGGCGGTTGACGTCCTGCTTCTGATCATGACCGTGCTGCCGCTGGCGGCGGGGATCACCCTGAAGGTGCTTCTGATCCCGCCGGGCGAGGGCATCGACATCACCGGCGCTTACGTGTTCTTCACTTTGCCCACGCCGGTCCAGCCGCTTCCCATCACCGAATCGCAGGTGAATTCCTGGATGGTGGTGCTTTCGATCCTCTTTCTTTCGCTCTATCTCACCCACGGGATCCGCGCGGGGAGAAAGACCAAAAGACAGGTGATCGCCGAATGGATCGTGGAAAAGACCGAGGGTCTGGTGAAGGGCAACATGGGCGAGATCTTTCTCGGCTTCGCGCCGTTTATCGCCGCCATCATGGCGCTTTCGGCGTTTTCCAGTCTGCTCTCTCTTCTGGGGCTTTTCCCGCCGACCTCGGACCTGAACGTGGTGGGAGGCTGGGCGATCCTGGTGTTCTTCCTGATCACGTTCTATAAGCTGAAGTGCGGGCTGGGATACTATCTGAAAAGCTTCTGCGAGCCGGTGGCGTTTTTCGCGCCGATCAATCTGGTCAGCGAGCTTGCCACCCCGGTGGCCATGTCCTTCCGTCATTACGGCAACGTCCTTTCCGGGATCGTGATCTCAGTCCTGGTGACGGCGGGCCTTACGGGGCTTTCGGATCTGCTTCTCGGCTGGCTGCCGGGAGTCCTGGGGGAGATCCCCTTTCTCCGGATCGGGCTGCCGGCGATCCTTTCGGTGTATTTCGATCTGTTCAGCGGATGTCTGCAGGCGTTTATCTTCGCGATGCTGACCATGCTTTACGTGGCGGGAGCCTTCTCGCCCGAGGCTTATCAAAAGAAAAAAGACAAAGCTGCGGCGCGCCGCGCGCTCCGCAGAGAATAAACGGAGGACCTCAACCATGTTGGAAATTGCAATCGGTATCATTCTGGGATGCTGCACCCTGGGCGCCGGGATCGCCATGATCGCCGGTATCGGCCCCGGTATCGGCGAAGGTAACGCCGTCGCCAAGGCCTGCGAAGCCATCGGCCGCCAGCCCGAAAGCCGCAGCGCCGTCACCACCACCATGCTGATGGGCTGCGCCGTCGCGGAGACCACCGGTCTTTACGCGCTGGTCATCGCGATCCTTCTGATCTTCGTGGCGCCCGCGCGTCTGGTGGAAGTTCTCGTCAGCGCCATCGGCCGCTGACCGGCAGGAAAAGCGTGGAACCTATGCACGAATGGCTGGATATCATCTCGGTCAATCTGTGGAATATCCTGATCTCGCTTGCGAATCTGGCGATCCTGTTTTTCCTGCTGAAGCGCTTCCTCTTTAAGCCCGTCAAGGCCGCGATCGCCGCCCGGGAAGAAGCCGTGGCGAAGGAATACCGCGACGCAGAGGAGGCGAAGGCTGCCGCGGAGGAAACGAAGAAACGGTGGGACGAGCGGATGCTCCGCGCCGAAAGCGAGGCGGGAGAGATCCTGAAAAACGCCTCCGCCGCCGCCGAGAGGAAGAGCGACGCGATCCTGACCGAGGCGCACGCCTCCGCCGACGGCATCGTCCGTCAGGCGAAGACCGAGGCGGAGCAGGAAAAGAAGAAGGCCGAGGCCGGCATCAAGCAGGAGATCGTCGATCTCTCCGCCGTCCTGACCGAAAAAATGCTCTCCCGCGAGATCCGCAAGGAGGATCACGAGGCTCTGTTCGAGGAATTCCTCGAAGAGATCGGTGAAAAATCATGACGGGCCGCGGAAGGGAATACGCCGTCGCGCTGATGGAGCTGGCGGCGGAAGACGGCAACGCCCCCGCGATCTCCGAGGGACTGGAGATCGTGGGAGAGGTGCTTCACGAAACGCCGGAGAGCCTTGATTTCTTTGCCTCTCCTGCGATTTCCCGCGCCGAAAAGGAAGCGGTGATCGCCGCCGCCTTCGACGGACGGGTGTGCGATACGGTCCTCTCCTTTTTCACGCTTTTGTGTGAAAAGAGAAAGGTGTCGGAATTCGACGACGTGAAGCGCGAATTCGAACTGATGTACCGCGAAAGCATCCGGGAATCCCGCGCGACGGTGACGAGCGCGGCGCCTCTTTCCGGGGAGGAAAAGGCAAGGCTTCTGGAAAGCCTGGAAAAACGCAGCGGACGCAGCGTCAGAGCGGACTACCGGGTCGATCCCTCCCTCATCGGGGGGCTCGTCGTGGAAATGGACGGTATGCGCATGGACGGCAGCCTTCGTCATCGGCTGCGGGACGTGAAAGAGGCCATGGAAGGATGAATGCGCGCCCGGGGAGGCCTTGACCGCCCGTCCCCCGGGCTTCAGACTGATTTTGCGGGGAAAGCCGGAGGCAGATCCGCGAAAGAAAAAGGATGGTCGGATAACCATGAGTCAAAGACCTGAAGAGATCAGCAATATCCTCAAGGAACAAATCAAAAGCTACCGCTCCCGCGTGGAGATGAGCGAGACCGGCTCGGTGGTCCTGGTGGGCGACGGCATCGCCCGCGTTTACGGGCTCCGGGACTGCATGGCCAGCGAGCTTCTGGAATTCGAGGACGGAAGCTTCGGCATGGCCCAGAATCTGGAGGACGAGACCGTTTCGGTGGCGATCCTTTCGGATCACGACGATATCCGGGAGGGGACCACGGTGAAAAGGACCGGCCGGGTCCTTTCGGTGCCGGTGGGCGAAGGCTTCCTCGGCCGCGTGGTCAACGCCCTGGGCGAGCCCATCGACGGCAAAGGGCCGATCACGGCCAGCGGGACCCGCCCCGTGGAATCCGAAGCGCCCGGCATCATCGAAAGGCAGAGCGTTTCGGTGCCGCTGCAGACCGGGATCAAGGCCATCGACAGCATGATCCCCATCGGCCGCGGCCAGCGCGAGCTTCTGATCGGCGACCGGCAGACCGGCAAGACCGAGATCGCCATCGATACCATCATCAATCAGAAAAACACCGGCGTGATCTGCATTTACGTGGCTATCGGCCAGAAGAGCACCTCGGTCGTCCAGCTGGCGCAGGAGCTTTTCAAGGCGGGCGCCATGGAATATACCACCATCGTCGCGGCCTCCGCGTCGGAGAGCGCGCCGCTTCAGTATGTGGCGCCGTATTCCGGCTGCGCCATGGCTGAATATTTCCGGGAGCAGGGAAGGGACGTCCTGATCATTTACGACGACCTTTCCAAGCACGCGGTGGCCTACCGCGCCCTGTCGCTCCTGATCCGCAGACCTCCGGGACGCGAGGCGTATCCCGGCGACGTCTTCTATCTGCATTCCCGCCTTCTGGAGCGGGCGGCCTGCGTGGCGCCGGAATACGGCGGCGGGTCGATCACCGCCCTCCCCATCATCGAGACGCAGGCGGGCGATGTCTCGGCCTACATCCCCACCAACGTCATCTCCATCACCGACGGGCAGATCTTTCTGGAAACCGAGCTTTTCCACGCCGGCGTCATGCCCGCCATCAACCCGGGCATTTCGGTCAGCCGTGTGGGCGGTTCCGCCCAGATCAAGGGCATGAAGAAGGTCGCGGGACCTCTGAAGCTTCTTTACGCCCAGTACCGCGAGCTGCAGGCCTTCGCCCAGTTCGGGAGCGACCTGGACGCCGATACCAAGGCGCGCCTCGCTCTCGGCGAACGGATCGTCGAGGTCCTGAAGCAGAAGCGCAACCATCCGATCCCGGTGGGATGCCAGGTCGCCATCGTCTACGCCGTCATCAACGGGTATCTGGACGAGGTGCCGGTGGAGGGCGTCGCGGATTACGAAAAAGCGCTTTACGACAAGCTGGAAACCGATTATTCCCACCTGATGGAGAGGATCGCGTCGGGGTATTTTGAGGATGAAGACGTGGAGACCCTGAAAAGAGCCCTCGATGAGATGAAGAGGTGACGGGATGGGAGCCGATACCAAGAGCCTGAGACTCCGGATGAAAAGCGTGAATTCCACGCTGCATCTGACAAAAGCCATGGGACTGGTGGCCTCCTCCAAGATCCGGCGCGCCAACGACCAGATGATGCGCGCGAGAGCTTACGCCGCCGCCGTGCGGGAAATGATCGACGACCTGTCCCGCTCCCCGGAATGCGCCAAGAGTCCCTACATGCGGAAGGACGAAGGCGCGACGCGTCTGGTGGTCATCGCGGGCGACCGCGGGCTGGCCGGCGGCTACAACGCCAACGTGTTCCGCCTGATGAAGGAATACCCGGAGGCGGAGATCCTTCCCGTCGGCAAACGGGTCTGCGACCGGGTGGGAGGCGATTTCGTCTCCTCGGAAGCGTTTTCCTACGCCGATTCCCTCCGGCTGGCGGAAGAGCTCTGCCGGGATTTTGCGGAAGGGAGATACGCCCGGCTCGGCGTGATCCGGACCCGTTACGTCTCCATGATGACCCAGGAAGCGGAGGTACTCTGGATCCTGCCCCTGGGAAAACCGGAAGAGGAAAAGAACAAGACCATGCTTTTCGAGCCCGACGAGGCGACGGTCTTTCAGCATGCGGTGCCCCTTTACGTGGCGGGGGTCCTTTACGCCGCGGTGCGGGAGAGCTTCGCCAGCGAGGTGGCCGCGCGCCGGATGGCCATGGATTCGGCGGGCAAGAATGCGGAACAGATGCTTGAGGATCTGCGCCTTGCCTACAACCGGGCGCGCCAGGGCGCCATCACCCAGGAGATCACCGAAGTGGTGGCGGGAAGCGAAAGCTGAAATGAGGAGAGAGAACTATGCTTGATACGGCATTGGGCAGCGTTGCACAGGTCATGGGACCTGTGGTGGACGTGCGTTTTCCGGAGGGGCATCTGCCCGCCATCGACAACGCCCTGACCATCCCGGTGGGGAAGCGTACCCTGACCGTGGAGGTGGCGCAGCACATCGGCGACAGCACCGTGCGCTGCATCGCCATGGCCTCCACGGACGGTCTGCAGCGCGGAACGCCGGTCACCGACACCGGCAAGGCCATCAGTGTTCCTGTGGGACGGGAAACGCTCGGCAGGATCTTCAACGTCCTGGGCGACGTGGTGGACGACGGTCCGCCGGTGGAAACCGGGGAAAGATGGAACATCCACCGGCCCGCCCCCGAATACGACGAGCTTGCCACCTCCACCGAGATCCTTGAGACCGGCATCAAGGTCATCGATCTGATCTGCCCCTATTCGAAGGGGGGCAAGATCGGGCTGTTCGGCGGCGCGGGCGTCGGCAAGACGGTCCTGATCATGGAACTGATCAACAACGTGGCCAAGCAGCACGGCGGCCTTTCGGTCTTCACCGGCGTCGGCGAACGCACCCGCGAAGGCAACGACCTGTATAACGAAATGAAACAGTCGGGCGTCCTGAAGAACACCGCCCTGGTCTACGGCCAGATGAACGAGCCGCCCGGAGCGAGAATGCGCGTCGGTCTTTCGGGACTGACCATGGCCGAATACTTCCGCGACACCGAAGGACAGGACGTGCTCCTTTTCATCGACAACATTTTCCGCTTTACCCAGGCGGGGTCGGAGGTTTCGGCGCTTCTCGGGCGCATGCCCTCGGCCGTTGGATACCAGCCCACCCTCGCCAATGAGATGGGCGCTCTGCAGGAGCGGATCACCTCCACCCGCCGCGGCTCCATCACGTCGGTGCAGGCGGTCTACGTTCCGGCGGACGACCTGACCGACCCGGCTCCGGCCACCACCTTCGCGCACCTGGACGCCACCACGGTGCTTTCCAGAGCCATCGCCTCCCAGGGCATCTATCCCGCGGTGGATCCTCTGGAATCCACCAGCCGCATCCTTTCTGCCGAGATCCTCGGCGCGGAGCATTACGCGGTTGCCAAGGAAGTCCAGCGCATCCTTCAGCGGTACAACGAGCTGATGGACATCATCGCCATCATGGGCATGGACGAGCTGTCGGACGACGACAAGGTCCTGGTGGCCCGGGCGAGAAAGATCCAGCGCTTCCTTTCCCAGCCCTTCTACGTTTCGGAAAAATTCACCGGGTATCCCGGCGTCTACGTCCCGCTTTCGGAGACCATCCGCGGCTTCCGCGAGATCATCGACGGCAGACACGACGATCTTCCCGAATCGGTCTTCCTCTTTGCCGGCACCATCGATCAGGTGGTGGAAAGAGCGGAGAAGGAGAAGAAATGAAGACCTTTTTCCTGACCGTATCCACGCCGCTCGGCAACGTCTACGAGGGCGACGCGGCGATGCTTTCCCTCCGGGGGAGCGAAGGCGATCTTGCGATCCTTCCGGGGCATATTCCCTTTTCCACCGGAGTCAAGGCGGGGAAGGTGAAGATCGTCACGGGCGAGGAAGAGGAAAAGCGCTTCGCGACCGACGGCGGGCTTCTCGCCGCTGCGGGCGGGCGCGTGACTCTTCTGGCCGGCACCTTTGAGCCCGCGGAAGAGGAAGAATAAAGACTGACAAAGAAAAACCTGTCCCGGCTCCTCCATCCGGAGGGCCGGGACAGGTTTCTTTCGCCGTCGGCAGTTTATTTCAGGAACCACGCGTTGGTGTAGGCGCGGCGGCCCGCCTCGTCGATCACCTCGGCCTTGACGAAGACGTCGTCGGGATCGATCTGGAATTCCGCCGAGGTCAGGCTTTCGCCCTCCGCGGCGATGGCGCGGTGGGCGTGACGGATGCCGGTGGTAAAGGCGATCTCCCGCGCGCCGGGGGTCGTGACGCGGAAAACGCCGTCCTCAACGTAGGCCTCGTCGATCCGGGCGCCCCAGGAGGCGTAATACGCCCCGTTTTTCAGAGCGTCGAAGATCGCGTCGTAAGTAAGCTCCGGCGCCTTGATCATCACATACCCGCCACACATGTCGCCGGGACTGTGGTTGTCGTCGGTGGCGAGGCAGAAAAGCCTGCCGTTCTTCTTCAGCATGCGCTCGTACACGATGGCGTTTTCCTCGTGCCATCCGCCCACGTAGCAGCCGTGATTGTAGATCTCCATGGCGTCGAAGCCTTCGTAACGGTCATAATCGTTCTGGTCCTCCACCGACCATTCGGGGTGGTTGTAATGGACCAGATATCCGTTCTCGTGCCCCCATTTGATATAGGCGTTCACGATCTCCGGCGTATAGCCCGCCCCCGAGGCCTCCCGGTGCGTGCGGTGGGGCTCCGGAGAGATCAGGTTGATATGGCAGGTCTTCCGGAATTTGTAGGGGGTGGCGTAGGTCCCCTCGGTGAAGTCCATTTCGTAGCCGGTCAGCGCGAGGAACCCGGGATCGTTCAGATCGGAATGATCCACCATGTTCCGGTGATCGGTATAGGCCACCACCTGATAGCCGTACGCCTTGTAATGCGCCTTGATCTCTTCCGGGGTGAATTTCCCGTCCGAAACGGTGGTGTGGCAATGGAGATTGGCGCGGAAATACCGTCCTCCCGCCGGGATCACGTCGATACGCATATGCGTCTCCTTTCCCACGCTTGTCAGGCGCGGAGCGCGGCCTCGTCGTAAGGCGCGCCGCTGATATTTTTAAAGGTGAAAACGCCTTTTTCAAAAACCATGTAGCTGTTCACACTGTCGCCCTTTGGGATCGCGGCGGAGCCGGGATTCAGGAAGAGAATCCCGTCCCGCGTTTCGTTGACCGGCACGTGGATGTGGCCGAAAAGATACGCGGAGCCGCGGGGCATCGGCATCGGCTTTTCGGGGGGAAAGACGTCCCCGTGGGTGAGATAGAGAGAGAACCCGTCGGCAAAGAGAAGGAGATAGGGCGCCTCGATGGGGAAATCCAGGACCATCTGATCCACCGCGCTGTCGCAGTTTCCCTTGACCGCCAGGATCACGTCCCTGTATTCGTTCAGCATGGCCGCCGTCGACGCGGGATCGTATTCCCGGGGAAGAGCGTTGCGCGGTCCGTGATAGAGGAGATCGCCGAGAAGCAGAAGCCGGTCGGCTTTTTCCTCCCGGAACCGTTCCAGGAGCAGACGGGTGAAATAAGCCGATCCGTGCAGATCGGACGCGATCAGAAATCTCATGCTTCGAGTCCTTTCTCCCGCCGGCCCGGAGGAGGCGGGAACGCACTGTTTTTTCGTATTATATCACAGATCCCGGGGAAAGGAAAGAAAAAACCGGTCTGTTGCAAAAAAGAATGTAGTGTGATAGGATAATAAAAAAGAGACCGAAGGGGGGGAAAAAACCATGGCGCGTCTGTTTGCGGCAGTGGTGGACGACGATCTGCGCGACGCGGAATATCTTTCCTCCCTTGTCCGGGAATGGGCAGAGGAGAGGGAAGAAGAGCTTACTCTTGCGCTTTACTCCTCGGCCGAGGCCTTTCTCTTCGCCTATGAGGCCGACCGGCGGCTTTCGCTTCTCTTCCTCGACGTGGAGATGCCGGGAATGGACGGCGTGGAGCTTGCAAAGCGTGTCCGGGAAGGAAACCGGGAGGTCAAGATCATCTTTGTTACCGGCTACTCCGACTATATTCTGGAGGGGTACGACGTGGCGGCGCTTCATTATCTGATGAAGCCTGTTGCGAAGGAAAAGCTCTTTCAGGTACTGGACCGTGCCTGCCGGGAGATCGCGGAGGACGACCGCGCCCTCTATCTCCGGGAACGGGACGGGATCACGCGGATCCCCCTCCGGGAAATCGTTTACGCCGAGGTGTTTCACAACGACGTGACCATCCACGCCCGGGAGATCCATCGGAAGCGCATGACCCTCGGGGATCTGGAAAAGGAGCTTTCGCCCGAAGCGGGCTTTTTCCGGATCGGAAGATCGTATCTTTTGAACCTGGCTTTCGTCTCGCGCACCGCGCGAAACGAGGTCACGCTGACCGACGGGACGCGTCTTCCGCTTCCCCGCGGGCAGTACGAGCTTTTGAATCGTGCCATCATCGAACGGGGAAGGGGATAAAGATGCCGTTATTCGGGAAACGCGCCGAAAAGAAGCTGGCCGCTTACCAGAACGAGCTGATCGCCGTGCATTTTGCCGAGGTGGACAACATGTATCAAAAGATGCGCGGCTGGCGGCACGACTACCGCAATCACATCCAGACCATGAAGGCCCTGGCGGCGGCGGGCGATCTTCCCGCTCTCCGGGAATATCTCGACGGTCTGGAAACCGACCTGAAAACGGTGGACGCCGTGATCAAGACCGGGAATCCCATGGCCGACGCCATTCTCAACAGCAAGATATCCCTGGCGCAGGCCAAAGGGATCGCGGTCACGGCCGACGCGCACATCCCGGTGAAGCTCAGGATCCCGGAGATCGAGCTCTGTACCATCCTCGGCAACCTCTTCGACAACGCCGTCGAGGCGAGCCTTCTCCTGCCCGAAGAGGAGCGGATGATCCGGGTTTACCTGGATATGAAGGGCCCGCAGCTCTATATATCCTTCCTCAACAAAACCGCCGTTAAAAAGCGGGCCATGCCCTTCGGCAGACTGCAGAGCACCAAGGGCGGCGATCACGGTCTCGGCCTCGGCCGGATCGACGATACGGTGGAAAAACTCGGCGGATACAT
>JAFRWU010000044.1 GCA_017441705.1 Clostridia bacterium | reverse complement strand
TACATCAATACCCCGTCCTGACTTTGTCTCCTTATAGAAATGCGTTACCGTTTTGGGCGGATGGAACTCCGACCAGTCTGAATTTGGAACGCCGCTGTCCGGAGCGATGTTTCCCACAACAAATGCGGTTTCATCGATTCGCTGAAGACGCATAAGAAGATCGTCTGCAATTCTAAGACGTATCATCCACGACGCCATATCTATATTTCCTTATTCATTATAACAAAAGCCTCAGATGTTCTGTTTGTTGTACGATTACCGATGATTGAATCGGTCATCTCTCAGCACTTGAAAACAAAGTGGGACTTCCTTACGAAGTGCCGCGTCGGTATTCTCTCTTCTTTTATGCCGGAGCATAAGAGGAAGCGCCGCGGAAAAGACGCCTTTCTCCCGACCCAACATGGATAATCCCGCTTCTTCCCTCATAGAATCGGAGGAAGGGGAGGATGCGATGAGATCTGCCATACCGATCAGCCGGCGCTCGGTTTTCTACAACGCGTCGGTCCTGGCGCTTTCCGGGATCGCGCTGCAGGCGCTGGGATTTCTCTACCGGATCCTCCAGAGTCGTCTGATCGGCGCGGAGGGGATGGGGATGTATTCTCTGATCCAGCCTGTCTACGGCCTGATCACGTCGGTGACGCTTTCGGGGATCTGTATGGCGGTGAACCACCTGTCCGCAAAGGCCGACGCCCGCGGCTCCTGCGGCGCTCTGCCGCGCATTTTTCAGGCAGGCGCCGTCTTTTTCGTACTGCTTTTTACCGGCATGTCCATAGTCCTGATCATCGGGAACGAACGGCTGGCGTCCGTTCTCCTCGGGAATCCGGACGCCGGCCGCGCTGCGCTTTTGTTCCTGCCCTGTATTTTCCTGACGGGGTTTGAAAATCTCTGCAAAAACGCCTGTTACGGCCTGAAAAGAGTCGGAGAGCCGTCGGTCTCGGAAATCACGGAGCAGGTGATCCGCATCGGCGCGGTCTGGCTCGTCATCCTTCTTCTGAAGCCCGGAACGCCGCTCGCTTCGGCGGAATGCGTGATCCTCGGCATGACGGCAAGCGAGGTGTTCAGCTCGCTGTTTATGACGATCTGTCTCACGCGTGTCTACCGGAGGAAGGGAGAGGGAGGGCCGCCCTTTCCCGGAAGGATCTCCGCGGAGGTGATGAAGATCGCTTTTCCGGTCTCGCTTTCGGCGATCCTGGGGAATCTGATCTCGGCGGCGGTCACGCTGATCCTTCCGGAAAGACTCGCGGCTGCGGGACTCGCGCCTGACGCGATCCTTTCCGATATCGGCAGGATCAACGGTATGGCCGCTCCTTTTATGTTCCTGCCGCTCGTCTTCGTCTATCCGGTGGGATCGGCGGTTTCTCCGCGCATCACGGGGAGCCTTGCCCGCGGAGATAAAAAGGACGCCCGTCGAAAGGCCGCGCGCGATCTGGAAACGGCGATGCTTCTGGCGGCGCCGCTCTCGCTGCTCCTGACGCCGCCGGGTCCGTGGCTGATGAAATGCGTCTTCGGCGCGGAAACGGATGAAAAGACGCTCTTCCTTCTGGCGCTCGGCGTGATCGCTTCCGCCTTCCAATCCGCTTCCTCATCGGTCCTGATCGGATATGGGAAGCATCGCTTCGCGATGTTCAGCGGTCTGGTCGGAGGAGCGATCCATCTGACCGTCACGTGGTTCCTTGCGAAGGATCCGGCCTTCGGCATTCTGGGACAGGTCGTGGGGATGGCGGTCGGCTCCTTCGCCGCGGCGCTTTCCAACGCGGGGATGCTCCGCTTCGGTCTGCGGCTCCGTCTTTCGTGGAAACGGATCCTCTTCCGGCCCTTTGCCGCCGCGCTTTTCGCGGTGCTATGCGAAAAAGCAGCTTTCCGCCTGATGGGCGGAGGGCTGCCGGGGGCCGTGGTCGGAGGGACGGCCGGGCTGGTCGCCGCGACGCTCCTCTGTTCGCTCTTCGGGTACAGGATCAGGGCGTATCTGCGCACTCTGATCCCGCGGAAAAGACTTCAGAACCTCGCTTCCGGCAGAAGCACCCGGCTGCCGCCGGAAAGCGCCGAGGAGACGGCGGCGTCGGCGTACCGTACGGCGTCGGGAAGCAGAAGCGCTTCGGAGGGGAGAAGATCGCGCGGTTCGCTTTCCCGGAGGGCGAGAAGGAAACCGGAAAAAGCCTGATCGAATTCGTCGCCGCCCGGAATAGAGGCGAATTCGTCGTCATACGCATTGTCCGGCGATCCCGCATCGAAGGAGAGATCGACGGAAAACTCGCCGTTCCTCCCGGAAATCAGAAGACGCGCGCGGGCTTCGGGGGATGCGGAACGACAGAATACCGTGCAGATCGGTCCCGACACGAACCGGATCTCCGCCGTGACCGCATCGGGCCGCGGGATCCCTTCTGCGCGGGACGCCCCGCTGCGTTCGGCAAGGGCGGAAACCGACAGGACCTCCCCGAAAAGGATCTGCAGCCGCAGGAAAGAGGGCAGGAGGATTTCGCGGAGCGATTCCGCAAAACCGGCTTCGGGGAAAAGGGGATCGCCGGAGACGACGCCCTCCTCCGCGGCGAGCAGGATCTCGCCGAGCTCCTTCCGGGCGAGGATCCCCTTCGCCTCGCGGAATCCGTCCGATGCGATCCCGGGAAGATAGGGATAGAACAGACATCCCGCGTCCTTCGCCAGCGCGAGGAGCTTTCCGATCGATCCCGATGAAAGCGACGGCGGGATCGCGGCGAAAAGATGCTTGCCGTGGGAAAGAGCGAGAGAGGCGTTGTCATAAAACTCCTCTCCGTCTCCCGAAAAGGAAGGGGAGATCGCGACGGCCTCCAGGGCGGGAAAAGCGAAGAAAGCTTCTTTCAGAGAAGAAAAGCGTTTCGCGCCGGAAAATGTGCCGTCATCCCCTCCGCGTCCGGCGATCACGGCGGCGGGGAGGATGCCGGGGAGTATGCCCGCAGCGCCGCCGCGCGCGGCAAAAGCCTGAGGGGAACCGAGAAAAGCGATCTGGCAAGACATACTTTCCTTCCTTTCCGCGTAACATCGTTCGGGAGATCTCTTTTCTGATTATACGATAGAGATCCGGCAAATGCAAGAGTCATTCACACGGAGGATACGGATATGACCGGACCGGACGTTATGAGAGCCAAAGAGGAAAGAATCGAAGAACGGCTTTATGAAACGAAACGCCGTCGCCGCCGCGCCTACGATCACCGGGAGGCGGACGTGAACAGAGAGATCGGAAGACTGATTGCGGCGGCGGCCCTCACGGTGCTTGCCGCGGTCATGCTCCGGAGCGGAACGCTGTCCGGAAAAGACGTCGAGGAGGCGCTGCTCCGGGACGAGGGCGTCGGGGAAGCCGTACGCGTCGCGACCCGCACGGCGGAGAACCTCGCGGAGATCTGGGAAACGCTTTCCGGACGGGAAGACGGCGAAGACTCCGCCGTGAGCGCCGTCCGGACCGGACAGGCGGCGCGTCCCGGGACCGCAGAAAGAGGAGGCAGACTTGACCTTCGGGATTGATCCCGTCTTTTTTCTTTCCTTTGCGCTGGTTCTCACGCTGCGGATGGAGAAAAGGCTTTTCGGCCTTTTGCTTCCGGCCCTTGCGCACGAGGCGTCGCATATCCTGGCGGTGACGCTGGCCGGAGGAAGGGTGACGCGGCTGGAGCTTTCGGCTTTCGGGATCGTCCTGATCCCCTCGGGGGATCTTTCCTATCCGAAGGAGATAATCGCCGTGGCGGCAGGACCTGCGGCGCATCTTCTGGCCGCCGGCCTCCTGTGCCTTCGGGATCCGGAGGCAGGGCTTGCCGGGATCCTTCTTGCGCTTTATAATCTCCTGCCGCTGGCGGGGCTGGACGGCGGGAGGATCGTTTTGCTCACCGCAGAATCAAGGGGAAAGGGAGAAACGGGGGATCGTCTGATCCGGATCTTCTCTCTGCTCGCGTTCTCGGCGGGCTTTGCGCTGACGCTGGCGGCGGCGGGATGCGGATATCCGTTCTGGGGACTGTTCCTCGCGTCGGCCGCGCCGGTCCTCCGCCTCATAGGAAAAAGAAAACCGCTTTTCCGGAGAAAAGCGGCGCTTTACAGAGGATCCCCGGAGGCCGGAGCGTCAGGCGGGCCGGACTGCGCCGAGACGGCTTCGCGGCTCAGGGCGCGTGCGAAAGAGTAAGGGCACTCGACGACGACGGCGCGGGTCCCGTCTTCTTTTCCGTAAAGGATCACGGTTCCCGTGATCCTTTTTCCGCGCAGAGTGGGACAGGCGTTCCTGCCGGGCCTGACCGGCGAAGCGTGCGCGGGATACATGGCGCGGATCTCGCTGAGAGGGAAGGACAGGATCGCCTTTTCCCGCTTCCGGACCGTCCGGATGATCCGGAACTCCTTTTCATGGATCTCGTATCGGAAGGAAACCGCCGTGAAGCGCAGAGCAAAGCTTTCCAGCAGAAGGAACAGGACGAGCCCCGTCCCGGCAAAGATCAGACGCATTTCGACCCTGTCGGCGGGAAGGAGCGCCGTCGCCGCACCGACGGACAGCGATAATGCAGACAGTAAAAAGATATGCCGCGCGCCGGCGGGGTTTCGGGCGGTGTAGGAAAGACGCATCAGCTTTCCTCCCGCAGAAAAACCCTCGGCTCCGGGTCCAGAAAGATCTCTCCGTAGGTCAGACGCCCGAAGCCGGATGCCGTTCCCGGATTCAGATAGACGATCCCGTCCTCTTCCTCCAAACAGGCGCGGTGAGTATGGCCGAAAAGAACGATCCCGGCGTCCCTCTTTTTCGCCTCGGCCTTCAGGCGGCCGAGTCCGCTTTTGACGCCGTACTGATGTCCGTGGCAAAGAAAGAACCGGACGCCACCTATTTTGGTTTCCGTGACCTCGTCGGGCACGAAGTCGCAGTTTCCCGGAACGGAGAGGATCCGCAGAGACGGGAAAGCCGCCCTGACGTCCTCAAGATCGCTTACGAGATCGCCCAGATGGATCATAACGTCGGGAACGGCGGAGGAAAGGATCCGAAGCATGCCGGACGAGCGGCGATGCGTGTCGGAAAAAACGAGAAGACGCATGGAAGCCGGCTCCTTTCGGTTACTGTGCCTACCCATTGTAGCACAACGCCGGTCCGGATGCAAGATGCGGGGAAAAGATTACAAACCGGTTACAATTTATCGTTGACAAAACGCGCCTCATTTTGTATAATATACCCGGATACCGATTTGTGAGAAAGCTCTGCGGCACCGTGGCCGAACGATGCGGCCGGGAGAACGATATGCGGATGATCAAATACAAAAACGTCATAAAGCGGATTTTGCTTCTCGTGCTGTGCGCCGCTTTTCTTCTGCCCTTATGGCCGCCGTCCGGCGCCGGAGCGGAGGAGCTGCGCTACGGCTACGTGGATAATTTCGCGTCTCTGAAGCTGCGCAGCGGGCCGGGGACCGAATATCCGCAGGTGGGGCTTCTGGTCAAAGGAGCGCCGGTGTTCGTGGACGGAGAGGAGAAAGCCTCCGACGGAAAAATCTGGTATCATCTGTTTTCCGGCGAGGTTTCGGGGTACGCAAACGGGAAATACGTCACCTTCTGCGACGAACCGGAGACCGGCGGCGACGCCGCCTTTGAGGAGGCGCTCGACAAGGAAGGATTCCCGGAAAGCTACAAGGAATCGCTCCGGCTGATCCACGCTTATTATCCCGCCTGGGAATTCCGCGCCATGAAAACGGGACTCGACTGGTCGGCTTCCCTGGACGCCGAGATGGAGGAAGGGCACAGCCTGATCGATTACGACTCCCTTTCCTCCTGGAAATCCACCGAAGGCAGGGCGTACAACTGGAAAACCAGCAAATGGACCACCGGCTGGGACAGCGGAAACTGGGCGCTTGCCTCCCGGGAGATCCTGGCTTACTATATGGATCCGCGTACCTATCTGACAAAGGAAGGCGTCTTTGCCTTCCTGCAGCAGGAGTTTGACGAAACCACCCAGACGGTCGAGGGCGTTCACCGCATCATCAAGGGAACGTTTATGGAAAACGGCGGCGTCGAAGCCGACGGAACGGCCTTTGACTACGCGGAGGTGTTTTACGACGCGGCGAAAACCTGGGGGGTCAGTCCCTATATCTTTGCCTCCTCGGTGATCCTGGAGGTGGGGACCAAAGGACACGATTTCCCGGGCATCTCGGGCACCTATACTTTTGAGACCGAAGACGAAGAGGGCAATACCGTCACGGATACCAGTCTTTCGGGATACTATAATTATTTCAATATCGCGGCCTATGCCAACGAAAGGTTTTCCAGCGCCATCCGTCACGGACTCTGGTACGCCAAGGGCGGCGACAACGGCTCCACCTCCTACGGGCGCCCCTGGGACACGCGGGTCAAGGCCATTTACGGCGGCATCGAGTTTTATGCGAAGCGATACGTGGCGGTGGGTCAGGATACCATCTATCTGAAAAAATACAACGTGCAGGGCGATGCGCCGTATACTCACGAGTATATGACGAACGTGGACGGCTTCTACAATGAGACCATGCGTCTTGCCCGGGCGTACAGCGAGGATCTGCGCGCCCTGCCGCTCACTTTTTCGATCCCGGTTTTTGAAAACATGCCGGACAAGCCGTCGATCGCCCCGATGAAGGACGGATCGCCGAACAACCGTCTTTCTTCGGTTTCGCTCTTCCGGAGCATAAGCACGACGGGAGAGAACGGAGAAACGGAGGAAACGCGGGAAACCTTCACCCTGACGCCGACCTTCGACATGAACAGCCTTTCCTACGACGTGATCGTGCCCTTCGACGTGGATTCTCTGACGATCGAAGCCAAAGCGTACGACAAGACCGCGAAGATCGCCGGCGCGGGGAAGAAGGACCTGGCGGTGGGAGAAAACGATTTCCCGATCACCGTCCGGGCGGAGAACGGAGACGAACGCGTGTATCGGATTACGGTCGCCAGGGAGGAAAAGGACCCCTTCTCCTTCGACGAGTATATCCGCGGCGTGGAGCCCGGAACGGCGGCCTCCGCCCTTGAGGAAAAACTCAAAACCGAGCTTGTGACCGCCGGACTTTTCGCGCCGGACGGCAGCGCCAAAGGGTCCGATGAATTCGCCGGGACTGGCGATCTTGCGGTATACCGGACGGAAGACGGGAAAGAAGTCGGCAAAAGCACCGTCCTGATCCTGGGAGATCTGAACGGCGACGGCGAGATCCGCATCAACGACCTGATCAAGCTGCGCAATCATCTTCTGGAAACGTCGCTCCTGAAGGACGCCGCTCTGCTTGCCGCTGACGCGAGCGGCGACGGAGAAGTCAGGATGAACGACCTGATCAAGCTGCGCAATCATATCCTGGGTGAAAAGCCGATCATCCAGTAATTCACAATCCGATCGATCGGAGGTGTCACGATGAAGTATTTGAAAAAGATCTTTCCGATTCTGCTGTGCGCCGTGCTGTTTGCGGCGATCCTGCCCACGGGAGCCGCCGCGGCGTCCTGCAGCGTCGGTATCTCCGGCGCGACCGCCGAGGTGGGCGAGAACTTCAGCATAAAGGTTTCCATCGGCGAAAAGGTGGCGGGCGTGGACATTACGGTCAGCTACGACGCGGACATGCTCACCTTCAATTCCGGCAAAGGCGGCGTCGGCAACCTCAGCGTCAGCGGAGGAAACGGCAAGGTCCGGATCTTCGACTATTACTCCAGCGGCGACGGAAGCTTCTCCTGCACCCTCAGCTTCAAGGCAAAGGCGGCGGGAAAAACGACGCTGAAGATTTCACATACCGATATTTCCGACGCCGACGGCGATTCCATGTCGGTCAAAGCGGGTTCCGCCTCGGTCACGGTAACGGAACCGAAAACGGCTTCCTCGGACGCGTCGCTGAAATCGCTTTCGATCTCGCCGGGCAAGCTTTCTCCCGCCTTTACGCCGGAGACGACGTCGTATAAGGCAAATGTGGGAAACTCCGTCAAGAAGATCGCGGTCAGCGCGAAAGCCAACGACGGCGCGGCCAAGGTTTCGGTTTCCGGTCACGAGAGCCTTTCGGTCGGCGCCAACAAGATCACGGTAAAGGTCACCGCAGAGGACGGCAGCACCCGCACCTATACGATTACCGTCACCAGAGCGGAGGCAGAAAAGGAAACGCAGAAAGAAACCGAGAAGGAGACGCAGAAAGAGACGCAGAAAGAGACGCAGAAAGAGACACAGAAAGAGACACAGAAAGAAACCGAGAAGGAAACGCAGAAGGAAACGCAGAAGGAAACGGAAAAAGAATCCGCTTCCGAAACCGAAAAGAACGAATACCGTCCGGTGACCGCAGACGGGGAAAAGTTTTCCTTCCGCCCGAGCCAGGGCGCGTCGCTTCCGAAGGCCTTTGCCATGCAGACCCTGAAGGACGGGGAAAACGAGTATACCGCCTTCGTCCTCGCGGAGGACGTCCTGCCCCTGGTTTACGGCAGGGTCGGCGACAAGACGGCGGCTTATTACTTCTGGGATGCGGAGGCGAAAACGCTGACGCCGTATCTGACGCTGACCGCCGGCAACAAGACGCTGCATCCCCTGGCTCTGTCCGCGTCCGGCAAAATACCGGAAGGCTATGAAAAAAGCGCGGTTTCCATCGGCGGCGCGTCGATCCCCGCGATGAAACCCGCCGGAGATCAGAAGGACGTTCTCTTCCTTCTGGATACCGTGAACGCCGACGGCGTCCGTGCGCTCTACCGGTACGATCCCGCCGACGAAACGCTGCAGCGTTACGTGGTTAACGAGGTCCCCGGCGACGACAAGCCGGATGAAGAACTGACGAAGATACGGGAGGAGCGCGACGCGCTTCTCGGTGAAAAGGAAGCTCTGAAGGAGGAGATCGAAAGCGTTTCCGCCTCGGTTTCCGAAAAAGATGAAAAGATCGCCTCTCTGACCGAGGAAAACGCGGCGCTTTCCACCCAGACGGAAACTCTCTCGGGCTCTGTGAAGAATTACCGGAATTACGCGTTTATTCTGGTGGGACTTGCGGCGATCCTGGCGATCGTTCTCGCGGCGCTGCTTTTGATCCGGCCGCCGAAGAACAAGGCGTAAACGAAAAAAGGGCGGAGCGGTAAGCTCCGCCTGTTCTTTATGCGGAAAGAACGCCCTTGAGAAATCAATCTTGAAAGAAAGCGGCCGTTATGATATAATCATCTTTAATATCTGGCTTTGCCGAACCTCTTTTGACAAAAATACGCGTTCTCTCCGGGCGTATACCCGGCGGGGAAGGATAAAGGACGGATAAGATCGTGGAAAACAACGAAAAGCTTTTGAAACAGTTGGAAAAGAACGGCCGCATCACCGGAGAACAGCTGGCGAGCGTTCTCGGCGAAAGCGCCGACGAAATCAGGGACACCATTGCCGAGCTGGAACGCGAGAAGGTCATCGTGGGCTACAACGCGCTGATCGACTGGGACAAGACGGACCGCGAGCTTGTGACCGCCCTGATCGAAGTGAAGGTCACGCCTCAGCGGGGCGACGGCTTCGACCGTGTCGCCGCGCGCATTTATCAGTATCCGGAAGTCACCAGCGTTTATCTGCTTTCGGGAGGATTCGATCTGGTCGTAATGATCGAGGGCAAGACGCTCAAGGAAGTGGCGCATTTCGTCTCTTCCAAGCTTGCCACCATCGACGCCGTCACCGGCACGGCCACGCACTTCGTCCTCAAGAAATACAAGGACAAAGGCGTTCTCTTTGAAGAGGATGCGGAAGAAGACCGCCGCATCCTGGTGATCTGAAGCGGAGGCGCCGGAAGTCATGAATCTCCCAAACAGCATCAACCCCGTGATCCGCGATCTGAAGCCTTCGGGGATCCGCAAATTCTTCGATCTGGCAAGCACCATGGACAACGTCGTCAGCCTCAGTATCGGCGAACCGGATTTCGCGACGCCGTGGCATATCCGCGACGTGGGGATCTATTCTCTTGAAAAAAGCCGCACGCATTACCTGGCCAACGCAGGCCTGGCGGAGCTGCGGGAAGAAATCACGAAATACGCGTCGAGACGCTTCGGCCTGTCCTATCAGCCGCAGAACGTTCTGGTGACCGTGGGGGGCAGCGAAGCGATCGATCTTGCCTGCCGGGTTCTTCTCGCGCCCGGGGACGAGGTGATCGTCCCGGAACCGAGCTTCGTCTGCTACGAGCCTCTCTGCCGGATGGCCGGAGCCTCCGTGATCCGCCTCAGAACGCAGGCGGAGGATGAATTCCGCGTGAAGCCGGAGGCGCTGGAGGCGGCGATCACTCCCAGGACAAAGCTTTTGATCCTTTCGTATCCCAACAACCCCACCGGCGCGATCCTCCGGAAGGAGGACGTGGAGGCGCTGGCTGACGTGATCCGGAAGCACGACCTCTTCGTCCTGTCGGACGAGATCTACGCGGAGCTGACTTACGGCGGAGAGCGGCATTTTTCCTTCGGCGCCGTCGAGGATCTCAAGGAGCGCGTGCTGGTGGTCAACGGCTTTTCCAAGGCCTACGCCATGACCGGCTGGCGCCTCGGATACGTGATGGGCGACGAATACCTGATCAAAATGATGACCAAGCTCCATCAGTTCGGCATCATGAGCGCGCCGACCACCAGTCAGTACGCCGCCTGCGAAGCCCTGCGCGAAGGGGATGAGGACATCGACGCCATGCGGGAGGAGTACGACGACCGGCGGCGGATCATTCTGGACGGGCTCGCCAACCTGGGGCTCGCCTGTTTTGAGCCGAAAGGCGCCTTTTACGTTTTTCCGGAGATCGTGTCCACGGGACTGGATTCCGAAAGCTTCTGTGAAGCGCTGCTCCGGGAGGAACGGGTAGCCGTGGTGCCGGGAAACGCCTTCGGCGATTCGGGCGAAGGCTTCGTGCGCATCTCCTACGCCGCGTCGCTGGAGAACATCTCCAAAGCCATGGAGAGAATGGAAAGCTTCCTCAAAAGACACAGGGATTGAGGGGAGAGGAACACAGAGTGAAAACAGCCACCGTACTCGTCAAAAGCGTCAGCCGCTACGAACAGCCGGCGGTCGATCTTGCCGTCGAAGAGGCTTTCCGGCGCTTTCTGCCGGACGATCTTGCGGGGAAAACCGTTGCGGTGAAGCCGAACCTGCTTCTGGCCCGTACGCCGGAAAACGCCTCCACCACCCATCCGGCCGTCGTCTCGGCCGTGTGCCGTGCGATCGGAGAGCGGGGCGGGACGGCCCTGATCGTCGAAAGCGGCGGAGGACCGATCACGCCTTCTTCTCTGGAAAAGCTCTATGAAACCACCGGGATGAAAAAGGCCGCGGAGGAAAGCGGCGCCGCGCTGAATTTCGACTGCTCATCGGAAAAGATGCCGGCGCCCCTGGGAAAGACCAGAAAGGAATTCCTTGTCCTTTCCTCGATCCGAAGAGCCGATCTGATCGTCAGCGTCGCCAAGCTCAAAACCCACGGGTTTATGAAGATGACGGCTTCCGTCAAGAATCTGTACGGTACGATCCCCGGGCTTCACAAGGCGATGATGCACCGGGAGTATCCCGGCAAAAAAGAATTCGCTTCCATGATCTGCGATCTGGCGGAGGCGTTTCGCCCCGCTCTGAATATCACCGACGCCATTGTCGGTATGGAAGGCGAAGGCCCCTCCGGCGGCACGCCGGTCAGGACAGGCCTTCTTCTGGCGTCGGACGATCCCTTCGCTTCCGACGTGGTGGCTGCGGCGATCATGGGCATCCGGCCGCAGGAAGCGCCGATCCTGCGCGAGGCGATCGAGAGAAAGCTCGTCCCCGCCTCGGCGGACGAGATCGAAACCGAAGGCGACGATTGGCGCGGGAAAAGACCTTACCGTTTTCCGGGGGAAAAGAAAAGCATTCTCGGGCTCCTTCCGGGCGTGCTCCGGTATCCCATTGAAGATATGACCCGCGCTTATCCCTATATCTCCGACCGGTGCGTATCCTGCGGGAAATGCGCGGGGATCTGCCCGCAGAAGGCGATCCGGAAAGGCGAAAAGCGCTTCCGCGTCCACATCGATCAATGCATCCGCTGCTACTGCTGTCATGAGATCTGCCCGGAAAAGGCCATCGATATGGTCAGAAAGGGAAAGTATCCGAAGAATGGCTGACGTCGTAGAGCTTGCTTCCAAAGCAAAGATCAACCTCACCCTGGCGATCACCGGCCGCGCGGAAAACGGATATCATCTCCTGGATATGCTGATGCAGAACGTGGAGCTTTCGGACACCGTCCGGATCGAGAAGGCGGACGGGATCCGCGTGGAGACCAATCTGTTTTATCTGCCGACCGACCGCCGCAACATCGCGTATAAAATGGCCGAGCGCTTTTTTGCCGAAACCGGCATTCGGGGCGGAGCGGCGATCCGCATCACCAAAAGGATCCCGGTGGCCGCCGGCCTCGCCGGCGGTTCCGGCAACGGAGGCGCCGTGCTGAGAGGGCTGAACCGGCTTTATGAGACCGGGCTTTCGCTGGAGGAAATGCAGAAGCTCGCCTTTCCGGTGGGCAGCGATATCCCCTTCTGCCTTGCGGGAGGGGCCGCGCGGGTGCGCGGCATGGGCGAACGGGTGGAACCGGTCAAAGGGCTTCCGCCCTGTACGGTGCTTTTGGTGAAGCCCGTCTTCGGCATCGCCACCGAAGCGGCATATAAAGCCTTCGACAGGATCATTCCCGCACGGACGCCGGATACCGAAGGAATGCTTTCCGCTCTGGAAAGAGGCGATCTTGACGACGTCGGAAGGCTTCTTTGCAATCATCTGGAGCAAACCGCCCGGTCCGATTATCCCGAAATCGGAGAAATCGAGGAGACCATGCGCCGGCACGGCGCCGTCGGGGCCTCCATGAGCGGCAGCGGTCCCACGGTGTTCGGCATTTTCCGCGACAGAAGGACGGCGGAAAAAGCGGCGTCTCTTCTGAAAAAACGCTGGCACGACGTGTTCTGCGTCTCGCCCGAAGCAAGCGGAACGTTTTCCTGAAGAAAGGCGTATAAAGCAAGGCCCGAACGGTTACCATCCGGTTGGAAGTCCGCGGGACGACCGGGAAAGGAGCCTTGCCGTGAAAAGAAAACTGATACTGTCCGTATTTGCCCTGACGACGGCGCTTGCGGTGTTTGCCGCTTCCGCGTCGACGGAGCAGAAAAAGCTGGCCGGAGAGATCGTCCGCCTCCGTGTGATCGCCGCAAGCGACCGGGAAGAGGATCAGCGCGTAAAGCTTCTGGTGCGCGATCTCCTGCTCCGGGAGATCGCGGCGAAGGATTTCGGGGACCGGGAAGAAGCGCTTTCCGCGCTCCTGTGCGAAAAGGAAGAACTTCAGGCCGCGGTCGACGCGCTTCTGAAGCGCGAAGGGATGGACTACTCTTCCGCTCTTTCGGTGGGAAGGGTCGCATATCCGGCCTGCGCATACGAAACCTTTTCTCTTCCTGCCGGAGACTACGCGGCGATGACCGTTGCGCTCGGGGCGGGAAAGGGCGGGAACTGGTGGTGCGTTCTCTTCCCGCCGCTTTGCTACGGCCTCGAACCGGACGAGGATCTGATCGAATCGGGCGTATTCCTGACCGAGGGATCCGACGACCTGGAGATCCGGTTCAAATTCCGCATCCTGGACTGGATCGCATCGATCAGGGAGAAGATGCGGGAACAAAAGGAGTAGACGATGCTCAGATTGCTGACCGGCCGCACCGGAAGCGGCAAAACGCAGCTCATCCTGAAAGAAATACGGGAATCCGTGGAAAGAAAAGAACCGGGCGCGATCCTTCTGGTTCCGCCGCAGGCTTCCCATACCGCCGAATTGACGCTGGCCGAGGCCGGCGGGGACAGCGCTCCTTTATACGCGGAAGCGCTGACCTTCCGGACGCTGGCCGCCCGCCTCTTCGAGGAGGGCGGCGGTCTGGCGGACAGATATATAGACGACAACGGGCGCATGCTGCTCCTGCGGAATGCCAAGGAGGACGTTTCCGACCTCCTCACGGTTTACCGCAGGGCTTCCATGCGCCCGGAATTTATCAGAAAGCTGCTCTCGGCCGTCAACGAATTGAAGCTTTACAACGTTTCTCCCGAAACGCTGGCCCGGGCAGCCGGCAGGATGCCCCCTTCGATCGGAGACAAGCTGCGGGATCTGGCGGCGATCTATTCCGCCTATGAGGGCAACCTTACGGAGGAACTGCACGATCCGGCCGACCTTTACGACGCGATGTTGGAAAAGGCCGAAAAGACCGGCTATTTTAAGGGGAAAAGGATCTGGATCGATTCCTTTTACGGATTTACCCCGAAAGAATACGCAGTGATCGAAAAAATGATCCGCGACGCCGAAGAGGTCACGGTAGCCCTGACCATGGACGAAGCGCCGGAAGGATACGCGCCGGACGATCTGTTCTTCAAAACCTATGAGATCCGCCGACATCTGATCTCTTTTGCCGGCCGGATATCGCATCCCTGGAAGGAGATCCGCCTTTCGCCGTGCCGCAAATTCAAAAGCGCGGAGCTTTCCTATCTGGAAGAAAACCTGTTTCTTCCCCTGGCCGCGCCTTTTGCGGGCGACCGGGATCATGCGGTTTCCCTCATGCGCCTTCCGGATAAAAGGAGGGAATGCCTGGCCGCGGCGGATCAGCTGATCCGCTGGAGCCGGGAAGGATACCGCTGGCGCGAGATGGCGGTGATCGTACGCACGTACGAGGATTACGCGGGGGAACTGGAATCGGTATTCCGCGCCTCCGGGATCCCGGTCTATATGGACCAAAGCGTCCCCGTATCCACGAAGCCGCTGTTTGCGGCGCTGCTTGCGGCGCTGGAGGCGGTCAACGATTCTTTCTCGCGGGACAGCATGCTCGCGCTCCTGAAATCCGGGATGACCGGCCTGACGCAGGACGATCTGGACGTTCTGGAATACTACGTGCTGCGCTGGAACATCCGCGGCGGCAAATGGCTGGAGCCGGGAGCGTGGAAGGCGCATCCGGACGGCTTCTTCCGCGAGTTCGACGAGAAGACGGAAGAGCTGCTCCGCAGGCTGGAGGAAATGCGGCGGACGATCGTTCTGCCGCTGGCCAAACTGAAAAAGAACATGAACGGTACGGTCCGCGATATGGCGGAGGCCTTGTACCGGTACGCCGAAGAGGCGGGGATGGACCGGGTCGCCCGGGAAAAAGCCGAAGAAGCAAAGGCCCGCGGCGACGAGCGCGCCGCCGCAGAATGGGAGCAGCTCTGGGACATCCTGATCGACCTTTTGGACCAGTTCGTCCTGATCGCCGGAGAGAGGGAATACCGGACCGATGAATTTCTCGGGATGCTCAGACTGATGCTTTCGGGGATCAAGGTCGGCGCGATCCCCGGAAAAGCCGATCAGGTCACGGTGGGCGAAGCGGGGAGGACCCGCGTCGGAGCGCCGAAGTGTCTGATCGTTCTGGGCAACGGAGAAGGCGTATTCCCCAAAACGGTGGAATCGAGCTCCCTGATCGGAGATGAAGAACGCCTCCTTCTCCGGGAGGAGGACGTGCGCCTGGATCTCCTTTCGGGCGAGCAGCAGTTCGTGGAGCAGCTCCTGGTTTATCAGACCTTCTTTTTCCCGACCGAAAAGCTGGTCGTTGCCTGGCAGGAGAGCGAAGGGAACCGTCCTTCCGAGTACGCGGAAAGGATCGCCTCTCTGCTGCCCGGCGCGGAGAAAGAACCGCGATTCGATCAGGCGCTTTATCTCCTGAAGGAGGATCCGCGCGCGGTATCGGATCCGGTGCTTTCGGAAGCCTTCCGGAAAGCAGGCTACTGCTTCTATCCCCAGGGGACCGACCTGCTCGGAAGAAACTATTCGCCGCTTTCCGCGGAATCGGTCCGCGCGCTTTACGGCGATCCGCTCGGTATGTCTCCGAGCAGGATCGAAAAGTACCACTCCTGCCGCTTCGCCTTTTTCCTGGAATACGGACTCGGCGTCCGTGAATTCCGCGAGGCGGAGCTTTCCGCCGTGGAAGAGGGAGAATTCATCCACTTCGTCTTTGAAAAGCTGGGGCGCCGCGTTGCCGAGGGGGGAGGTTTCCCGGCTTACAGCGAGGAAGAGATCCGGCGGATGGCCGGAGACTATGCGGAGGAATTCCGTCTGAGCGTCTTCGGCACCGGAGAGTTTCTGACGAAAAGGATCGAATACTTACTGAAAAGGCTCGCATCCGACGCCGAAAAGCTCGCCGTGCGCATGTACCGGGAACTGAAGGAAAGCCGGTTCGTTCCCTATCTGTTTGAAAGGAGCTTCGGAGGGGAGAATCCGCCCATCCGCTTCGCTTTCCCGGAGGGAGCTTTGAACGTCAGCGGCCGGATCGACCGCGCGGACCGGTGGGAAAGAGAGGACGGCGCCTATCTCCGGGTCGTGGACTACAAGACCGGGAGCAGGGAATTCACCTTCGGCGATCTTTATCACGGGCTGAACGCCCAGCTGCCGCTTTATCTTTGCGAGCTTCTCCGGGAAGAGCCCGGCGCGCGGCCGGCGGGTTTTTTCTATCTGCCTGCGCGCAATGAATTCCCCGCCGTGGATCCCGACGCCGGGGAGGAGGAGATCCGCCGTGAAAAGGCGAAGCTTCTCCGCTATAAGGGCTTGATGCTTGGAGACCGGGAAGTCTGGGAGGCGATGGATCCGGGATATCTCGGCGAAGAGGGAAGGCTTCCCCTGACCGTCGTCACGGGAAAAGACGGCGGGAAAAGCGTGCGCCAGGATTCGAATATAACGGACCTCGAAGGATTCGAGGCCATCAGAAAGCATATGGAGCGCACGCTGCGCCGGATGAACGACGAGATCCGGAAGGGCAGGGTCGACGCCGATCCGTATACGCTGGGAGGCGGGGACGCGTGCGCCTGGTGCCGTTTCCGGCCGGTTTGCCGCGTCTATCCCGGCAAGGACGAAGGGGTGCGGCGGCTCCTTTCCGGCATGCGCTGCCGCGATTTTATGGAACAGATATCCGGGGAAACGGGAGAGGAGGCGCCGCATGCCTGAATGGAACGAGATGCAGAAGGCCGTGATCGACTTTGAAAGCGGGCGCGGCGCGCTTCTGGTCACGGCTGCCGCGGGAAGCGGAAAAACGTCGGTGGTGGCAGAAAGGGTCCTGCATCTGGTGACCCGGAAGGAGGATCCGAAGGACGTTTCCCGCCTTCTGGTCATCACCTTTACCAACGCGGCTGCGGAGGAAATGCGGGATCGCATCGTCAAGGCTCTTCGCAGGGCGTACGAAGAGGATCCCGGGAACAGGCGCCTTTCGCGTCAGCTGAAGCTGATCCATACGGCCGAATTCACCACGATCGATTCCTTCTTTCTCGGCATCGTCCGGGAAAACTTCAATCTGATCGGCATCAGCCCGGACGCCCGGATTGCCGGGGAAGAGGAGATCGGCGATCTGCGGGACCAGGTGATGGAGGATCTCCTGGAGGAAAAGTATGCGGAGGCGTCTCCGGAATTCCTGCACATGACCGGGCTCTTCACCCGCGGCCGGCGGGACGACGCTCTCTGCCGGATGATCGGGAACGCGTACCGCGCCTTCCGCAGCATGCCGGAGCCCGCCGAAAGACTGCGCGAAGCGGTCGCTCTCTATGAAAACGCGGGGGAAAACGCGGGCGAAACGGTCTGGGGCAGGGTGCTGCTGGACGAGGCCAAACGAAGCCTCCTTCGTTACCTTGCGGCTTATGAGGAAATGGAGCGCGGGATCCTGCGGGAACCGGAGGGACTGGAGGCGCATCTTTCCCTGCTGAGGGAGGAAAAAGCGCGGCTTGCCGCCGCACAGGATACCGGGTACGACTGGGACCGGTTCCGCGCGGTCCT
Source organism: Clostridia bacterium (assembly GCA_017441705.1). Taxonomy (GTDB): domain Bacteria; phylum Bacillota; class Clostridia; order Oscillospirales; family QAMX01; genus RUG11797. The sequence goes on along the minus strand of JAFRWU010000044.1, from coordinate 90,964 downwards.
CCGGGGATTTGAATTTCCGACCTTCCCCTCCGGGAAGCGGAATGTGCCGGAGGAAACGAAGGCGCGCCGCGCAGCCTACAAAACCCTGCGCGACCGGCTGAAGGAGGAGATCAAAAAGGACGCGAAGCTCTTTGCCGCCGACGAAGAGGCCTGCCGGGAAGCGATCGAGGCGCTGAGGCCGGCCGCCGCGGAGCTCGAAAGGCTCGTGCTTGCCTTTTCGGAGAGGTTCCTTCGCAAAAAGACCGAAAAGCGCGTCCTCGAATTCGACGACGTTTCTCAGTACGTTTACGGCCTTCTTTGGAGACGGACGCCGTCGGGAGAACACGTTCTCACCGAAGAGGCGATCCGCCTTGCGGAGCGGTACGACGAGGTGATCGTCGACGAGTATCAGGATACCAACAGCCTGCAGGATGAGATCTTCCGCGCCGTGACGCGAGACCGGAAAAACCTGATCATGGTGGGAGACGTCAAACAGAGTATTTACGGCTTCCGCTACGCGGAGCCAAAGGGCTTTGTGGATAAGCTTGCCGCCTATAAGCCTCTTTCCGAAGCTTCTTCCGGCGCAAGAAAGCAGACGCTGAACCTGAATTACCGCTCGGCGGACGGCGTGATCGAAGCGGTCAACCGGGTGTTTTCCCGCCTGATGACCGGAGAATGGGGCGGGCTTGTCTACGATCGGGATCAGTATCTCTATCGGGGACGCGCGCCGTCCGAAAGCCATCCGGCGGAGATCTTCCTGCTGTCGCAGAAGGGAAGCGCCGACGACCGGCGCGCGTATGAAGCGAGAGAAATCGCCCGGTACGTGAAATCGCTTGTCGGACGCGGGACGATCATCCCGGACAAAGACGGAGAACGGCCTATGAGCTACCGGGACGCGGCGGTCCTTCTGAGAAGCGGAAAGGGGAGACTGGAGCTCTACGAAAAGGCCTTCCGGGAGGAAGGCGTTCCGGTTTCCGCCGAAGGCGCGGTGGGACTGTATTCCTCGCCGGAGGGAGAATTTGTCCTGAATCTTCTGGCGGTGGTGGATAACCCCTACAACGACGTGGCGCTTCTTACCCTCCTCACGTCTCCGCCGTTCGGCTTCAGCCCGGAGGATCTCGCGCACGTGCGCGCCGCGCTGAAAAAAGAGCCGCTGATCCGCGCTCTGCGCCAGAGAGACAAGGAGGGGGACGAAAGAGCCCATGAGTTTCTGGATAAGCTGGACCGGTGGCGCCGGGAAAAAACCGAAAAACGCCTGGGGCTCCTGATCCGCGGGATCTATGACGAGCTGGCGCTTTCCTCCCTGATGAGGGCGGGAGAGGACGGCGAGGCGAGACTTCAGAACGTCTACCGCATCGCGTCGGCGGCCGAAGAATACGAGGCCGCCGGAGGCCTTTCCGCATTCCTGCGCGGAGCGGCGCTGGCGGTGGAGAACGGCCGGGAGCCGGAAGGCGTGTCCCCCGCGTCGGGCAAGGACGCGGTCAGGATCATGACCATCCATAAATCGAAGGGGCTGGAATTCCCCGTGGTCATCCTGGCGGAGAGCTTCACCGACGTGCTCGGCGAACGGAACCGCGAAGCGGTGAATTTCGACAAGACCGTAGGATTCGGATTCAAGCTTCATTCCCAGGAAAAAGAGATCCGTTATTCCACGCTTACGTACGAAGCCGTGAACTGTGCCCGGCGGAAGGAGGCGACGGCCGAAGAGCTGCGGATCCTCTACGTCGCCATGACGCGCGCACGGGAAAGATTCGCGCTTTTCGCGGTATCGGAAGACGCGATGAAAACCCTCGGCGCGCTGGCCGATCTCGACCGGCCGGAGGATCACGTCTCTCCCTTCCATACCTTCGCCGATTGGGTGATGGCGGCGGTGCTGGATAGGGACAAAGTCAAAAACGCGCTGCTTTCGGGACTCGTCCCCGATCTGACGGCGGCGTCCGGCGGGCTTGTGACCTTTCACCTGAAACCGGTCGAGGCGGAAGAAACGACCGATCCTTCTCCCGCCGGGGAATCGCCGGAGGAACGGGGAGGATTCACCTGGCCGAAGGATCTTTTCACCCCCTATCCTTATCCCGAAGCGGAGGAGCTTTCCACCAAAACCACGGCCACGGAGATCAAAAACTCAGTGAAAAACCGTGAGCTGTTCAAGGATCCGGAAGGAAACGATCCGCCGCCGCACCGTGAGTCCCGTCGGCCGGCCTTCATGACCGAAAAAAGCCTCACCGCTTCGGAAAGAGGAAACGCGGTGCATCTCGCTCTGCGCCTGATCGATTTCGGCAAGGTCTCCGCGCCGGAGGAGATTGCGGAAGAACTCGACCGGATGGAAAGGGAACGCTTCCTTTCCCGGACCGAGCGGGAGAGCGTCGACGGGGAAGCGCTTCGGCGGTTTTTCGATTCCCCGCTCGGCAAAAGGTTCCGGAAAGCGGAAAAGGTCTACCGCGAACTGAAATTCACTTTGACCGAGGACGCCGGAAAGCTGGATCCAAAGCTCGCCGGCAAGGGAGAAACGATCCTTCTGCAGGGGATCGTGGACGCCGCCTTTGAAGAAGCGGACGGGCTGATCCTGATCGATTACAAAACCGACCGGCTCCTGCCGGGAGAGACGCCGGAGGATCATATCCTGAAAAACGGATACGACCGCCAGCTTTCAGTGTATGCCGGGGCTTTGACCCGCATGACCGGTCTTCCCGTCAGAGAACGGTGGATCTGGTTCACCCGGTACGGAAAAGGATGCCCGGTGAAGGAACCGACGCCGGATATCATTGAAGAAAGGTCCTGACTCTATGGACTCCGAGCTTTTGCTCTATTACGACTCGCAGAATAAACGCTTCAAGAAGCCCTTCGGCGCCGCTGCGTCCGGAGGGAGGATCGTCCTGCGGCTGTCGGTCAGCCGCCGTATGGCGCCGCTTGCGGTGGAGCTGCTCCTTCGCCGGGACGACCGGGAAGAAGCGCGCCCATACGCGCTCCGCTGGGAGAAAAGCGAAGGGGCGCGGGATCTTTACCGGGTGAAGCTGCGCCTTTTTGAGCCGGGTCTTTATCATTACGCCTTCCGCGTCACCACCCAAGTATCGGTCGCCTATTACGGCGCCCGGGAGGAATACCGCGGCGGGGAGGGGATCCTGACCTACGACGGTTACGTGCCCTTCAGCTTCACGGTCTTCGATCGCGGCGCGGAAGTCCCGGATTGGTTCGGCGACGGGATCACCTATCAGATTTTCCCGGACCGCTTCGCCTTTTCCGGAAAAAGGAAAGAGGTCCCGGGAAGGCGTCTGGTGTCCGATCTGCGTGAGAAGCCATATAAGACCGTCCTGCCGGGAGGGGACGTTCCCAACGACTATTTCTACGGCGGCAATCTTCAGGGGATCGCGGAGAGACTTCCGTATCTTCGTTCTCTCGGCGTCGGGACGATTTATCTCAACCCGATCTTCTCGGCGCATTCCAACCACCGGTACGACACGGCCGATTACCTCACGGTGGATCCCATGCTGGGAAACGAGGAGGATTTCCGGGCGTTATGCCAAAAGGCAGAGAAAGCGGGCATACGCGTCATGCTGGACGGCGTGTTCAACCACACCGGCGACGACAGCGTCTACTTCAACAAATACGGACGCTATCCTTTGCCCGGGGCTTATCAGGGAAAAAGCTCGCCGTATTTTGATTGGTATGAATTCCGGCATTTCCCGGACGATTACGCCTGCTGGTGGGACGTGAAGATCCTGCCTGCCGTCAACGAGGATGCGCCCTCCTTCCGCCGGTTCATCACGGGAAAAGACGGGGTCGTCAGGAAATGGCTCAGACTCGGCGCCGCCGGATGGCGGCTCGACGTGGCCGACGAGCTGCCGGACGATTTTATCCGCGAGATCCGAAAGGCCGCGAAACGGGAAAAAGAAGACGCTTTTCTTCTGGGCGAGGTCTGGGAAGACGCGTCGGTCAAGATCGCATACGGGAAAAGACGCGCCTACCTTCTGGGGGACGAACTGGACGGGGTGATGAACTATCCCTTCCGGAACGCCGTTCTCGTCTATCTTTTGAACGGGGACGCCGAAACCTTCAGGGATATACTGCTTCAGATTTCGGAAAACTATCCATACCGGGTCGAAAGGTCCCTGATGAATCTTTTGGGCACGCACGACACGCCGCGCATCCTTTCGGTCCTGGGCGGCGCGGAGCAGCTCGCGCCGGAGGATCTCCGGGAAAGAGCCGTTTTCCGCCTGCCGCCGGACAGAAGACGTCTGGCTGAAAAGCGGCTGAAGCTTGCGTCGGTCCTTCTCTTCACGCATCTCGGCTCTCCGACGGTTTATTACGGAGACGAGGGCGGTATGGAAGGGCTGGAGGATCCCGCGAACCGCGCGTTTTTCCTTCCGGAGGATCTCGACCGGGATATCCTTCAGTGGTACCGGAAGCTGGCGAAGCTCCGGGAAACGATCGGGACCTTTTCCCGGGCGAGGCCGGTCTGGCGGGAAGCGAAGGGCGTGCGCCTGGCGCTTTCCTGGCGGAAGGGCGTTGGCCTTTTTATGAACGCGGGCGAAAAGGAAGAGGCGTTCGAACTGCCCTTCGACGCGAAGGATCTGATGACCGGCGCGTTATTCCGGAAGGGACAGATGACGGTGCCGCCTCTGGGAGCGTTTCTTTATCAAAAAAACGAAAGGTGACGCGATATGGATAACGAATACGTCCGCGGCGTGATCCCGGCGGTGGACGGGATCCGGAATTACAAGGAATTTCTGGCAAGCGACCTTCCGGTATGCGTTCTGATGAACGTGCATCTTTCGCTGCTGGACGGCGCGTTCCGGGGAGCGGCCGAAAAAGACAAGAAGATCATTCTGCACATCGACCGGATCAACGGGCTTTCCGATGACGAATACGGCGCGGAATACGTGTCGCAGAAATATGCCCCGGCCGGAGCGATCTCCATCAAGCCTGCCGTGATCTCGGCGCTGAAGCGGAAACGCGTCACGGCGATCCAGCGCATCTTCCTGATCGACAGCTTTGCCCTGGCCCGCAGCGCCGAGGCGGTCGGGCGCGCGTCTCCCGACTTTGTGGAGGTCATGCCGGGACCCCTTCCCGATCTGGTCCCGACGCTGAAGGCCGCTCTCGGCGAAGATCTGATCGCCGGGGGGCTGATCCCCGATCCCGCGTATGCCGAAAAGCTTCTTGAAAGCTTCCGCGCAGTCACCATGTCCTTTGCGAAGCTCAGGAAGAATGCGTGAGAGGCATGGCGCGGAGAAGGGCGAAAGGTGTTGACAAGATTCGCCCGGGAAGCTATAATAAATATAATGTGGATCCGAATCCGGCTTTGATGCCCGGAGACGGTTTCCGCACGGGATGTACCCGCCCCGCATGAAAACAGGTCCCATATCCGGCGTATCCCGCAAACGGCCGGATTCTTGGCCAGAAGGAGGGAAGACCTGTGCAGGCATGGAGCAAGACCGATATCGGCAAAAAGAGAAGAGAAAATCAGGACAACAGTTACGTCAGGCTTGACTATGAAAAGAATATCGCTCTGCTGGTGGTTTGCGACGGGATGGGCGGCGTAAACGGCGGCCGCGAGGCTTCGCGCCTGGCCATTGAAAGCTTCTCGGATTTCGTATGGGAAGCGATCGGGGAGGACAGCAGCGGAGAGGAGATCGTTCTTATCCTGCGCAACGCCGTGACGGCGGCGAACCGCGCCGTTTTTGCCCGTGCGGTATCCGATCCCGCCTATATGGGCATGGGGACGACCCTGACCGCCGCGCTTGTGATCGGCGGCGCCGCTTACGTGGTCAACGTGGGGGACAGCCGCACCTATAAAATCGACGAAACGATCCACCAGATCACCGACGATCATTCCCTTGCCGGCGATCTTTACCGCAGCGGCACTATCACCAGGGAACAGTTTGACACCTATCCCAACAAGAATATCATCACCCGTGCCGTGGGCACCGATCCCGAGGTGTACGGGGATATCTTCAAGCTCGCCATGTCAGAGGGGGAGTACCTTCTCCTCTGTTCCGACGGGCTTACCAATATGCTTTCCGATGAGGAGATCCTGGAAACCGTCCTCTCTGCGGAAAGCGAAGAAGCGGCTTGCGAAAAGCTTGTGAACGATGCGAACGAAGAGGGCGGCCGGGACAACATCACGGTCATTCTCTTCCGCATGTAAGCGATTCGCGTCAGCCAAAGAAAGGACCGTGCTGAAAGATGGCGAATTATTTGGGAACGGTACTGGACGACCGTTACGAAATGCTGGAAATCATCGGCACCGGCGGCATGGCGGTGGTCTACAAGGCCCGCGACGTCAAGCTGAACCGGTTTGTGGCCGTTAAGATACTGAAGGACGAAATACTGGAGGATGAGGATCTCAGAAGCCGTTTCCACACAGAAGCGGAGGCTGTCGCCGCTCTGAGTCATCCCAATATCGTCAATATTTTCGACGTCAGCATCACCCGCCGCATGGAATACTTTGTGATGGAACTGATCGACGGGATCACTCTGAAGCAGTATATGCAGCAGCGCGGCGTCCTCACCGAGGCCGAGATGGAGCATTTCATCACTCAGATCCTGAAGGCGCTGGAGCATGCGCATTCCCGCAATATCATCCATCGGGACATCAAGCCGCAGAACGTCATGATCCTGCGCGACGGTACGGTGAAGGTGACCGATTTCGGCATCGCCCGCATGGCCAATCATCAGCAGACCTCGGCTACGAGCCAGAACGCCTTCGGCTCGGTGCATTATATCGCGCCGGAACAGGCGAAGGGAAGCGCCACCGACGGCAGAGCGGATCTTTACTCGGTCGGCATCATCATGTATGAGATGATGACCGGCGAGCTCCCGTTCACCGGCGACACGCCGGTGGCGGTGGCGATCCAGCATCTGTCCGCCGAACCGCCGTCTCCGTCGGCAAAGAACCCTCACGTCACACCGGGCATGGAAGCCATCATCCTCAAGGCGATGGCGACGCAGCCGGACGACCGGTATTCCTCCGCGACGGAGATGCTTGCCGATCTCGAAAACTACAAATCCAATCCTCTGAGCCCCGTCGGCCTCTATAAAGAGAGCGAAGAAAGCGACAAGGAAAAGGAGGAGACCCTTCCCACCAAGGTGGTCGGCGCCATAGAAGAGGACGAAAAGGGCAATTACAAGGCGGAGCATCCGAAGCTTCGGCGGCAGAAGGCGCGGTTCAAATACAATGAAAAGCTGCCGGTGGTGGCGGGGATCCTTTCCGCCCTGATCTTTATGGTCGTCGCCGTGGTCGTGTTCCTTTCGCTTCTGAAAGGCTGCGGCACCGACACCGGAGAACCGGTGGAGCTCCCGAATCTGGTGGGCAAGACCTACGAGGAAGCGGCCGAACTCCTTGCTTCCAACGAGCAGTATCAGTTCCTGAAGCTCAAAAAAGGCGAGGAAACCTTCAGCGAGGATCAGGAGGAAGGCACGATCATCGGACAGAATCCCATCGCCGGATCCACCGTCAAGAGCAACGCCACCGTCAAGGTCGATATCAGTCTCGGCATCCGCGAGATCAATATGATCGACGTGGTCGGGATGAACTATACCGAAGCCGCGAACAAGCTCTCGACCCTGTTTATGCAGAACAAGATCATGAACGTCGTGATCGAGCCCAAATACGAAGTATCTGAAACCGTTCCGATGAACGAGGTGATCCGTACCGAGCCGGAACTCGGCACGCCGATCCGCAGCAACGACACCGTCAAGGTGGTGATCAGCTCCGGCGAAAGCGAGCAGCCGCCGATCATGCCGGATCTCGAGGGGAAAAAGCTTGTGGACGCCATCAAGCTGCTTACCGACCGCAAGATCCCCTTCGATCAGGTCATCGAGGAATATGACGACGAGGCTCCGGTCGGCACCGTCATCGGCCAGTCCATCGCCAAGGAGAGCTTTGTCAAGGAAGGCGAAAAGGTTGACCTGATCGTCAGCAAGGGTCCTGAACCGACGTCGGAGCCCGACAGCGAAACGCCGCCGGATTCCGAGCCGACCAGCGAACCGGACAGCGAAACGCCGCCGGATTCCGAACCGACCAGCGAGCCGGATACCTCCTCTGAAAGCGAAAGCGGATCCGCGCCCGACTCCGAAACCGGAGACGAGTCGATCGGCGTGGCGAATTATTCCTTCCAGCCGAAAGCGCTCGCCTCGGAATTCAGCGCGGGACAGACCTTCCAGGTCATGATCAAGGCCAACGGCGTCACCGTCTGGTTCGGAGCCAACGTGACCATCGAAAGCCCCGATATTCCCATCAAGATCGAAGGGAAAAAGGGCGAAAGCTGCAAATTCGAAGTGGAAATCAACGGAGAACTGTTTACGACCTACGTGGAAGAATTCAAATAATGATGAATCGGGGCAGGATCGTCCGCTCCACGGGAGACCGCATGACGGTCATGGCGGACGACGGGAAACAGTATATTTGCCGCGCAAGGGGGAAATTCCGGCTTGACGGACGTTTCCCTCTTGCGGGGGATCTCGTCACCTTCCGCAGAGCAGAGGGTGACGAGCATCTTATTGAGAGCATTCTGGACCGGAAGAATTATCTGATCCGTCCGCCTGTCGCAAACGTCTCGCGGCTGTGCGTGATCGCTTCGATGGCGCCGCCGGTGACAGACCGGCTGGCTCTGGATACGCTGATCGCCGCGGCCGAGTACAACGGCATCACGCCTGCCGTCGTCGTCAACAAGATCGATGCCGTCCCGGGAGAAGCGCTTGCCGCGGTATACCGCAGAGCGGGATACGACGTCTTTCTGACCAGCACGAAAACCGGAGAGGGGATCGAAGAGTTCCGGAAGAGCGTGGGAGAGGGGATCACGGTGTTCGCCGGATCCTCCGGCGTCGGAAAATCCAGCCTTCTGAATCTGGCGCTGCCGGAATTTCACGTCAAGACCTCCCGTATCAGCGAACGCATCGGAAGAGGCAGACATACCACCCGTCACGTGGAGCTCTTCTCCGACAAAAAGGGCGGGTACGTGGTGGATACCCCCGGGTTTTCCCATGTGGATCCGGTGCAGATGATGCTCTATGACAAAAAGAGGATCGCTTCCTGCTTTGCCGAATTCCGGCCTTACCTGCAGGGATGCCGCTACGACGACTGCGCCCATACCCGGGAAGAAGACTGCGCCGTGATCCGTGCGGTGGAAGAAGGCGCGATCGATCGCGTCCGCCATGAAAACTACGTATCCATCTATGAAAAGGTCGCGAAACTCAAGGACTGGCAGATCCGGGAGCTTCTTGCCTCCGAGACGATCTGACGTACGGCAGGCATACGATACGGAGACGAAATCATGAAAGAAAGACTGCAGAAAATCATTGCGGCGGCCCACGGCGTCTCCCGCCGGGCGGCGGAGTCGCTGATCGCCGAAGGAAAGGTGCGCGTCAACGGAAGGACTGCGGAGCTCGGTTCTTCGGCCGATCCGGATCGTGACAAGATCGAAATCGGGGGAAAACGGCTGGAGAACCGTCCGAAGAAGACCTACGTGGCGCTCAACAAGCCCCGCGGATACGTGACCACGCTCTCGGACGAAAAAGGGAGAAAGAACGTAACGGAGCTGGTCCCCGGGATCCGGGCGCGGCTCTTCCCGGTGGGAAGGCTGGATATGGATTCCGAAGGCCTGCTGCTTCTGACCAACGACGGCGAATGGGCCAACGTCGTGTCACATCCGTCGCACGGAGTCGAAAAGAGCTACCTGGTCACCGTCACGGGCGACGCAAAGGCCGCCGTTCGTGAAATGTCGAAGGGAATGGACATCTTTGAGGAGGACGGGACGCTTGCGTATCATGCGTCTCCCGCCCGCGCCGTGATCAGAGATCAGTTTGACGACGGCGCCAGGATCCTCGTCACGATCGCCGAAGGGCACAACCGGGAGATACGCCGCATGTGCGAGGCCTGCGGACTGAAGGTCAGAAGACTCGTGCGCGTCTCCATCGGCGGTATCAGCGTTGCCGGAATCAGGACCGGTTCCTGGCGCTTTCTCACGGAAGAGGAAGTCAAGACTCTTGCCGGCAGGAAGAAGCGCTCCGCGGGAGAAAGAAAGGAGAACGTTTGATATGAACGAGAATATCCGGGAAATCGCAAGGCGCCTGAAGGAGATCCGCGATCTCTCCGACGTCACGACCGAAGAGCTTTCGGAACAGCTGACCATCAGCCGGGAGGAATACGAAAGGATCGAAACCGGCACGGTGGATATTCCCATCAGCGTTCTCTGCGAGATCGCCGAGTATTACAGGATCGGCGTGACCGAGCTCCTGACCGGCGAAGCCGCGAAACTGACGGTCTACTCGGTCGTCAGGAAAAACCGCGGGATCAGCGTGGAGCGCACCAAGGACTACAACTACAAGAACCTGGCCTACGATTTCGCCAATCGCAAGGTGGAACCGCTCTTGGTGACGGTGGATCACAAGGAAAAGAAGGACCTTCATCCCAATTCCCATCACGGCCAGGAATTCCACTACTGTGTGGAAGGAAGCTTTGTCTTCTATATCGACGATCACGAAATCGTCATCAACGAGGGAGATTCCCTCTACTTCAATTCGGAGCATCCCCACGCCATGTCGGCCGTGGGCGAGCGCGCCAGGATCCTTGTGATCGTCATCTGATTTCCGGAAAAGAGGGACCACAGCTTTGTTGATCGACCGCTTCTGTCAAACCGAATTCTCCTCGTACGAGGATTTCAAAAAGAACTTCCGCATCCGCGTCCCCGAAGGCTTCAATTTCGCCCACGACGTGATGGACGTCCTGGCGGAGGAAAGACCGGACAAGGGATGTCTTCTCTGGTGCGACGACCGCGGCAGGGAAAGGGAGATCACCTTCGGTGAAATGCGCTCGCTTTCCAATCGCTGCGCGAACATGATGGCGGGACACGGGATCCGAAAGGGGGATTTCGTCGTCGCGACGCTTCGCTCCCGGTACGAATTCTGGATCGTGGCCGTCGCCTGCCACAAGCTCGGCGCCGTTCTGGTGCCGGTGACGCACATGTCCACGGTGAAGGATTTCGCTTACCGCTTCGTAAGAGCAGACGTCAAGGCGATTTTCGCCGTGTCGGATGAAAGGCTTCTTTCCTGCATTCTCACCGCGGAGGAAGAGACCGGGCACCGGCTTGCCGCGCGCTTCGTGATCGACGGGGAGAGAGAAGGCTTCCTGAATTTTGACCGGGAAATGGAGCGCTTCGGCGACGAATGGACCCGGATCCCCAACCGGAATTCCGATCCCATGCTCTGCTATTTCACGTCGGGCACGTCGGGGTATCCCAAGATGGCGCTTCATAACTACGCGTACCCGCTCGGCCACATCCTGACTGCGAAATTCTGGCAGACCCTGAATGAAAACGACCTGCATTTCACCTCGGCCGATACCGGCTGGGCCAAAACGTCCTGGGGAAAGCTGTACGGACAGTGGATCTCGGAGGCGGAGGTGTTCGTATACGATTACGGGACGCGCTTCATCCCGACCGATCTTCTGAGGATCATCGAAAAGTACCGGGTCACGGTATTCTGCGCTCCGCCAACCATTTTCCGCTTCCTGATCAAGGAGAACGTGGCGGATTACGATCTGTCGTCCCTGCGCTACTGCACCATTGCGGGCGAGCCGCTGAACGCCGAGGTATTCAACCGGTGGAAGGAATTGACGGGACTTGAGCTCCGGGAAGGCTTCGGCCAGACCGAAACGCCGGTCCTGATCGCCACCTGGCCGTGGATCCGGCCGAAGCCGGGCTCCACCGGGAAGTTTTCGCCCCATTTCGACGTCGATCTGATCAACGCGGAAGGCGCGCGCTGCGAAGTGGGCGAAGAAGGGGAGATCTGCATCAATATCGCGGACGGCATCCCCGCGGGCCTCGTACAGTGTTACTACAAAGACGAGGAAAAAACCGCCAAAGCACAGGCGGGCGGCTGGTATCACACCGGCGACATGGCCTGGAGCGACGAGGAAGGATACATCCATTTTGTCGGCCGCGCCGACGATGTGATCAAGAGCTCCGGCTACCGCATCGGCCCCTTTGAGGTGGAAAGCGCCTTGATGGAGCACCCTGCGGTCCTGGAAACGGCCATCACCGCGGTGCCCGATCCCGAAAGGGGACAGATCGTCAAGGCGACGGTGGTGCTCGCCAAAGGGTATCGCCCCGATCCCGCCCTTTCGGAGGAAAAGAAAACTGCCTATTACGAACGGATCAGAAAGGAACTGCAGAACCACGTGAAGCGCACCACCGCGCCGTACAAATACCCGCGGATCGTGGAATTCGTGGACGAGCTTCCCAAAACCACCAGCGGAAAGGTCCGCCGCGTCGCGATCCGCGAAAAGGACAGCGCGCCGAAGGCGTGACGCCTCTGCGGCCCGGGAGGACCGCACAGCGGGAGAAACGCATGCGATGAAGGTGCGCGGATAACGAACCGGAAAACGGACGGAGATTCACAGGCTCCGTCCGTTTTTGATCGGCGACCCGCCCGCGGAGAAACGCCCGCCGCGCGGAATCTTGAAATACCGCGGCCGTTATGTTATGATGCGAAGGTAAAACCTGTTTGCGGAGGGAAGCGCTGTGAGGAACGACGAATTGAATCGGTATCGCGGGAAACCTATATGCGATATGCATATCCATCCGCACGTACAGATGCCCGTCGACGAAACGGTCGAGGTCATCCGGAGCGTTATGGAGTATTTCCATGACGAAAGGATCGTCCTGGAATCGCTGCCGTCGTACGACGTCATAAACAATTTCACGACCCTTTACTGCAAATCGAAGCTGGACGGCGTATACGCCGGCCTCGGGCTTCTGCATCGCTTTGACGGATCCGATACGGCGGAATCCTATCTGGCGCAGGCGGAGTCGCTCTTCCGGATGGGCTGCGACGGGTTCAAGATGCTGGAAGGAAAGCCCGATTACAGAAAAAGGCTGGAAAAGCCGCTGGACGACAGAGTCTTCGACCGGTTTTACGGATTTGCCGAAGAAAAAGGTCTGCCCGTCGTCATGCATGTCGGGGACCCCAGAGAGTTCTGGGATGCAGACCGCATCCCGCGGTGGGCTCTGGAGCGCGGATGGCTTTACGACGATAGCTTCGTTCCGTTCCGGGACGGACATCGGGAAGTGGAGGGAGTCCTCAGGAAATTCCCGAAGTTGAAGCTTGTGCTTGCTCATTTCTTCTTTGTCTCCGACGATCTTTCCTATGCGGAATGGATCATGAACGAATGGGACGGCGTGTGCTTTGACCTGACGCCGGGCTCGGAAATGTATTTCAATTTCAGCGAAAGGATCGACGACTGGTGCGGATTCTTCCGCCGGTACGCGGACCGGATCCTGTTCGGTTCGGATATCTATAACTGGCGGCGGGGCGATTCCTCCATGGAGGAACGATATGCGCACGCGGTCAATCTGACGCGGAGCTTTCTGGAAAAGAAAGGACCGTTCCTGAACCGGTGGCAGAACGTGGAAATGAAAAACGCGTTCGGCTTCTGCGGCGAGGTGCTGGATAAGATCTGCCACGACAATTTCATCCGTGTATTCGGAGAAGAGCGGCGCGCGGCGGATGACGAGTATATTGCCTTCTGCGCTGCGGGATTCGGCCGGGACCGTGATCTGAGCGAAGAACAGACGGCCAACCTGAAGAAGATCGCCGACTGGTTCGGACGGTGAACGGACGGGACGCCGGAGAAAGAAAGGGCGACGGGACGGGAAATGCGACGGCGAAAGCGCGGCGGCCGTTCCGGAAGAGAAAGGAGAGCGTGCTGTGACCGACGAGGAGATCCTCCGGCTGGATATTCAGGGAATGTCGGAGAAGGAGGCGCTTTCCGTCTCGCTCTGGATTCTGGAAAAAGAGACGGAGAAAAGCGGAAAGACGGCCCGCAGGGCCGGGGCGCTTTTTTTGGTCGGTCTTGTTTTCTATGTCCTTGCGATGATGACGGAAATCTCCGCTCTGGAATACGCCGTCATGGGAGCGGCATCCGTGGTCGGGATTCTGGCGTTTGACAGTTTGCAGGAATGGATCCGGACGAAGATCATCCGAAAAAAACTCATGAACGGCACGTATAAAGAGTCCCCCAAAGAGTTTCTGGCGTCGATGCAGCGGCGCGCCGGGAAGTGAATGCCGCGGCGCGAACAGAGCTTTGCACGGTGAAAGAAAAGCGGACGGAGCGCGGCTCCGTCCGCTTTTCGCGGTTCTTCATTCCGGTGAAACGGCGCAGGGGGAGGAAAAACGCCGGAAACAGCCGGCGGCGTCAGGCGACGCCGCCGATGGAGGTGGACTGGATCCTGTGCATCCGGGCATAACTGCCGTTCAGGGCAAGAAGCTCGTCATGGGTGCCGCATTCGGTCACGCGCCCTTCTTCGATGACCAGGATCTGATCGGCGTTCCGGATGGTGGAAAGACGGTGCGCGATGGCGACGATCGTGCGGCTCCCGGCGATCCCCGCGATCGCTTTCTGGATCTGCCTTTCGGTCTCCACGTCCACCGAAGCGGTCGCTTCGTCCAGGATGATGATCGGGGAACGGCGCAGGATCGCGCGGGCGATCGCCACCCGCTGCTTCTGACCGCCGCTCAGGCGCAGACCGCGTTCTCCGACCTCGGTATCATACCCGTCCGGCATCGCCATGATATCGTCGTGGATGTTGGCGGCTCTGGCGGCTTCTTCGATCTCTTCCATGGAGGTGTCGGCCGCCGCATACCCGATGTTTTCCGCAATCGTGCCGTTGAAAAGGAAGGTGTCCTGCAGAACGGGGGAGATCACCCGCCGTAGGCTTTCGAGCGTGACGCCTGCAATATCCTGCCCGTCGATCAGGATCTTGCCGCTCTGCGGTTCGTAGAACCGGGAAATCAACTGGGTGACGGTCGTTTTGCCGACGCCCGTAGGACCGACCAGCGCCAGCATTTTGCCCGGTTCGCACCGGAAGGAAATATCCTTCAGAACGGGAATGCTTTCATCATAGGAGAAGCTGACGTGATCGAAAGCGATTTCCCCCTTCACGTCCCGAAGCTCGACGGCGCCGGGTCTGTCCCGGATCTCGATCGGAGCGTCGAGGATCTGGATCACGCGCTCCGCGCCGGCAAGTGACTGCTGCATGCTTTCCAGAAGGTTCGCAAGGCTTGCGACGGGAGCGTAGAACAGGCCGAGATACAGGAGGAAGGCGACGACGACCTCCACTTCAAGCCCCTCCGCAAAGGCCAGATAACCGCCGAACCCGACGACCAGGATGGTCCCGAGGGAAGAGATGAATTCGACCGCCGGATGGAATACCGCGCTGATTTTCAGCGCTTTGAGCATCGCCGTCACGTGTTCGAAATTGCGCTCGTTGACGCGGCCGGTTTCGTATTCCTCCCGCCCGAAGGACTGGATCTCGTGAATGCCCGAAAGATTGTCCTGCAGCTTGCCGTTCAGTTCGCCCATTTTCTTCTGGGAAATCCGGAAGAACGGACGGACTTTTTTAGAAAACACGGCGCCGGAGAGAATGATCAGCGGGATCGGCGCGCAGGTGACGAGCGCGAGCTTCCAGTTGATCGTGAGAAGGATCGCCAGAGCGCCGCCGAAGGTGACGAGGTTGGTGATCGTTTCCGGGATCATATGCGCGTAAAGAAGCTCAAAATCGCGGGTGTCGTTGACCACGCGGCTCATCAGATCGCCGGTCTGCTTGTCGTGAAAGTATCCGAGATGCATCCGCTCTATCTTGTCGTAGGTTTTGGTGCGGAGATCGCCGACAAGATACCAGGCCGCTTTGTGCGCCAGATAATTGCTCAGGAAGCGGAACAGGATCCGGAGAAGATAAATGCCGACAAGGATGAGGGTCAGGACGCCGATATCCTGCAGGGCGTCCCGATCGACCCCGCCCGAAACGATGCCGGTCATGCGGGAAAGGACCCGCGGAGCGATCAGGTTGATCAGGGTCAGACAGAAGGTCGAAAGGATCGCGATGATATAGAGATGCTTGTACCGGATCGCTTCGCGTGAGAGCCTCAGGAGTAGTTTCATATGCTTTTCCCTTTCCGCTGCTTCTCCGTGCCCGAACGAGGTCCCGCCGGGACCGGCGCGCAGCTTATGTGCGCGGAAGGAGAGCCCTGCGCCTCGCCGCCGCTTTACAGACGGAGCGCGTGGATCCTCCGAAGAAAAAAGGGACGCCGGCAAAGCTCGGCATCCCAACTGCTTATGGGGGTATTCTATCAGGAAAGAGACCGTTTGTCAAGCGGACTGCGGCGCAAAACGCCGTGAACGGGGAAGAACGTCTTGACAGAAAGACGGAATGAGACTATAGTAGGAAAGAGTTTCGTTCCGGACGGGGGAAAACCGGACCGGTCGTCCGGCGCCCGCCGCCGGGATAACGCCTGATCCGAAAGGCAGAGGGTTCGATATGGGATTTTTATACGTTGCGCTCGCGCTTTTCTTCGGGATAACGAAAGGATACTGCGGGAAAAGGACGAGCGGGCAGATCGGCGGCGTTCCCGCCGCCGTCGGCTTCAATTTGGTCAGGATGCTGATCTGCATTCCGATCGGCATGGTATTCGTCGTGATCGGGACGAAGGGATTCTCCTCCTTTGCCGCGGACGGGACGACGCTCCTGATCGCGGCCGTATCCGGCGCCGCGACGTCGTTCTTCGTGATCGCATGGCTCCTTGCCGTGCGCACGGGAGCCTATATGATGGTGGACGTGTTCCCGACGATCGGCGTCGTCGTACCCATCGTCGGCAGCCGGATCTTTTTCGGGGAGGAGATCCGGTGGAATCATATCGTGGGAATCGTTCTGCTGATCGCGGCGGCGTACGTCCTGTGTACCTATAACCGCGACATCGGAAAGGCAAAGCTGACTCCCGCGTCTCTTCTTTTGCTGATTGCCTGCGGTTTTTCCTACGGCCTGATTTCCTTCGCGCAGAAATGGTTCCAATACCGGTCGGCGGCCGACGTTTCGGTTTTTAATTTTTACACCTACGCCGCGTCTGCGGCGGTGCTGCTTCTCACTTACGCCGGGTTCCGCGCCACGAAGAGGCACGGGGAAAGCGGCGGAGAGAAAGCCGGCGGAAAGGGAAAGCTCGCCGTATACGTGATCGTCATGTCCTTCTGCATCTTTCTTAACTCCCTGTTTTCTACGCTGGCCGCCGGATACCTTTCTTCCGCCCTTCTGTACCCATTGATGCAGGGCGGCGCGCTGATCCTGTCCATGATCATGTCGGCGGTGTGCTTCGGGGAAAAGATCACGCCGCGCTGTCTGATCGGCATCGGTATGGCGTTTGCCGCGCTGGTTTTTACCAACTGTCTCTGAAAGAGGACCCGATCGAGCGTTGACAGGAACGATTTCCCGCGTCATAATAAGATAGCAGAGAGCCGCGAACCGCTGCCATGAAAAAGGAGGGCTTTCCATGAAGAACTGCTTTGTCAAGGATTACGGCGCCGTCGGCGACGGCGTGGCGAAGGATACGGCCGCCGTTCAGGCTGCCGTCGACGACTGCGGCGCGCACGGCGGGGGACGGGTGATCCTGACCGAGGGCCGTTTCCTGACCGGTACGATCCGGCTCAGAAGCGGCGTGGAACTGCGCATTGAAAGAGATGCGGTGCTTTTGGGATCGACCGATCCCGCCGATTTCCCGGATCTCGAAACGGATTTCTGGCGTACGGAATACGCGCCCCGTTTCAACAAACGCTGCATGATCTACGCGGAAGGATGCGAGGACGTCGCCGTCACCGGACGCGGCGCCATCGACTGTCAGGGAGACGCCTACATGGAACCTCTCCCGGCGGAAGAGACGAAGAAATCCCTGTGGCCGTTCCGCCGCAAGAGCCATCCCGTGGAGCCCGGCGGGGACGGCATGGTGCACTACGACTACGTGCCCTTCCCGCTGTCGCCGGATCAGGTCAGCCTGTCCCCCGGAAGGGTGGCGTTTTTCATCGGCTGCCGCAACGTGCTGGTGGAGGACGTGACCATGCGCAATCAGCCGGCCGGATGGAGCTACTGGATCTGCGACTGCGAGAACGTCCACTTCCATCGGGCGCAGATCCTCGCGTCGGTCGATTTCCCGAACAACGACGGCATTCACATCAACTGCAGCCGGAACGTCACGGTCTCCGACTGCAATATCACCTGCGGGGACGACGGGATCGTGGCGAGAGCCTATTCTCTGCCTCTCTTCCGGCATGCCGCGTGTGAAAAGATCGCGGTCTCGAACTGCAACATCACCAGCCACTCCGGCGGGATCCGCATCGGGTGGTATAACGACGGGGTGATCCGCAACTGCACCTTCTCCAACCTGAACATCACCGATTCCACCTGCGGGATCGATATCCGTCTGCCTGACACGCCGGAAACAGGCCGCGGCAGCGATCAGGGAGACGAGCATACGCTGATCGAGAATCTGAACTTCTCGGATATCATGATGGACCGCGTCTATTACGAGCCGATCTTCATCCGGATCGGCGAACGGAATCTGTGCGAAGGGATCCGCAACCTTTATTTCAGCGGCATACACAGCTTTTCGGTCCATATGCCCGCCGTGATGGGACGCGGGGACTGTCACGTGAAGAACGTCTACATGGCAGACTGCCATTTTACGCAGATCGCCCGCGGAGACATCCCGCAAAGCGAGAAAGGACCGTACTGTGACCGCGACGAAACGCTTTCGCCCTGTTTCCGGCACGTGGACAATCTGGCGTTATCCAACACGGTCTTTTCGGTCCGGTGACGCGGCGCCGGAGCTTCGGACGGAAACGGAGGGAAGCAGATGATCCTGTACGCGGTGACCACCGCTTTGGCCGGGGCCGTCATCCTCGCCATTGGGATCGCGGTATACCGGGGAAACACGAAACTGATTCACGACTATCATCAGACCCGCGTGAAGGAGGAGGACCTTCCGGCCTACGGCAGGGAATTCGCCAAAGGCCTCTTTCTCCTCGCCGCGGCGCTTTTCCTGAGCGGGCTGATCAATCTCATCGGAGAAAAGGGCCCCGTGATCCTCGTCTCTTTGATGATCCTTGCCGCGGGGATCGTCGCTTCGCTGATCTGGATCGCGCGCGTACAGAAGAAATACAACGGGGGGTTTTTCTGATTCCCGGGCCCGTCGAATGAGGAGCGAACAGACTATGTATCACGTAAAGATCTATCCGGAAGAGACGCTCGGCCCGATCCGTGACATGCAC
This sequence comes from Clostridia bacterium, assembly GCA_017441705.1. GTDB lineage: Bacteria > Bacillota > Clostridia > Oscillospirales > QAMX01 > RUG11797. The sequence goes on along the minus strand of JAFRWU010000044.1, from coordinate 71,901 downwards.
GGCGTCGGCGGAGGCCCCGTATCCGGCCAGTTTACCTTTGACGCGACGGAGGAATTCCGGAACGCCGGGATCCCGTTCTGCCGTACCCACGACATCGAATACCCCTTCGGCATGGGGGAGTTCGTGGACGTTCACTGTATTTTCCGCGATTTCATGCGGGATGAAAACGATCCCGAAAGCTACAACTTCACCTTTACCGACGAGTACATGAAGGGGATCCTCGCCTCCGGCGCAAAGCCCTTTTACCGGCTGGGGACCACCATCGAGCATCAGCCGATCAAGCTTTACGTGAAGCCGCCTTTGGATTATGCCAAATGGGGAAGGATCTGCTCCCATATCATCGCCCATTACAACGAAGGATGGGCGGACGGATTCCATATGGGGATCGAATACTGGGAGTTCTGGAACGAGCCGGAGATCCCGCAGTGCTGGACGGGGACCGCGGAGGAATTCCTCACGTTTTACCGGGAAGCGGCGCCGGAGATCAAGCGCAGACACCCGGACGTCAAGCTGGGCGGATGCGCGTTCGTCACCCCGGACGGCGACCTGCAGGAGAGGTTCCTTCAAATGGTGCGGGATGAGAACCTGCCTTTGGATTTCTATTCCTGGCACGGATACCTGCACGATCCCCGCAGGGTACGGGAGCTGGCGGAAAGAGCCGACGCGATCCTGAAAAAGTACGGTTTCGGCGACGTGGAAAGCATCTACGACGAATGGAATTATATCGTCAGTTTTCAGGAGGGCGTTCTGAAGAGCTACCGGCTTCACGACAAAGCCTTCGAGTGCGCCTTTATGGCGGCGGTCATGTCGGAGGCGCAGGCCTCTCCGGTTTCGAAGGCGCTTTATTACGACGTGCAGATGGTTTATCTCATGACGATCACCTGGAACGGCGTGTTCGGAGTCAATATGACCGAAAACGCCGCAGATGCGCGAAAGCCCGCAAAGAAGCCCGGCTACTATGCGCTCGTTTCCTGGAACGAGCTGAAAAAGCTGGGGACCGCGATCCGTGCGGAAAGCGACTGCCCGGACCTGTATCTGACTGCCGCGAAAAACGACAGGGGAGAGATCGGGCTCCTGATTTCGTATTTCAACGACGATGGGCTCTATAACGAAGCGCCGCCGGAGCCGGCGGATTTCCGGATAGGCATTCCCGGCATGAGGGAAGAAGTATTGGTCGTAGACGAGGAAAGGACCTATGAACCGGCGGAGGCGAAGGACGGCGTGATCCGGCTTGCGGGAAACACCGCGGCCTTCGTGCGGTACGCGCCGGTGTGACGGCGCGCCGTTCCGGAGAGTGATGAATGAAAAAGGGGGACCTTTTATGATCATGGAGACCGAAAGGCTGATCCTGCGGCCGTGGCGGGAAAGCGACGCCGAAGAATGCTTCCGTTACGCCTCCGACCCGCGCGTCGGACCGGCGGCGGGCTGGCCGGTTCACGACAGCGTGGAAACGAGCCGGCGCGTGATCCGCGACGTACTGTCCGCGCCGGAAACCTACGCCGTCGTGCTCAGGGAAACCGGCCTGCCGGTCGGCAGCATCGGGCTTCATTTTCACAGCGATCTTGCCAAAGGCGAAGACGAGGCGGAGCTCGGCTTCTGGATAGGCGTTCCGTACTGGGGCCGCGGTCTGATACCGGAGGCGGCGAAGGAAATGCTGCGTCACGCTTTTTGCGACCTTCGGCTGGCGCGGGTATGGTGCGGATACTACGACGGGAACGAAAAATCAAAAAGAGCACAGGAAAAGATCGGCTTCCGCTACCAGGGATCGAACGACGAGGTGGACGTCCCGCAGATGGGCGAAAAGCGAAAAGGTCATGCCAACCGCATCACCAAAGAGGAATGGCTCGACGGTCCGGTGAAAACCGGCCGGCCCGGATGAGGAAAATGAAAAGCTATGAATTCGAAGCGATCCTGCATGAGGATCCGGAAAGCGGCGGCGCGTACGTGGTTTTCCCGTGGGATATCCGGCGGGAGTTCGGGAAAGGACGCGTGAAGGTCCATGCGGAGTTTGAAGGGCTCCCCTATGACGGAAGCGTCGTGAATATGGGGCTTTTGAACCGGGACGGATCGACGGCTTATGTGATCGGCGTCCTGAAATCGATCCGCAAAGCGCTCGGGAAGAAGGACGGGGACGTGATCCGCGTCCGCATCGAGGAAAGATAGGACCGCGCCTTCCCGAAGCGGGACGGCGCAGAGCCGATCAATATGCCGGAAGGAGAAGAAAAGATGAAAAAGCTGCTGCCCTTCGCGATATGCATGCTGATAGGATTGGTTTTCGCGGGATGCAAAGGGGAAAGAATCGTGGGAAAAGACGTCAGGATCGGAGACGTCACGGATTTCTACTATACCTATGAGAACATCAATTTCAACGCGACGTATCAGAGATACCGGTTTTTCCTGGAGGACGGAGAATACCGCTTCTTCCACGAAAGAAGGGAACGGCCGGGCGACTACGGACCGGCGACCGAAGAGGACGCCGTGTCGGTCGGCACGGTCGCTCTTACCGAAGAGGAATGGAACTCGTTTTTTGAGTGCCTGAAGGACGGGACTGTGAATAACCGGAGCGAATCGGTCGAATCCGGCAGATCCGGCCCGTGGACCTATCTCTACTGGAAGAAGGACCGCGGCGTATGCCAGGAATTCACCTTCGCGTCGCCGGAGGCTCAGAGGGCCTTCGAAGAACTCGCGGCGAAGCTTTGTGAGAAAGAGGGCTGACGGTCCCGATGGAACAGACAGAAACCTCTTCCTGGGAAAAGCTCTCCTATGAGGAAAAGAACCGGGTCCTCTATGAAAGACAGAAAGCGCTTCTGGAGACCTTCCTCCGGAACGGCGCGCTGACCAGGAAACAGTACGAGAAAAGCCTTCACGATCTGACCGAGAAGATGAAGCGCTGAAAAGACGCGGAAATACCGCTTTCCGGCCGGCGGCGCGGTATGCCTGCATCACAGACAAAAGAGGAGGTCGATCCGGTGAACTGTCCGATTTGCGGCGGGAAGGAAACCGCGCCGATCCTTTACGGACTGCCGCTGTTTGACGAGGAGCTGAAACGGAAACTCAGGGATCACAGGATCGTTCTGGGCGGCTGCCTTGTCTCTCCCTTCGATCCGCAGTATCACTGCTTCTCCTGCCGAACGGATTTCTTTGATCCGGAGGACGGAGAAAACCGGGAACGCAACGAAGAGCTGAAAAGAAAATACGAAAACCGGGAAAGGAGCACCCTTTGAAAACGCTGCGCATCACGGGAAAGGGGAACGCGAAAGTGCGTCCCGACACGACGAGGATCACGATCACACTGACCGGCGTCCTGCCGGAATACGGGGAAGCGCTCAAAAAATCGTCCGAGGACACCGGGCTTCTCAGAAAACTGCTATCCGGCTTTGGCTTTGAAGGATCCGATCTGAAAACGCTCGGTTTTTCCGTCGATACCGCGTACGAGAGTTACAGGGATCACGGCGTCTATAAGGACCGTCTCGCGGGATATACCTGGCGGCATGAGATGAAAGTGGAATTTGATTCGGACCGTGAAAGGCTCGGAAAGATCCTTTACGCGCTTGCCCGCTGTCCGGCGAAGCCGGAATTCCGCATCAGCTATACCGTAAAGGACCCGGAAGCCGTGAAAAACGAATTGCTGATCAAGGCGGTCGCCGACGCCCGGGCAAAGGCTGAAGCGCTTGCGAAGGCCGCGGATCTCGCGCTTGGGGATATTCAGACCGTCGAGTATTCCCGGAGCCGGATCGATCTTGAGATCTCACCCGTGAACCGCTCGATCGAAACGGGAGATATGGAAAAGCTTGTAAAGCTTGACGCCGGAGCCTTTGATATGGACGTCGAACCGGACGATATCAAGGCGAGCGACGCCGTCACGGTCGTCTGGGAAATCAAATAGTCCATGCGGAAAAGCGGAAGAAGCGGGAAAAGGCTTCTTCCGCTTTTCTGCCGGGGGCGAACCGAGCGGCGGCTGCCCGCATATCCTGAGAAGGATCGGCGATTGACAAACGCCGGGAGAGGATGCTACAATAAACGGGAAAACAAAGGAAAGGCGGACGAAATGATGAGTTATGATATTCTCAGGCAGGCCATGGAGGAAGGAAAGGGGATCGTGCGTTTGGCGCCGAACTGGGTGCCCCGCTCCTTCTGCCGTCCCGGACGGCGCATCAGACTGCATCCGAACGACTATTACGCCCTCGGACTGAAGAGAGGCGGCATCGACGAACGCTGGTTTTCCTCCACGACGCCGGCCGACAACGGCCCGGATACGCCGGAAAACGAAGGACTCTCCTTCGTGGTGACCGACGACGGGAAAAAGGCGCTTCTGACCGATCTGGTGGAGCTTTATAAGGGCGAGGCGGTCGGAGAGGATATCTGGGAAAAGTATCATCGCTGGCCGATGTATTCCAAGTTTTTCGACAACCTCGGGCCTCTTCCGCATCATATCCATCACCGCGACGGGCACGCGTCCCTCGTCGGTCTTTCGGGCAAGCCGGAAATGTACTTCTTCCCGGCGCAGTACAACAATTACCCGGGCGAGTACGCCTTCACCTTCTTCGGCGTCACTCCCGGCACGCCGAAGGAAAAAATGCTGGAGATCCTGAAGGATTTCCCGAAGGGAGACAACGAGATCCTGGCGTATTCACAGGGGTACAAGCTGCGTGTGGACACCGGCTGGGACGTCCCGGCAGGGATCCTGCACGCGCCCGGAAGCCTCTGCACTTACGAGCCGCAGTTTGCCAGCGACGTTTACGCCATGTACCAGTCGGTCCTGCTCGGCGATCACACGGTGGGAGAAGAGCTTCTCTGGGCCAATACGCCGAAGGAGAAGCTCGGCGATTACGAATATCTCCTTGACGTGATCGACTGGGAGGCGAATGTGGATCCCGCCTTCTTTGCGCACCGCTTTATGGAACCGGTCAGGGTCGCGGGAAGCGAAGAAGAGGGCTGGTATGAAGAATGGATCTGCTACAAGAGCGACGTGGCCGGCGCCAAGCGCCTGACCGTCCTGCCGGGCGGAGAAGCCACGGTGCGCGATCCCGGCGCTTACGGAACGATCTGCGTCGAAGGCTTCGGCAGGATAGGCGTGCACGATCTGGAATCGCCGACCCTGATCCGGTTCGGACAGCTGACCCGCGACGAGTATTTCGTCACGGCTTCCGCGGCGAAAGAAGGCGTCACGGTGAAGAACCTCTCCCGTACCCAGCCTCTCGTGCTTCTCAAGCACATGGCGAACACGTCGGAGGCGGCGTATCTGCGCAAATAATCGCCGCGCTGCACATAAGAATCGGCGCGCCGGATTCTGCCCGGCGCGCTTTTCGATCAAAACCCGATGAAAGGTAACCTTCATATGCATCCTTTCAGGAAAACTCTCCACGCCTGCTACCGGGGATACGTCACCCAGGCGATCATCGTCAATCTGGCGCCGCTGTTTTTCGTGTTTTTCCGCGAAGAATACGGCCTGACCTTCAGTGAGATCGCGGGGCTGACCGCCGTCAATTTCTTTTCGCAGATCCTGGTGGATCTGTTTGCGACCCTTTTTGTGGATAAGCTCGGATACCGGCCGTCGCTTCTCGCCGCGCATGCGGTGTCTTTCGCCGGTCTGGTTTCTCTCGGTCTTCTTCCGCAGTTTTTCCCGCCGTATCCGGCTCTGATCGCCGCGACCGTGCTTTACGCCGTGGGAAGCGGTCTGATCGAAGTGATCGTCAGTCCCGTGGTGGATAACGTCCCTGCGGAGGCGAAAAGCGGCGGAGCCATGATCCTCCTTCACGCCTTCTATTCCTGGGGACAGATGCTGGTGGTGCTTCTGACGACCCTTGTGATCCGTTTCTTCGGATACGGTCACTGGTACTGGATCCCGATCGTCTGGGCAGGAGTTCCGCTTTTGAACTTTTTCAGCTTTCTCAGGGTCCCGATCCGGGAGCCGGAAAACAAGACCGATTTCGGCGAAATGAAAAGACTGTTCAGCCATAAGGTCTTTTATCTGGCGATCCTGATGATGATCGCCGCCGGTTCCTCGGAGATGGTGATCAGCCAGTGGGCGTCCATGTTCGCGGAAGCAGGACTCGGCGTGGACAAAACCCTCGGCGACGTGCTCGGCCCGTGCCTTTTCGCCTTCTTTATGGCGATCGGGCGCACCTGGTTCGGCATGCGGGGCGAACGGATCGATATGAGAAAATGCCTTTTGCTTCTGAGCCTCGGGACCTTCGTCTGTTATCTGACGGCGGTATTCGTCCCGGTGCCGTTCCTTTCTCTTGCGGCCGTGGCGCTCACGGGCTTCACGGTCAGCGCCATGTGGCCCGGCATGCTGGATCTTTCCAGCGCGCGCCTGGCGGGCGGGACCGCCATGTTCGGGATCCTGGCCGTGGCGGGGGACGTGGGATGCAGCGCGGGACCGGCACTTGCCGGCAGGATCTCCGATCTTGCGCTTTCTTCCGGCCTTGCGGAACGATTCGGTATGAGCGCCGATCAATTCGGCCTGAAGGCCGGGATCCTCTGCGCGGCGGTATTCCCGGCCGTGATGTTTTTCGGCATGCTTCTTTTCCCCAAAACGGCGCGGGATAAGGCGCAAAGCTGAGCGCCGAACGTGCAAAAAGCCCCCGGAGCAAAGACTCCGGAGGCTTTTCTGGTTCGCTGTTTATTTGGTGCCGAAGATGCGGTCGCCGGCGTCGCCGAGACCGGGCACGATGTAGCAATGCTCGTTCAGGCCCTCGTCCACGTGGCCGCAGTAGATATGGACGTCGGGATGCGCGCTGTGCAGACGCTCGATGCCGGTGGGAGCCGCGATGATGCAGAGGAATTTGATGTTGGTGCACCCGCGTTCCTTGATGAAGGAGATGGCGGCTTCGGCGCTTCCGCCGGTGGCAAGCATCGGATCGAGCACGTAGACCTCGCGCTGATCGATGCTGTCGGGAAGCTTGCAGTAGTATTCGTGAGGCTCATGGGTCTCGGGATCGCGGTAGAGACCGATATGACCGACCTTCGCGGAGGGGATCAGAGCCTGGATGCCGTTGACCATGCCGAGCCCCGCGCGCAGGATGGGTACGATGGCCATCTTTTTGCCTTTGATAAAGGGAGCGACGGTCTTGCAGATGGGAGTCTCGATCTCCAGTTCCTCTGTGGGCAGATCACGGAATACCTCGTAGCTCATCAGCATGGCGATTTCCTCCACCAGCTCGCGGAAGAGCTTGGATCCGGTTTCAACGCATCTGAGAGTGGAAATCTTGTGCTGGATCAGAGGATGTGTGAAGATCGTTACGTTATTCATGTCCTGCATACTACTTTCTCCTTTTGTATGAATTGATCGGCAAAAGCCGTTGTCAACGCCGGATGACGACCTCATTCCCGTCGGAGGTGAGTTCCAGAGAGGTGATCGGATCGTCGGTGTTTTCGATGATCAGGAGAGCGGCCTTGTCTTCGATCTCCTTCTGGATCAGGCGGCGCAGATTGCGCGCGCCGAATTTGATCGAATACCCCTTGGAGGAGAGATAATCCACAAGCTTTTCGTCCCAGGTGAGCGTGATCCCCCGCTCAGCGAGGACCGAGGCGAGCTCGCGGAGCATCAGCGAGGTGATCCCCTTGAAATCGTTCTCATCCAGACTGCGGAAGGTGATGATATCGTCCACGCGGTTGATGAATTCGGGACGGAGGAAATCCTGCAGAGCGCGCATGGTCTTTTCCTTGTTCTGCTCGGAAACCGTGCGGCCGAAACCGAGGGAGGCGCTGGTGGAGCTTCCCGCGTTGGTGGTCATGATCAGGATCGAGTTCTCGAAGCTGACCACGCGTCCCTGCGCGTCGGTCAGACGGCCGTCGTCAAGGATCTGCAGAAGGATGTTCAGAACGTCGGGATGCGCCTTTTCGATCTCGTCGAAGAGCACCACCGAATACGGCTTGCGGCGGATCTTTTCGGTCAGCTGGCCCGCCTCGTCGTAACCGACGTAGCCCGGGGGAGAGCCGATGATCCGGGACACCGAGTGCTTTTCCATGAATTCCGACATATCCAGACGGATCAGAGCCTCCGGCGTGTCGAAAAGATCCATGGCAAGCTGCTTGACCAGTTCGGTTTTGCCGACGCCGGTGGGTCCGGCAAAGATGAAGGAAACGGGCTTGCGCTTGTAGGAGATCCCGGCGCGGCTGCGGCGGATGGAGGCGGCGACCGCTTCCACGGCCTCGTCCTGGCCGATGATATGGGATTTCAGGCGGGATTCCAGGCCGATGATCTGCTGGGATTCGGCTTTCTGGACTTTGGAGGCGGGGATCTTGGTCCAGAGCTCGATCACGTGTGCGAGGTCGCTCTCGGTGACCGGGGGACGGGCGGAGGAGAGCTCCGCCTTTTTGTCTTCCAGACGCAGCTCGCGGCTTTTCAGCTCGGCGAGCTCCTCGTAATGATCCTCGTCGGGATTCTGCGTCAGCTCCTCGCGCCGGGAGACGATGCGCTTCAGCTCCCGGTCGATGGAATCGATCTCGGGGAGCGCGGCGTTTTTGAGATTGACCGCGGAAGAGGCCTCGTCGATGAGGTCGATGGCTTTGTCCGGCAGATACCGGTCGGTGATATACCGCTCAGACATGCTGACCGCGGCGCGGCAGATCTCGTCGGAGATGACGACCTGATGGTATTCCTCATAATATTTGCGGATCCCCTTCAGGATCTCCACCGTTTCACCGATTGACGGTTCAGCCACCGTGACCGGCTGGAAACGGCGTTCGAGCGCGGCGTCCTTTTCAATGTATTTGCGGTATTCGGTAAAGGTCGTGGCGCCGATGACCTGCACTTCTCCCTTGGCAAGGGCGGGCTTCAGGATGTTGGCGGCGTTCATGCTGCCTTCGGAATCACCCGCGCCGACCAGATTGTGGACCTCGTCCACGACGAGGATGATATTGCCCAGCCGCCGGATCTCTTCGATCAGACCTTTCATCCGGCTTTCAAACTGGCCGCGGAACTGGGTGCCGGCGACGACGGCGGTCATATCGAGCAGCCAGACCTCCTTGGGCTTCAGCTTGAGCGGCACGTCGCCCTTCGCGATGCGCACGGCAAGCCCCTCGGCGATGGCGGTTTTGCCGACGCCGGGCTCGCCGATCAGACAGGGATTGGATTTCTGACGGCGATTCAGGATCTGGATCACCCGTTCGATCTCGGTTTCACGGCCGACGATGTTGTCGATCTTGCCGTCCAGAGCCTTCTGGTTGAGATTGCTGCAGAACTGCTCCAGGAATTTCTTGCGGGGAGCCGACTGCTGGCGCGGTTTGCCGGGATCGCCCTGGGGAGCGTCGCGCTTCGGCGCGGAAGGGGAAGACGCGGGATAATCGCCGTTCTGAGCGCCGAAGAGCTTATCGAGGAAGGGGAAGGTGGCGGTATTGCGGGTGCCGTCCTCGGCGTTGTTTTCCTCGCTGCCGGATTTGATCAGATCGGTCAGCGATTCGCTGTCGCCCAGAGATTCCAGCATATCGTTGTTGATGTTTTCCAGATCCTCGTCGCTGATGCCCATACGGGAGATGATATCCTGCACGGGCTTGAGCCCCATCTCTTTGGCGCATTTCAGGCAGAGGCCCTCCTGGGAAGTAACGCCGTTTTCGATTTTTGTTACGAAGATCACGGCGAGATTCTTGTGGCATCGGGAACAGAGTACTTTGTTCATAGGGTTCTTGGGGGATTCCTTTCCACGCCCGCATGCCGCGGGCGTTTCTGAGGTCTTCCGCATAAGGGCAGAGGCGGAAGACGATGTGCCTAATACTATATTATAGTCTTGCGGCCCTTATCCGTCAAGAGGGCAAAGCGCGGTATTGCCGGTCAGAAAATGAGCTGGAAGGGATTGGTGCGCAGGAAAAAGTCGTAAAGCGGACTGGCGTTCAGAAGAGAGCACAGGCTCGTGCTGAAGCCTGCGTCGATCAATGGCGCGACGAAGGAAAGGGTAAGGACCGAAATCCAGCACAGGGCGAAGCCTGCGCCGAAGCCGAGAATGCCGCCGGCGATCACGTTGACGATGTGCAGGATGGGCATTTTCATCAGTCCTTCCAGAACGCCTGCCAGGAGGATCAGGAGCAGGATCGACGCGATCAGAGCCACGGTGAAAACCAGAACGTAGGCGACCAGAAAATCCAGGGTGTTCGAAACCTGTACCGCAAGACTGTGCGGGTCGGCCAGATTGATCTTTTCCGCGACGGCAGCCGCCGCCGTGGGCGGGAAGCCGTACTCGGTCAGGACTCTTGTCACCGTATCCAGAGAGCGTTCGGCAAGCTCCGCCCGGTTGAGAGCCGAAGTCAGTGAAGTCCCGATGCCGGGAAGCGGGATTTCCCCGGCGATGATCGGAGTGATCCAGTCGGCCAGCTTGCGGGCGATATAAAAGGCGGCGATATTGCCGATGAGAGTCAAAACCGTGCGTATCAGTCCCTTTTTCAGTCCAAGGACCGTAAAGAGCGCGAGTATGACAAGAAGAACGATGGTAACGATCAAAACGAGTCGCTCCTTTCGGAAAACCGGCGGCCGGACTAAAGGTTATTTCAGATAGAGAGTGCCGTCGGACAGTGCCAGAACCGTGCCTTCCCTGGAAAGCGCGATTCCGGATACGTAGTGATCCAGTTCGGTCGTCGAATGGGAACCCAGCGCCGCGGGAAAGAGATCGACGGCGCTTTCGTATGCCAAAGCGACAAGCCGTCCTTCGGCCGCCATCGCCTGCGGCTCGTGCAGGAGGGAAATCGACCCGAGAGGCGAGGAATTGGAATCGTAGGTGACGAGCTTATACCGGGAGCCGGTCTGGTTCCGCCGGAAGAGGAGCGCCGTAAAATCGTTGCCGAAGGCGTAGGAGGAAAGCGTGTCGCTGCCGAAAAGGGTGGAACCGACAAGTCTGCCTGCCCGTTCGACCGAATAGAGCGCATTGTCGGTGATCACGGCAAAGACACCGTCCGAAAGCTCCGCGAGACCCAGGGGAAGCGCTTCTCCGAGGGGTACCGTTGCGGCGAGCTCGGCGTTTTCCACGTCCAGAAACAGGACCGTCGTCTCAAAGGAAGTGGAGGATGCGGAAAGCCCGAGGAACGCCAGGGTCTTTCCGTCGCCGGAAAGCAGGGCTCCGGCTCCGAAGAACTCGGTGGAATGGTATTCAAACAAAAGCTTTCCGGTATTGGAATATACTTCAACGGTGGCAAGGTCGCCGCTTTCGCTTTTGATCAGGGTCAGCCCGGCGTCTGAAAGGGAAGCGCGCACGACCCCGCCCGAAGGACCGGAGGACAGGATCTCCTTGTCCTCTTCGCCGAAAAAGAAAGAGGAATCGGAGCGATCGAAAACGAGATAACGGGTTCCCGCAACCTCCAGGACAGGATCCTGCCAGGAGTGGTTCCCGGCGGACGTTTCGATCCCGTCGGTGCCGATCAGGCGGATCCCGGAAAGGTCGGCGGCCAGGACGCCGCCCTGATAGAGCGCGAATGCCGCGCTGTCGGTCAGATTCCAGTCGAGCGTGTCGGTGGAGATCCGGATCCCCCAGAGACTGTTCCAGTAATTCCGGATGCTCCTGGCGGAGACCTTGTCTCGGATCGAATAAAGGTATCCGACGGCAAACACGGCGCCGAGCAGGACCAGGGCCACCAGAAAGGCGGTGAAAAAGCTCTTGATGCGCGCCCGGCGCGCTCTTTTTTCGCTTTCGCTCAGGACGCGCCGGCCGGTTTGCTCCTCCTCCGGCGCCAGAGGGATATCGATTTCGGGGGTCTCTTCTTTTTTCTTAAACTTTCGGATCAAAGGCTTCGTCACCTCCGGGAAAGCTTCCCGCCGGATATCGCGCGGAAAGAAGATAAAGTCCGCAGGGGGGCAGGGTTATCCCGGCTTCCGGTCTGCTTTTCCCCTCCAGGATGCGTTTGACGTCGGATGGAGAAAGCTTGCCTATCCCCGTATAATAGAGCGTGCCCGCGATGATGCGGACCATGTTGTAAAGAAAACCGTCGGCGCTGACGGTGATCGAGATACGGCCCGGTTCCTCTTCATCCACGTCGAGACGGGTGATCGTGCGCACCGATCCCTTCGCCGTGAAATTGGAAGCGCGGAAAGCCGCAAAATCGTGGGTGCCGAGAAGACAGGCGGCGCCTTCTTTCATAAGGGCGGCGTCGGGACGGAAGGGCGTGAAATAAGCCCGGTTTTTCAAAAACGGATCGGGGACGCGTCCGGTGTAGATCCGGTAGCGATAGGTTTTTTCCAGACAGGAATACCGGGCGTGAAAGGAAGGGATCGCGTCGGCGGCGCCGGTCACTGCGATATCGGACGGAAGATAAGGCCGGATGGCGTAGGGGAAACGGTCGGCGGGGATCGTCGAAGCGGTGAAGAAGTTTGCAACGTAGTTTACGGCATGGACGCCCGCGTCGGTGCGGCCAACGCCGTGAAGCTCCGGCAGAGGTCTTTCGCCGGTCAGACGCAGGATCGCGCCGGAGACGACCTCCTGTACCGTGGTCCCGTTTTTCTGAGACTGCCATCCATGGTAATTGGTTCCGTCGTAGCGGAGCATCAGCGCAAGATTTCTCATATCTCCTTCCATCGTCAGAAACCCAGTATGCCGAGAACGGCGCATGCCGCGAAATACAGGATCGAACCGATCAGGGCGAGGACGTCGGAGGGACGCGCCTTCAGGGGCTTCAGGCGTGTCCTGCCGTCGCCTCCGGTATAAGCGCGGCTTTCCATGGCCATGGCCAATTCGTCGGCCCGGCGAAAAGCGCTGACGAACAGCGGCACCAGAATGGGGATCAGAGCCTTGGCGCGCTTGATGAGACCGCCCGTTTCAAAATCGGCGCCCCGCGCCTTCTGCGCGTTCATGATCTTGGCGGTCTCTTCGGTCAGAGTGGGAATGAAGCGCAGCGCGATGCTCATCATCATGGCAAGCTCTCCCACCGGCACGCGGAAGAGCTTCAGGGGAGAAAGCAGCGCCTCGATGGCGTCGGTCAGCATGATCGGAGAGGTGGTATAGGTCAGAAGCGACGAACCGGCCACCAATAGGATGATACGGATGGACATTTTCAATGCAATGAAGATGCCTTCCCAGGCGATCTTGAAGATCCACCACTGCCAGATCACTTCGCCGCGGGCGTAGAACACGTTGATCAGGATCGTGAAAATCAGGACCAGAGTCAAAGGCTTGAGCGATTTCAGGATCATGGAGACGCGGATCCGGGAAAGGATCACGGCAAGTGCAAGATAGCAAAAGACCATCGCGTAGGTCAGAACGTTCTGGGCAAAGAAAACCGTGACGATATAGAGAAGGGTCAGTCCCAGCTTGATGCGGGCGTCAAGACGGTGGATCGGAGAGGAGAGAGGGATATACTGGCCGATGGTGATGCTGGTATTCAAAGGCTTCGTTCCTCCTTCCGAAAGAGCGCAAGGAGCTTGCGCACGGCGTAATCCCGGGTATAGACGGGCTTTTCGAATGCGACGCCGCGGGAGGCGAGGTAAGAAAAGATCTCGGTGATTTCGGGAAGCGCGAGTCCCATGTCCCGCAGCTCCTCCGCGTGAATGAAAACCTCCTCCGGAAGGCCGTCCATCACGAGCTTCGATTTGTTCATCACCAGGATCCGGGAGCAGACCTCCGCCACAGTGTCCATGCTGTGACTGACGAAAAGGATGCTTTTTCCCTCGCGATTGCGGTAATCGGCAATCAGGTCCAGGATCTCCCGGCGGCCGCCGGGATCAAGACCGGCGGTGGGCTCGTCCAGGATCAGGAGCTCCGGCTCCATGGCGATCACGCCGGCGATGGCCGCCCGGCGCTTTTCGCCGCCCGAAAGCTCGAAGGGAGAGACGTCGAGAAGGGAGGAAGGGAGACGGACGGCGTCGGCGGCCATCGCGACGCGTTCGTCAAGCTCCTTTCCTTTAAGCCCCTGATTGGAGGGACCGAAGGCGATATCCTTGCGCACGGTCTCTTCAAAAAGCTGATACTCGGGATACTGCATCACAAGACCCACGCAGGACCTCGCTTCAAGGGTCGCTTTTTTGGACCGGAAGATATTCTCGCCTTTGAGAAGGACCTCGCCGGAGGTGGGCTTGAGAAGACCGTTGAAATGCTGGGTCAGGGTGGATTTGCCCGATCCGGTATGACCGATCAGACCGATCAGCTCGCCTCTTCCGATCTTCAGACTGCAGTCTTCCAGCGCCACATGACGGAAGGGGGTGCCTTCTCCGTAGATATGGGTGAGGTTCCGTACCTCCAGAAGGGGTGTCGATTCGGTCAAAATGAAGATCCTTTCTTTTGCCCGAGGGCGTTGATCAGGGCGTCGCCGCATTCCTCCACCGTCAGGGCGTCCAGAGGAAGATCGAGCCCTTCTTTTCGCAGATCGTAAAGAAGCGATACCGTGGTGGGAACCTCCAGCCCGAGGGCGCGCAGCTCTTCCACGTGGGGGAAGACCTCCTTCGGAGTCCCGTCGAAAACGATTTTTCCCCGATTCAGGACGACCACCCGGTCGGCGCCGATCGCCTCGTTCATATGATGCGTGATCAGAACGATGGTGATGTGGTATTCCCGGTTGAGCATGGCGATGGTATCCAGTACTTCCTGCCTGCCGCGGGGATCCAGCATGGCCGTGGGCTCGTCCAGAAGGATGGCCTCGGGGCGCATGGCGATGATTCCGGCAATGGCGACCCGCTGTTTCTGTCCGCCGGACAGAAGGTTCGGCGCGTGCAGCCGGAAATCGTACATGCCGACGCGGGTCAGAGCTTCGTCCACCCGCTTTCTCATCTCTTCGGTGGGAACGCCGAGATTTTCGAGCCCGAAGGCAACGTCGTCCTCCACCACTGCCGCGACGATCTGGTTGTCGGGATTCTGAAACACCATTCCCGAGATGCGCCGGATCAGGGGAAGGTTTTCCTCCGCGGCGCTGTCGAGACCTTTGATATAGACTTTGCCGCCGGTGGGCAGCAGAAACGCGTTGAAATGCTTGGCAAGGGTCGATTTGCCCGATCCGTTGTGACCGATCAGCACGGTAAAGCTTCCGTCCTCGATTTTCAGATCAAGCCCGTCGATCACCGCGCGAGCATTCTCGTCGTATCGATAGGTCAGGTTTTGGGCTTCGTACATAAATGATCCTTCAAAAGCCGTTAAGACGGCGTGATTCACGAAAATTCGGCGCGCACCGCGATGCCGCAGGGAAGAGCGCGCCCCGTGGAGACCACCGGCAGGCCGACCTCGTCGGACGTGACGCGCGATTCGGGGAAGGCGGCGGACATGACGTATGCGCCGGCGGCGGGAGAAAGCCCCGCGGTATAGGAATTCAGAAGCACAAAGCGCGGCCGGTCGGAAAGGAGCTTTCTGAGATCGAGCAGAAAGGGATAGAGATCGTCCTCCAGCTTCCAGACTTCTCCGTTCGCGCCCCGCCCGTAGGAGGGCGGATCGAGGATCACCGCGTCGTAGGTTTTCCCGCGGCGCGCCTCGCGCGCGATGAATTTCCTGCAGTCGTCGGTAATGTAGCGGATAGGCGCGTCGGCAAGACCGGAAAGCGCCGCGTTTTCCCTGGCCTGCTGAACGATGCCGCGCGCGGCGTCCACGTGCGTGACTTCGGCTCCGGCGGCGGCAGCGGCGACGGTCGCGCCGCCGGTGTAGGAAAAGAGGTTCAAAACCCGCATACCGGAAGGAGGCGCGGCAAGGGTATCCCTGATCCAGTCCCAGTTCACGGCCTGTTCGGGGAAAAGGCCGGTATGCTTGAACCCCATAGGCTTGATCCGGAATCGAAGATCACGGTAGCCGATCTCCCAGGACGGGGGAAGCTTTGAGATCTCCCAGCTTCCGCCACCGGAGGCCGACCGGTGATAAACGGCGTCGCTTTTCTGCCAGAGCGACGGCTTTTCGGGCTCCCACAGGGCTACCGGATCGGGACGCGTCAGGACGTACCGGCCCCAACGCTCAAGACGGAGACCGCCGCCGCAGTCCAAGAGCTCGTAATCCTTCCAGTTCCGGGCGATCCACATACCGCTTTTCGACACGTCCTTTCCTGCGATTCCATAGAGTCTTCTTTACAGTATACCACAACCGCCCGCTCTCGTCAATCGGAGCGGACGGCGTCTTTCAGTTGCGCAGAGAATGAATGGGAGCCGGGATACGTCCTCCGCGCGCGATAAAGGCGGCGGGGGAAGCGCCGGGAACGCGCATCACCGGCGCGTGACCCAGAAGACCTCCGAAGGAAACGCTGTCGCCCTCCTTCCGGCCGTACGCGGGGATCAGACGGACGGCGGTCGTTTTGTTGTTGGCGACGCCGATGGAGATCTCGTCGGCAATGATGCCGCAGATCACGTCTTCCGGCGTGTCGCCGGGTATGGCGATCATATCGAGTCCGACCGAGCAAACGGCGGTCATGGCTTCCAGCTTTTCCAGACTGAGAGCGTTTTTTTCCACCGCTTCGATCATGCCGGCGTCCTCGGAAACGGGGATAAAGGCGCCGGAAAGGCCGCCTACGTGGCTGGACGCCATGACGCCCCCCTTCTTGACCGCGTCGTTCAGAAGCGCGAGAGCGGCGGTGGTCCCGGCCGCGCCGCAAATCTCAAGACCCATGCCCTCCAGGATCCGCGCCACCGAGTCGCCCTGAGCCGGCGTCGGCGCCAGGGAAAGATCCACGATGCCGTAGGGGACGCCGAGCCTTTTGGAGGCTTCGTGGGCCATGAGCTGCCCCATGCGCGTGATTTTGAAGGCGGTTTTCTTGATGACGTCGGCCAGGGTCGAAAAGTCGCAGTTCCCGGCGCGCGCGACGGCGTTTGCCACCACGCCGGGTCCGGACACGCCTACGTTGACGCAGCATTCCGGCTCTCCGAAGCCGTGAAAGGCTCCCGCCATAAAGGGATTGTCCTGAGGCACGTTGGCAAACACCACGAGCTTTGCGCATCCGATGCTTTCCCGGTCGCGCGTCAGGTAGGCCGTCTCGCGGATGATCCTTCCCATGCGCGCCACCGCGTCCATATTGATCCCGGCTTTGGTGGAGGCCACGTTCACCGAAGAACAGACCAGCTCGGTTTCGGAAAGCGCCTCCGGAAGGACCGAGAGAAGCGCGTCGGCGCCTTTTGTGCTGCCCTTCTGGACCAGGGCGCCGAAGCCGCCGATGAAATTCACGCCGATTTCCTTCGCCGCTCTGTCCATGGCTTTCGCCGCCTTGAGATAGGCGTCCGGGCCGAGGCTTCCCCCCAACAGGGAGATCGGCGTTACGGCGATGCGCTTGTTGATGATGGGGATGCCGTAAAGGGTCTCGAGTTCTTCGCCGCATGGGACCAGACGGGAGGCCGTCCGGGTGATTTTGTCATAGATCCGTCCGGCGAAGCGGTCCGGATCGTCCGATACGCAGTCGAAAAGAGAAATGCCCATCGTGATGGTGCGGATGTCCAGGTTTTCATCCCGGATCATGTTGACGGTTTCGATGATGTCCTCAATATTCAGCATGTCGGTCCCTTTCAGATGCGATGCATCGAATTGAAGATATCCTCGTGCATGGTGTGGATATCCAGACCGCGCTCGCTCCCCAGAGAAGAAAGCTTTCCGGAGAATTCCGGGAAGGGGAGAGTCAGCCGGTCGATCTCCACCAGCATCACCATGGTGAAGAAGTCCTTCAGCACGGACTGGTTGATATCGACGATATTGGCGCCGCAGGACGCGCAGACAGCGCTGACCGCGGCGATGATGCCGACCGAATCGCGGCCGGTGACGCAAATAATCGCACGCATGGATAAAGGATCCTTTCTGTCGTTCTGATCTCGTCAAATCATATCATATTCCGCTGTTTTTCGCAAGAGCGAAAGCCTAAAATGGCTTTGACAAAAACGCATGCATGGGATAGAATAGAGAAAGCAAAGGACCAGAAAGGAGACAGGGATGAAGATTCAGCTTTTGAACCGGTCGGTGTCGCTGGCGCTGCGCATCGCCGATACGCGGAAACCCTGCGAACCGGCGGTACGGCTGCCGGACAAAAAACCGCCTTTTGCCGCGTCGCCGGTCAGATCGCCGTTCGATCGCGCAAGACCGGAGGAGGAACAGGCGGTATCCGGGCGCATGGCGGAATTCCTCGCCCGCCTTTCCGGAGAAAAGGAGATCGGGGCGGAGAGCGTCATCGTCGCCCGCAACGGGCGCGTCGTTCTGGAAGCGGCGAAGGAGCCCGCTTCTTTCGATCTGTGGAAAAACGTCTTTTCCGAAAGCAAGACCCTGACCGGGCTTGCCGTCGGATTCCTGTTTGACGAGGGCAAGCTGCGGCTGGACGAGAAGCTGATCGATATCTTCCCCGACAAGATCCAGCCGCTGCAGAAGATCGGCCTGGCAGGTCTGAATCTCCGGCATCTTCTGACGATGTCGAGTCTTGCGGATTTCAACGAATTCCAGTCCATGGCCAGCGTCGAATGGGTGCGCGACTATTTTGAGGACGGCCTTCACGGCATTCCGGGATCGGCTTTTCAGTACAACAGCCTGAATTCCTTCCTGCTTTCGGCGGTCGTCAGGGAAAAGAGCGGGATGGGGCTTTTCGCCTACCTGGAACGGAAACTCTTCAAGCCGCTGGAAATCGAAAACGTGTACTGGGAGAAAAGCCCGGACGGCGTGGAAAAGGGAGGATGGGGCTTATATATCCGCCCGGAGGATCTCCTGAAGATCGCCGAGCTGGTGCGGCAAAACGGCGTATTCCGGGGAAAGAAGCTCCTGTCCGGGCGCTGGGTGGAGGCCATGTGCCGCCCGGCGATCAAACCGGAGGAAGAAAACGGCGATTTTTCCTACGGTCTTCATATCTGGGTGGGAAACGAGACCGGCTCGCGTCTTTTCAACGGCATGTTCGGGCAGAACGCCATCGTCTATCCCGACACCGGGTTCAGCGTGGTCCTGAACGCTTCCAACGCCGACCTGTTTCAGCAGGGGCCGTTTTTCGGCCTGTGCGACGAGTATTTTGCCGCGAAGACCCTCCGCGCAGCGGAACCGGGGGAGGGCCTTCCGGATCTGGAGGAGACGGTCAAAAGCTTTCGGGACGGCGATACCGCACGGGAAACGCCGGCGCAGAAAAGCGCAAAGCAGTTATTCTTCTCCTTCTTCCGCAGAAAGGACAAGGCAAAGGGAGCGGAGCTTCCCGAAGGCGCGCTCCCCTTCCTGAACAGATCGTATCTTCCGGACCGGATCGATTACTCCCTCGGCGTGATGCCCCGGGTGATGCAGGCGGTGGAAAACGAGTATACGCCCGGCCTGTCGCGCCTTTCCTTCGGGATGCAGGGATCCTTCACCGTGACGTTTACGGAAGGAAAGCATACCCACGCGATCCCGGTCGGGATCGGGGAATGGAAGGAAAGCCGGGAACGCTTCGGCGGGACCGAATGGATCCTGAGGACCCGCGGCCGCTTTGCCTTCGACGAGGATGGCAGACCGGCCCTGGTTCTGGATATCCGGTTCGTCGAAACGCCGTTCCGGCGCGTGTTCCGCTTTTATCTCGACGGAGACAAAATGGAACTGCGGGCGGATGAAAAGCCGGGCAAGGCTTTCCTGCTGCGCTTCGCCGAAACCATGAGCGGAAGCATCCGCGAAAAGCCGGTGGTCGGCACCGCGATCGCGCGGATCGATCCCGATCTTCTGGGATACAAGCTGGATACGGTGTTCTCGCCGCGGATGATCCTCAGCGAGGATTTGACAAGCGGCAAAAATGAGATATAATTAGACAGAAATCTGCAAAAACGGGAGAGAAGTGGGTATGAGCGATTATAACGTCAATCTGAAAAAGCTTGTGGAATACGCGGCGTCGCGCGGCCTGATCGGCGACCGCGACAGGATCTGGGCGATCAACCGGCTTCTGGAGGTCCTCAAGGAGGATACTTACGAGGATCCGGGAGAGACGGACCGGGATACGCCGCTGGAGACGATCCTGGACGAGCTGGTGGAATTCGCCCGGAAGAAGGGACTTGCGGACGAGGGAAACGTCGCCCACGATCTCTTCGACACCAAGCTGATGGCCTGCCTCACGCCGCGTCCCAGCGAGGTGGAGAACGTCTTCCGCGCCTTGTACCGGGAATCTCCCGAAAAAGCGACGGATTACTACTACAAGCTCTCGCGCGACACCGATTACATCCGCACCGCCCGCGTCGCCCGCGACGTCAAATGGACCGCGGAGACCGAATACGGCACTCTGGATATCACCATCAACCGTTCGAAGCCCGAAAAGGATCCGAAAGCCATCGCGGCTGCAAAGCTCGCGCCGCAGGCGGGCTATCCGAAATGCGCTCTTTGCAAGGAAAACGAGGGATACGCCGGCAGGATCAACGCGGCCGCGCGAGGCAATCACCGGATCATCCCGGTCACCATCAACGGGAGCGACTGGTTCATGCAGTACTCGCCGTACGTCTACTACAACGAACACTGCATCGTTTTCAATTCGGTCCATACGCCGATGAAGATCGAAAAGGCCACCGTCGGAAAACTCTTCGACTTCGTCAAACTCTTCCCGCATTATTTCGTCGGCTCCAACGCCGATCTGCCGATCGTGGGAGGGTCGATCCTGAGCCACGACCATTTCCAGGGCGGACGCTATACCTTCGCCATGGAAAAGGCGCCGGTGGAGGAGAAGACGGTCTTCCGGGGATTTGAGGACGTGGAGGCGGGGCTTGTGAAATGGCCCATGTCGGTCATCCGTCTCCGGGGAGAAGACACCGGCCGCATTGCCGACCTGATGGACAGGATCCTTTACGCCTGGCGCGGCTATACCGACGAAAAGGCCTTCATATACGCCGAGACCGACGGGGAAAAGCACAACACGCTCAATCCCATCGCCAGATTCCGCGACGGCAGGTTCGAGTTGGACCTGGTGCTCCGCAACAATATCACAACTCCCGAACACCCGCTCGGGTACTATCATCCTCATGCAGAGCTGCATCATATCAAAAAAGAAAACATCGGCCTGATCGAAGCGATGGGGCTTGCGATCCTGCCGGCGCGGCTGGTGGACGAGCTGGACGCGGTGAACCGCGCCATGCTGGAGGGAAGGGATCTGCGGGCCGATCCACAGACCGCGCTGCACGCCGACTGGGCGGAGGAGATCCTCGCCCGGCGCGGGAAGCCCGAAAGCTATGAAAAGAACGCCGTGGTCCTCAGGGAAGAGGTCGGCGCGGTCTTCGCGAAGGTCCTGGAGCATGCCGGTGTCTTCAAAAGAGACGCGGCGGGAAAGGAAGCCTTCCGCCGCTTCCTGGCTTATGCAGACGGAATCTGAAGGGACGACGGACCGGAAAAGGTCCCGGAGCAGGACGCTCCGGGACCTTTCTGCGTGTCGGCGTTTATTTCTTTTTGCTTTCCGAAAGGAATCTGTAGCAAAGCGCCGCCAGCGCGCCGCCGGCGAGAGGCGCGACGATAAAGACCCAGACGTTCAGCAGGGGAGTGCCGCCCGCGAAAAGCGCGGGTCCGAAGGAACGGGCCGGGTTGACCGAAGTGCCGGTGAAGGAGATGCCCAGAATGTGCACAAGGGTCAGGGCGAGACCGATCACAAGCCCCGCGACCTTGCCGTATTCGGGCTTGGAGGTGACGCCGAGGATAGTCAGAACGAAAACAAAGGTCAGGATGACTTCAATCACGAGCGATCCCGCGATGCTTCCGTTCCAGAGATCGTTGGCGCCGAGCGTGCTTCCCTTTTCGACGAAGGGCAGAAGGGCCGCCGCGCCGGCGATGGCGCCGGCGAACTGCGCGACAAGGTAGCCGGCAAAGTCGGCGACCGTCAGCTTCCCGGCGATCAGCATCGCCAGCGATACGGCGGGATTGATATGGCAGCCGGAAATATTGCCGATGGAATAGGCCATCGCCACGATGACCAGACCGAAGGCCAGCGCGGTGAGAAGATACCCCGAGCCTGCGGGATCACATCCCACCACGGCGGCGGTGCCGCAGGCGAAGAAAACCAGCACGAAGGTGCCGATAAACTCCGCAAGATACTTCTTGTAATTCTGCATGAACCGTTCCTCCTTATTCTTTGCACGGCCGAAAGCCGCAGGATACGAAAAGAAAATCAGAAAAGCGCCCGCATTTCCACGATCTTTCCGATGACGCGCACGGGAATGCGGCGGATATCCTCGGCGCTGTAAAAAACCGGGCGGAAGAAAGGCGAGTTGCTGGAAAGCAGATATCCGCCGCGCTCGCTTTCCAGACGCTTGATGGTCAGCATGTTCCCTCCGATGGAGATCAGCGCCAGCGAACCGGATTCCACCTCATCCTGCCGGAGGACCACCACGAAGTCGTTTTCGAGGATGCGCGGCTTCATGGAGTTGTCAAAGACACGAAGCATGAATTTTTCGCCGATCCGCGCGATGTCGGGGGTGACGTTTTCCTTCTCATAGACGATGCGTTCATAAGCGCGGGGATCGCTTTCCGTCGCATGCCGTTCCCGGGCCGGCTGCGGCGCGGAGTCGGTACGGTCGGAGGAGCTTTCCTCCTGCGGGGAGGGAGGTTCCCGGTCGTACTGATCGTAACCGAGAATATACCCGATGGAAGCTTCCAGAACCTCGGAGAGCCGGACGAGCTTTCCGGACGCGGGGAATTTGCGCCCGTTTTCCCAGTCGCTGACGGTAGGCTGCGAAACGCCCATCAGGGAAGCGAACTCCACCTGACCGATGTGTTTTTGCTTGCGAAGCATGCGGATTCTGTTCATAAAACGCCCCTTTTCCGAATGAAAGAGATTCCCAGGCCGGAACCGGCCGCGCCGTGCGGCGGCAGCGTACGTTACGGTAGGAAAAGCCGTTTGCAGTGGGAAATAACACGATATCAACGCAAAATCCGCCTCAGCCGTCCCTCGTAACGATCACAAACAACAGTATATAACGAAACGCTATATTTGTCAAGAATTAACTCTTGCAAAAAAAGGAAAGCGTGTTATAATATATATAATCGTGCTTCCATGCGAAAACGGAGGTGCGGAATCATCGGGAAAGTAAAGAACAAGGAAGCAGTTTACCTATGGAATCTGATGGCATTCTCCGGCTGGTCCATTGTAATCTGGGACATACGATCAACAGGCTGTCGTCTCTGAACAAAAACCGGGGAGAGGCGATTTACAAAAGCGGAGCCGTGCTGCTCTGCGAGATCTTCAATGAGGAACAGAAAAGCCTGCGCGTGGACGCGAAGGTGCAGAGCGGAGTACGTCTGCCCTATAACGTGGTCCTGCGCTTCAATGAAAAGGGAGAACTGACCGACCGGTTCTGCAACTGCCCGGCTTTCGCGAAGTCGGGGAGCCGCAGCACGAAAAACGCCGCGCCGGTCTGCAAGCACTGCGCCGCCGTGCTCTATCAGATGCAGCACGACATCAAATCCTGCCGGATAACCGGCGCCAAACGGACCGAGGATCCGATGGCCGAGCTGGAAAAGCTTCTGGAGGAATATACCCCCGACGCCGAAAGGAAGATCCGCACCGATCTCCCGGGCGCACGTATGATCGAAAGGCTGGAACGGGAAAACACCGTGTCCGAAATGCTTCCTCTGGTGCCGCGGGATCTGGTCGTCACGCCGCTTTTGACCTTTGACCGGGGCGACCGGTTTTATCTGGAATTCACCGTAGGCAACACCCGCCAGTATATCGTCCGGGACGTGGTGGCTTTCGGCAGAGCGTATCTGAATCACGGCGTGATCGAATTCGGCAAAGGCCTGACCGTCTTTTTCGACGATGCCTGCTTCGACGAAAGGTCGCGGGCGCTCCTGCGGTTCGTGGCGAGCCTTTCGGAAAAAGAAAAGCAGTATTCCGACCGCGCCGCCGTGCAGACGCCGGCCGACGCCAGAAGGATCTTCGTTCCGAACGCGGAGATGGGACGCTTCATTTCGATTTTCGACGGAGCGAAGCTCACTTACCGGGGACTGCGGGAAGGGATCAAGACGGTCACCGTGCATAACGGCACGCCGCCGGTCACGTTCCGCGCCGAAAAGATGCACGACGGCATCCGCCTTTCCCACGACCTTCCGCCCTTCCGGCTGGCGGAAGACCTCCTGACACCCGGCCTGACGGTGGTCGCGGAGGGGGAAGGAGAAAACGCCGATATGTATTATGCCTCCGGCCGCACGGGAGAGATCCTCGGCGCCGTTCTGGAGGCCTTCCGCCGCAACACCAATCAGAGCCAGCTCCAGTTTTCCTCCGACGCGCAGTCGAAGCTTAGGCGTTACGTGCTGCCCCGGCTGAAGAATATCGGGCGTCTGGAAAGCAACCTCAACGATTCCCGCGGTTCGAAGAACAGACTGAAGCTGAAAAGCGCGGTCTATATCGACCGGCTGATGGAAAATCAGGAAATGCTGACCGCGGCGGTGAAATTCCGTTACGGCGAGTATGAATTTGCCGCTTACGCCAAGGAGGCCTCTCTGGCCGCTGCAAGGATCCCGCGCGATACGGTCGGCGAGATGAAAATACTCTATCTGCTGCGGGAAAGAGGCTTCTATACCGACGCGCAGGGCCGGATGGTTCTGGTGGGCGAGGAACGGATCTACGATTTCCTCGCGGAGAGCATATCCTCCCTGAAGCCGTACGCCGAGGTGTTCGTCACCGATGCGGTGAAGAAGATCGGTATCCGTCATCCCAAAGCGCCTACGGTGCGCGTCAAGCTCAACGGCGGCCTTCTGGAAATGTCGGTCAACGGCGATCTGCCCGCCGAGAAAATCGGGGAGATCCTGAGAGCTTACCGGGACAAAAAGAAGTATTTCCGCCTGGAGGACGGGAGCTTCCTCACGCTGGACGAGAAAAACGTCGGCCTGATCTCGGAGCTGGAGCGCAATTTCGAACTGGACGAAGAAAAGCTCAAAAACAACGAAATGACGCTTCTTGCCTACCGGGGGATGTATCTTTCCGATCTGCTGAAAAAATTCCCAGGCGTGGAGGTAAGCGGCAACAAGGCCTTCCGCGAAATGACCGCGGCGCGGGAAAAGGAGATCGAAACGCCGGTCGACGACAAGCTCCGCGCCTATCAGAAGAGCGGCGTCCGCTGGCTGAAGGGTCTGGCGGATTACGGCCTCGGCGGCATCCTTGCCGACGAAATGGGCCTCGGCAAGACCGTGCAGATCATCGCGCTGCTTTCGATCCCGCAGGACAGAAAGAGGCCACGCCCTTCGATCATCGTGGCGCCCACTTCTCTCGTCTACAACTGGAAGACCGAATTTGCGCGCTTTGCCCCGGACCTTTCGGTAACGGTGGTATCGGGGATCGTCTCACGCAGGCACGGGCTGATCAAGGCGTTCCGGGGCGACGTGCTGATCACCTCGTACGACGCGCTGAAGCGCGATCTGGAGCATTACGAAAAAAGACAGTTCCGCTACGCCATCATCGACGAGGCGCAGTATATCAAGAACCAGACGACCCAGGCGTCCACCTCGGTCAAAGCGCTCAACGCCGAGGTGCGTTTCGCCCTGACCGGCACGCCGGTGGAGAATTCCCTTTCGGATCTCTGGTCGATTTTTGACTTTGTGCTGCCCGGATATCTCTATCATTACGCGAAATTCCGCCGGAAATACGAATTGCCCATCACCCGCGACAACGACGCGGAGGCCGCGGAAAGCCTGCGGGAACAGGTCAAGCCCTTTATCCTGCGCCGCACCAAGCGCGAAGTGCTCAGCGAGCTTCCCGACAAGATCGAAAGCACCGTCTACGTGGAGATGGAGGAGGAGCAAAGGAACGTCTATTCCGCGAATCTCGCTCTCGCGCGAAGCGAGCTGGAGGAAGAACTGGACCGGGTGGGATTCGAACAGAGCCGGATCAAGATCCTGGCGCTGATCACGAAGCTCAGACATCTGTGCTGTCATCCCAATCTCGTTCTGGAGGGCTATGAAGGAGGGAGCGCAAAGCTGGAGCTTTGCATGGAGCTCCTCCGCGACAGCCTTGAAGAAGGGCACAAGGTGCTCGTTTTCTCCCAGTTCGTTTCCATGCTCGGCGTGATCGGAGAAGAACTGAAAAAGGAAGGGATATCCTATTATCTCCTGAAGGGAGATACGCCCTCGGAGGAGCGGATCAGACTCGTCAAGGCGTTCAATTCCGACGATACGCAGGTGTTCCTGATCTCGCTGCGCGCAGGCGGGACGGGCCTCAATCTGACGGCGGCCGACGTGGTGATCCATTACGATCCCTGGTGGAATCTGTCGGTGCAGAATCAGGCCACCGACCGGGCGCACAGGATCGGTCAGGAAAAGAACGTGCAGGTTTTCAAGCTTCTGGTGAAGGACAGCATCGAAGACAAGATCGACGAGCTGCAGCACCGGAAGGAATCGATCTCCCGTTCGGTGATCACCGAGAACGAGACGTATATCTCCAACATGGACAAGGACGATATGCTCGCCTTGTTCCGCGAATGAGCCGATAACGGCGAAATCAAGAAAAATATAAAAGAATCTCTTTACAAAAAGGGAAACAGAGGATATAATATATAAGTTACCGCAACGGCCCGTGAGGTCGGCGGCAAGTCCTCCGGAAGGATGGTAATACGAATGGGTCAACAAAAATCAAAGCTGGACGCCGGCAAGAAAAAGAAGAACCGACTGACGGCGGATCAGAAAAAAGCGCTCCGCTGGGGGATCGCTCTCGTGGCGCTGTTCACGATTCTGATCGTTCTCGGTTTCGCGGTTTCCAACGACTGGTTTGAAGGCTTCGGTCCCGCCTGCAAGGTCGGCGACGTGGAGATCAGCAAGGAAGAGTATAATTTCAATTTCTATTCCAATTATTCTTCGTTCCTGAACTACTATTCCGGCAACATTTCCGCAATCGGGCTTGACACGTCGAAGCCGCTTTCCAGTCAGCAGTACAGCGAAGACAAAACCTGGCAGGATTTCTTTGACGAGCAGACCTATAAGAATCTTGCCGACGCGGTTGCCATGTCCGAAGCGGCAAAGAAGGCCGGCGTTTCGCTGAACGAAGACAACCAGAAGCAGGTAGACAACTATATCGAAAGCATCAAGAGCGGAGCCAAAGCCAACAATGTCTCTTTCGGAAGCTATACCAGACAGGTATACGGACGCAAGATGAACGAGGAACAGGTGCGCTCCGCCATGTCGCGCGTTCTCCTGGCGGATCAGTACGCCGCCGAACTCCACGATTCTTATGAGATCGGGGACGACGCCATCGAAAAGGAATATACCGACAATAAGGACACCTACGACAAGGTCACTTACCGTGTGATCACCGTCGAAGCGGATATTCCCTCCGGCGGGGACATGGAAAGCGACGAATACGAAAAAGCCGTTTCCGAAGCCATGACCGCCGCAAAGACCAAAGCCGACGAACTGATGAAGGAAATCGCCGGGTCCGGCAGGGTTACCGAAACCCATTTTGCCAAGGTCGCCATGGAATACGCCAAGGAAACCGCAGACGATGAAGAAAAGGCTGCGGAAATCACCGAAGACGATTCCCGCAAGATCGCCGCCGGGATCAAGAGCGTGACCGACGAAGAAGGAGCCAAATGGCTCTTCGATCCCGCCCGCAAGGATCTTGATACCTCGATCATCGAGGAAGCGGACGCTTATTCCATTTATCTCTTCGTGGAGCGCACCCGCGACGATTACGCGGCCGTGAACGTCAGACATATCCTCGTTCCCTTCAACGACGATATCAAGGACGCCAAGGATGACGCCGAGGATGCGGCCGCAAAAGCCAAGGCTGAGGGATACATGAACGAATTCAAGGCGGCGGGCGCCACCGAGGAAGCCTTTGCGGAGCTTGCCAAAAAGTACGGCAAGGACGCCACGACCGATAAGGGCGGTTTGATGGAAGACGTCGTCAAGGGCCAGATGGTGGAAACCTTCAACGACTGGATCTTTGACCCGGCGCGCAAGCCCGGCGATTACGACTTTGTCCGCACCGAATACGGATGGCATCTCGTGTATTTCTCCGGCACTTCGCGTTTGGCCTACAAGATCACCGTAGAGGAAGCGATCCGTCAGAGGACCTATAACGAAGAATACGACGGGATCATGGCCAATTACCCGGTCACCGTGAACGGCATCGAGGTTTACAGGTATTCCAGATAAATCGCCGAAAAATTGAAAAAAGGGTCTTGCAAATCCCGCAGGGATATGGTATACTGTCCAAGTTAGCGCAGAAAGAGGTGAGTGACGTTGAAGGAGAATATCCATCCGAAGTATTATCAGACGACGGTTAAGTGCGCCTGTGGTGAAGTGATCGAAACCGGTTCCACGAAGGAGAACATCCGCGTTGAAATTTGTTCCAAGTGTCATCCCTTCTTTACCGGCAAGCAGAAGCTTGTCGATACGGGCGGACGCGTCGACAGATTCAAGAAAAAATTCGGTCTCTGATCGCAGTCAGAAGAAAATGCCGTCTCGCATGATGCCGAGGCGGCTTTTTTCATCAACGGAAAGGAAACCCTATGACCGAAAAAATCAAAACCATCCGGGGGACAAAAGAAAAAGCGGTCCTGATCGGCCTTGTCTGCCGCAGCTTCGACGAAGAGGAAAACTCCGGCGAGGAGAGCCTGAAGGAGCTTGCCGATCTGGTGGATACCGCCGGCGGGGAAGTGACGGCGACCGTTCTTCAAAACCGGGACGAGCCCGACGTCCGCACCTGTATCGGCGCGGGCAAGGCGAAGGAAATAGCGGAGCTTATTGAAAATACGGAAGCAGAGCTGGCGGTATTTGACAACGAACTGACTCCGTCTCAGGCGCGAACGCTGGAAGAGATCCTGAATTGCCGCGTGCTGGACAGAAGCGGCCTGATCCTGGACATTTTCGCCGGCCGGGCGAGAACTGCGGAGGGCAAGCTGCAGGTGGAGCTTGCCCAGTACAAGTATCTTCTGCCGCGGCTGACCGGCATGTGGGGACACCTGGTGCGTCAGACGGCGTCCGGCGGAAAGAGCCCCATCGGCACTCGCGGGCCGGGCGAAACGCAGCTGGAAACCGACAGGAGACACGTTCGCGCCCATATGCAGAAGCTGGAAAAAGAACTGGAGAGCGTCCGGCGCGCCCGTGCGACGCAAAGACGGCGCCGTGAAAAAAACGAGATCCCCGTGGTCGCCATTGTCGGATACACCAACGCGGGGAAATCCACGCTGCTCAACCGCCTGACCGGCTCCTCGATCGAAGCGAACGACCGCCTTTTCGATACGCTTGACACCTCGACGAGAAGACTTGTGATCGGAGAACGCACCGAGATCGTCATCTCCGACACGGTCGGATTCATCAGAAGACTGCCGACGCATCTGATCGAGGCGTTTAAAGCGACGCTGGAAGAGCTTTCCTATGCAGATCTGATCCTGCATGTGATCGATATTTCAAATCCCGACTGGATGGCGCAGGCGCGTGTGACCGAAAAGCTCTGCGACGAGCTGGCGCCGGAAGGGGTGGAAAGGATCCTCGTCATGAACAAGGCCGACGTCTGTCCGCCGGAGGATCTTCCCAACGCGGGCATCCTGATTTCCGCGAAGACCGGAGAGGGGATCGAAAACCTGCTGGAAGCCATTGCGGCGGCCGTGGGAGAAAACACGCGGAAGCTTGAACTGCTTTTGCCCTTCCGCCGCGGCGATCTGCTGGATTTCCTCAAGAGAAAAGCGATCGTGGAAAAGCTTGCGTACACGGAAAACGGCGTTGAAGTCACGGCGATCGTCCGGGAACGGTATCTGGGAAGGGTACGGGATTATGTCAGGGAAGGATGACGGCTTTCGCACGGTGGCGCGGGAGGGCTCCGGCGAGTTTATCGAACGAAAATCCCGCTTTATCGGTTATATTGCGCCGGCGCGCGAAGAAAGCGAAGCGCGCGGCTTTATCGAGACGGTCAAGCTTCTTCACCCTGAGGCAAATCATCACGTCTGGAGCTATATCCAGCGCGGCGGAGCCGTCGTGCGCGCCAGCGACGACGGCGAGCCCTCCGGCACGGCGGGCCGGCCGGTCACGGAGGTCCTGCAGAGAGAAGGACTCGTCGACGTGGTCTGCGTGGTGGTGCGGTACTTCGGCGGGATCCTGCTCGGAGCGGGCGGACTGATCCGCGCCTACGCCCAGGGCGCGCGGATCGCGGTGGAAAACGCGCGGAAAGCGCGCATGACGCCGATGACGAGGCTCGCGGTCACGCTGCCGTATCATTTCTACGGAAAAGCCTCGTCGCGTCTTTCGCGGCTGGGGCTGATGCCGGAAACGCCGGAGTATGCCGAGTCGGTGCGCTTTTTCCTGACGGTACCGCCTGAAAGAGAAGACGGGGTAAAAGCGGATATCGTCGATCTTACCGCCGGACAGGCTCTGATTGAAAAAACGGGGGAGGTCTGGCTTCCCGTGCCGGAAGAGGAGACCGCTCCGGAATAAAAGCGCTTGGATCGACACGAAGCCGGCCGGGAAACGGCCGGCTTTGAGATTCTCCGCAAAGAGGACGGGATCCGCCCGCGTGTCTCTGAGAACACGAGGGCGGATCCTGTAAATTATTTCTGAAAAAAAAGAAAAAAAGGAAGACGTCTGATATTTAATGAGTAGATGTATGATCGGGAAGGAACGGGATCGTGATGAGCTGCCTGCGCGAACGATTTGAAGAAGCCGAATACAGAAATCTGGCGAAGGAAGCGTGCCATGCGGCGGAGAGCCAGGGCCGCCTTGCCTATCAGGAAAAGTGTCCGGTGCGCACCGATTTTCAGCGCGACCGCGACCGGATCATCCACTCCAACAGCTTTCGCCGCCTGAAAGAAAAAACGCAGGTGTTTCTGGCGCCTGAAGGCGATCATTACCGTACCCGCATGACCCATACGCTGGAGGTGAGTCAGATCGCCCGGACGGTGGCGCGCGCGCTTGCTCTCAACGAAGATCTGACCGAATCCATCGCGCTGGGACACGACCTCGGTCATACGCCCTTCGGGCATGCGGGCGAACGCCTGCTGAACGAACTGGTGGAAGGCGGGTTCAAGCACAATGAGCAAAGCCTGCGCATGGTGGATTTTTTGGAAAAGGCCGGCCGCGGACTGAATCTGACCTATGAGGTCCGGGACGGCATCCTGAACCACGTGGGGGTCGGCTGGTCGGAATCGCTTGAAGGGCGCATCGTGCGCCATGCAGATCGCATCGCCTACGTCAATCACGATCTCGACGACGCGGTCAGGGCGGGGATCCTGACACGCGACGCGCTTCCGTCGTCCATCGCCGACGTCCTCGGCGAATCGAAATCCATGCGCATCAACACGGCGGTCCTGGATCTGATCGAGGCGAGCCGTGATTTGACCGATATCCGCTTTTCGCCGGAGATCGCGCGGACCATGGAAGAATTCCACGAATTCATGTATGCCGAGGTCTATAAGAATCCCGTTGCGAAAGGGCAGGAGGGCAAGGCGCAGGAGATGCTTGCGATCCTCTTCCGCTACTATACGCAGAACGAAGCGGCGCTTCCGGAGGAATACAGGACGATCGCCCGGAGAGAAGGCATCAATCGCGCGGCCTGCGATTACGTGGCCAGCATGACCGACCGGTTCGCTCTGGACCGTTTCAAAGATATCTATATCCCGAAAAACTGGACCGTCCTCTGAGACGGGAAAAGGAATTCTGCTGAAAGGAGAGCCGGCTTTGGCGATTGACGAACGGTTTCTGGACGAGCTGACAAACCGGCTCGACATGATTGACGTGGTTTCCCGCTATGTTCATCTGGACAAGAAAAGCGGACGCTGGTGGGGCTGCTGTCCCTTCCACAACGAAAAAACGCCGTCCTTTACGGTGGATCCGGACAAGAAGGTCTTTTACTGCTTCGGATGCCGGGAGGGCGGAGGCCTGATCGCTTTCGTGGAGAAGGTCGAAAAGCTTGAATTTCCCGACGCGGTAAGTCTGCTCGCCCGGATGGCGGGGATGGAGGTCCCCAC
Source organism: Clostridia bacterium (assembly GCA_017441705.1). Taxonomy (GTDB): domain Bacteria; phylum Bacillota; class Clostridia; order Oscillospirales; family QAMX01; genus RUG11797. The sequence goes on along the minus strand of JAFRWU010000044.1, from coordinate 40,187 downwards.
CGACGAACGGGAGCAGGCCGCATACCGCCGGCGGGGAAGGATGCTCAATCTGAACCGCGAGGCGGCGCGGTTCTTTCATGAGAATCTTACGGGAGACCAGGCGCAGCCTGCGAAGGAATACATGGCCGAACGGCGCATTGCGCCGAGGATGGTCAGTCGCTTCGGTCTCGGATACGCGCCGGACAAATGGGACGCGCTGATCACGGCGATGGCAAACAAAGGATACGACAAGGCGGATCTTCTCGACGCGGGGCTTGCGGTCAAAAACGAAAAAGGCCGCATTTACGACCGGTTCCGCAACCGTTTGATCTTTCCGATCATCGATGTCAGCGGCAACGTGCTGGCTTTCGGCGGAAGAGTCCTCGACGACTCCAAGCCCAAATATCTGAATTCACCCGAAAGCTACGTATATCACAAGTCGGACAACCTCTTTGCGCTGAATCTGGCAAAGAATACGACCGAACCCAATTACATCATCGCCGAGGGGTATATGGACGTCCTGATGCTGCATCAGGCGGGATTCACCAACGCCGTGGCGTCTCTGGGAACGGCTCTGACCGAGGAGCAATGCGATCTGCTGAAAAAGAGGACCGGCGAGGTGATCCTCTGTTACGACAGTGACGAGGCCGGCCAGAGGGCTACCGAGCGGGCTATCGAGCTTCTGCGGGCGAGGGACGTGAAAATCCGCATCCTGCGCATGAAGGGTGCGAAGGATCCGGACGAATACATCAAGAAAAACGGAGCCGACGCCTTCCGCGCTCTTCTGGAGGAGAGCGAGAATTCGTCTGCCTACCGGCTTGAAAAGATCCGGGCGAAATACGATCTCTCCGACGACGACGGGAAGCTTGCGTTCCTGAACGAAGCGGTCGGTCTGGTGTCCGGCTTCCGCAGCGCCATCGAAATCGAGCTTTTCGCGGGAAAGCTTGCGGAAACCACCGGCATCCGGAGAGAGACCATTGAAACCGAGATCCGGAAGGCGCAGACGAGAAAGCGGCGTCAGACCGAAAGACGCGAGATGCGCGAAACGCTGCGCCCGGCGGGGATCGCCGAAAAGCCCGCGGGGAATCTCCGCTACCGCAACGTCCGCCTGGCTCAGGCCGTGGAAGGCGTGATCTCGCTGGTGGCGGCCAATCCGGAGCTCCTGCGGGAGGCGGAGAGCAGTCTTGCGGACGAGGCCCCCGGGGAGGAAGCCCTGATACATATCTGGAAAGCCGTAAAAAAAGCGATCAAGGCGGGTACGGCCGTCAACCCGGACCTTTTGAGCGATCTCCTTTCCCCGGATGAGCGAAAGCTCCTTTCCGGGCTTCTGATGAAAACGCCGGACGGACCGCCGAGAGAGACGCTCGGCGAATACCTCGCCGCGGTGGAAATGGAGACCGCGAAAGCAAAGGCGCGCGGCGGTACGACCGAGGATCTGACCGCACTTTTGAAGCTGAAAAAAGAACAGAGCCGCACATAAAGAAACGGAGAGGATAACATGGCAGAACAGGAACAGAACAAGAGCACGGCGCTTCGCGAACTGATCGAAAAGGGACGGAAGAACAGCAAGCTCAACTACAACGAGGTCATTGAAACCCTGGAAGACCTGGGCTATACCGGCGACGCCATCGACAAATTCAACGACACGCTGGAAAGAATGGGCATCGAGCTCATGGTGGACTATTCCCAGGATCCCATCGACGAGCCCATCGAGCTGGACGACATCGAGGAAATCCCCCCGGAGGAGCTGGCCGATCCGGAGGCCATCGTCGAAGGGCTTTCGGTGGACGACCACGTGCGCATGTACCTCAAGGAGATCGGCAAGGTGGATCTTTTGACGCCGGAGGCTGAGCACGAGCTGGCGGAGAGAATGTATCACGGCGACGAATCGGCCAAGCAGAAGCTTGCGGAGGCGAACCTCCGTCTGGTGGTCAGCATCGCCAAACGCTACGTGGGGCGCGGGATGCTCTTCCTCGATCTGATCCAGGAGGGGAATCTCGGCCTGATCAAGGCAGTGGAAAAATTCGATTACGAAAAGGGCTACAAATTCTCCACCTACGCCACCTGGTGGATCCGGCAGGCCATCACCCGCGCCATCGCCGACCAGGCGCGCACCATCCGCATCCCGGTACATATGGTGGAGACCATCAACAAGGTCATCCGCGTGTCCCGCCAGCTGCTTCAGGAACTGGGACACGAGCCTTCGGTGGACGAGATCGCGAAGGAAATGAACATGTCGCCCGACAAGGTGCGCGAGATCATGAAGATCGCGCAGGACCCGGTCTCTCTGGAAACCCCGATCGGCGAGGAGGAGGACAGCCATCTCGGCGATTTCATCCCGGACGACGGCGTTCTGGAGCCCGCGGAGGCGGCCTCCTACATGCTGCTCAAGGAACAGCTCCTGGAGGTCCTCGCCACTCTGACGCCCCGGGAAGAAAAGGTCCTGAAGCTCCGCTTCGGCATCGAGGACGGGAGAGCGCGGACGCTGGAGGAAGTGGGCAGAGAGTTCAACGTCACCCGCGAACGCATCCGTCAGATCGAGGCGAAGGCGCTTCGCAAGCTGCGGCATCCCTCCCGCTCCAAAAAGCTGAAGGATTTCATGAGCTGAAAGCGTTTTGAATGATCGGAAAAGGAGACGGAATATGAAGACTTCGATTTCATCCTACAGCTTCTCGGCGCTGTATCGCGACGGCTTTACGATTTTCGACGCCATCCGGAAGACGAAGGAGCTCGGCCTCGAGGGCTTTGAGATCGCCGAAGCAGGTCTCAAGACGGAAGGAGATCTTGCGGATTTCCTCCTTCGCGTGCGCGAAGAGGCGGAGAAGAACGGGCTTCCGATCCCGTGCTACACGGTGAGCGGCAACATGCTCACGGACGATCCGGACAGAGAAGTCGAGAGGCTTTGCCGGCAGGCGGACATGGCGAAGCTGCTCGGCGCGCCGGTCATGCGGCACGACGTGGCTTACGGTCTGCCGGAATGGAAGAAGGGTGCGCGCACCTTCGAGGCGGTCCTTCCGCGCATCGCGGAGGGCGTGAGACGGGTGACCGCATACGCTTCGTCCATCGGTGTGAAGACCTGCATGGAAAACCACGGCTTTTTTGCGCAGGACAGCGACCGCGTCCTCGCCATCGTCACGGCGGTGGATCATGACAATTACGGCGTGCTCGGCGATATGGGCAATTTCACCTGCGCCGACGAAAGACCGGACATCGCCTTCGCGAAGGTCCTGCCGAATCTCTTCCACGTACATGTCAAGGATATGTTCCTCCGGAGCGGCATGCTTCCCGATCCCGGCGAGGGATGGTTCCGGAGCCGCGGCGGGAATTATATCCGCTGCACGATCCTGGGCCACGGCGACGTTCCGGTGCCGCAGTGCCTCGGGCTCCTTCAAAGAAGCGGGTACGAAGGCTTCGTCTCCATCGAGTTCGAAGGGATGGAACCGCCGATGAAGGCCATAGAGATCTGTGCCGCGAACCTGAAGCGCTATATCGCGGCTCTCTGAGGAGACAAAGATGCATCTTCTGAAAATCGAGAAGGACCATTATATCGGTCAGGCCGATCCCTATATCCTGGAAAGCCGCGGCAGATTCTATATCTATACCACCGGCGACGACGGGGTGTACGCCTATGAATCGGACGCTCTCCTCGGCGAATGGATCTGCGCGGGGAAGGTGTTCTCTTCCGGAGACCACCGGCATTACTGGGCGCCGTCGGTGATCGAGCTGGACGGGACCTACTACATGTATTGCTCTTTTGAGTGCCCGGAGCTGGAACCGGACCGCCGGGGGCATATTCAGGCCATGCACGTGGCGGAGAGCAAAAACCCGCTCGGCCCCTTTGAAAAGGCGGAAAGGATCCTGCCGCCCTTCTCCATCGATTCGCATATCGTCAGGAACGAAGCGGGGCTGTTCCTCTTTTATTCCACGAACCGTTACGACGCCGAAAGACCCGGCACCTGTATCGTGGTGGACCGGATGAAGGATCCCCGGACGCCGGAGGGGGATCCGAAGCTCGTCGTCTCCGCGACGCTGGACGAGGAGATCTTCATGCGCGACCGGTACCGGAAGGGTGAAAACTGGCACACCATCGAAGGCGCTTTCTATTTCCGGGAGGGCGAATGGCAGTACGTGATGTATTCCGGCAACTGCTATCAGCAGCCGACCTATTACGTGGGATACGCCAGAGCGAAAACCGGGGAAACCGACCTCACGAAGATCAGATTCGAAAAGTACCCGGACGAGAGGACTTATGCGCCGGTGCTGGCGGCGAATGAGTTTGAAGAGGGAACGGGACACCACTCGATGATCAAAGTCGACGGCGTCTGGTATGCCGTTTATCATGCCCGCGACAGGATCGCGGACGGTTTGCCCGGAGACCGGCGAAACGCCAGGATCTGTCGCATGCGGGTGGAAGACGGCGCGATCACCGCCGAACGGTACGCCGACCACATCTGAAAAATGAAAAGATGGAAGCCCCGGAGAGCCGATATGCTCTTCGGGGCTTCCTTGCGGTCTGGGCGTGTCAGGAAAGAGGCGCCGCCTATCGGACGGTTTCGCTTCTCAGGATAAAGGCGTCCTGCTCGGCCGTCGGGAGATCGTTCCACAGGGCGTTCCATCCGCATACCCGGACCTGGAGGGTCCGGTAATTCTCGGGATGCTTCTGCGCGTCCCGGAGCGTATCCGCATCGAATATGTTGAACTGCATCGACATCCCGCCGCCCTCCAGGTAGGTCATCAGGAGATCGTACAGCGCTTCCAGCCCTTTTTCGCCCTCCACCGCGGACGGATGAAGCATCAGATCCACGCAGAAGGATTCGTGATAATTGAAGGGATTGAGCTTCAGCGCCGAAAAGATCAGAGCGGTGACGCCCTTCCGGTCGGCTCCGTTCACGGGGGAGGCGTTTTTGGAAAGCTCCGCACCGGCTTTTCTGCCGTCCGGCAGGGCGCCTGTCTTCGCCCCCTGCCACACGAACTGCATGGCGGAATGCATGATGGCTTTATATACGCCGCCGCGGGCGTTCGGCCGGTTGTTGATTTTGCCGCTGAAATAATCGGCCATGCCGGCGGCCAGAAGATCGGTCTCCGGATCGGAATTCCCGTATTTGCAGGGAAGGTTGAAAGCCTTCAGGCGAAGGATCTCCTGCCCCTCCCAGTTGTTTTTCAGGATCTGCGCAAGCTCGGGGAGAGAGACGGCTTTCTTTTCGAAACAGAGCTTTTTCACAGCCATCAGAGAATCCACGGCGCTTGCAAATCCGCAGTTCAGGATGGCGGAATTGTTGAATTTGACGCCGAAAGCGTAGCCGTCCGCAGCTCTCTCCAGAGAACGGCGGATCGTGGCGGAATAGACGTTGGACGGATTGATATACGCCAGGAAGCCCTCGTAGGAATTCCCGATCCGGATCGATTCCTCGATCAGGTATTCCCACTGCCGGATAAAGGCGTGATAGAAATCGTCAAAGCTTTGAAATCCCGAAGCGTCGCCGGTCTTCAGCCCGGCCTCTTTCCCGGTTTTCCAGTCGGCGCCGTTGGAAAGCGCGAATTCCACCGCCTTCGCCGCGTTGATATACGAAACGCTGGTGGAGGATTCGTCGCTTCGCACTCTGGTCTCGTAGCATCCGCTGATTTCGAAATCCCGCGCTTCCTCGGCGGTGGCGCCGTAGCCCATGATCGCTCTCCGGTGGCCGGGCTCGCAGCAGAAGACGAAGGGCGAAACGCCCTTCCGGATAAGGTCGAACACCCGGTACAGGATTTCTCTGGGGGTGTTTTCGGCGACCTTGATCTGTACCTTGGGATTGCTGAGCTTCAGCTCTCCGTAAAGCTCCAGAACGGCGAGGGAAACCTCGTTGAAGCGCGTTTCCCCGTCGGGGCCGGTGCCGCCCATATACATGGGATGTCCCCAATAGTTGCCGATCGCGGAGAACTGCATGAGAAAATAGGCGAGGAATTCCTTTTCCTCCTCCCGGGTATACTTTCCGGAATCGATATCCCTGCGCCAGAAGCGAAGAAGCGTGCTGTCGATGCCGTTGCCGAGGCTCCTCGTCTGGTAATTGTCGACGCATTCGCAGAGGATGAAGTAGATATAGATCTCCTGCAGAGCCTCGTAAAGATCGGAAGGGCTTCCGTCCCTGAGGTTTTTGAGGCAGGCGGCTTGCTTCCCGGATTTTTCCGTGTCCTTTGTCAAGGCGTACCGGTAATACCTGTCCAGAAGCTTGATGATCGATTCGTAGGTGATCTCTATGCCCTGGAAAAACGCCTCCTGTTCGGGCGTGATCCCTTCCCCGATCCGCTTCCGGTGGAAGGACCGGACTCTGTCGAGAAGTCCCGGAAAGCCCAGTGTAAGAAGCGCTTCCCAGTTCGGGATGACGTGGTCGAAATCGGGCCAGATCGCCGCCGCGCCGACCTCTCCCAGAAGATCGATCTTTTCCTGCACTTCGGGGATCCCCGCAAACACCTCCCGGGACCAGATTTCGGTCGTGTAGCGGCTCAGGAGTCTGCCCCAGTTATAAAATCCAACGAACCAGTCCTTTTCGTTCACGTCGATCCTGGCGTTTTCCAGAAGATAGGCAAAGAGCTTCGCCTTTGCGACGGGGTGGGGAAGAGCGGATACTTCTTCCGCAAGGGCTTTCAGACCGCAGTCCATCTCCGCGTCGTCAAGCCCCGTCGACTCGTCGTATTCGCCGCCGTGATAAGCCATCCGGCGGTACGGGTCGAACGGCTCGTCGGTTCTGTGATACTTGTTCAAAAGGTAAGGCATGTCCCGCAAGAGGGATGAATACATAGGATTACCTCCCGTCGTTTACAGCGTATTCCCGGCAAGGGAAGAAAACGGAAAAACCGTCCGGCCTGTTCATTGGCGCGCTTTCGGGGCCGGGACGTTCATTTGACAAGCGGCAGCTCAAACCAGAAGATCGATCCGGCGCCCACAGCGCTTTCCACGCCGTAGGTGGCGTGATGCAGCGAAAGGATCGTCTTGACGATGGACAGACCGAGCCCCGATCCGACGGCGGCGCGCGCGTGGGATTTGTCCACCTTGTAATAGCGGTCCCAGATGGAATCCAGCTCCCGATCCGGGATCCCCGGCCCGTCGTCCTCTACAAGGATCCTGACCGCGCCGGGCCGGATCTCCTCGGTGACGAGGACGTGCCTGTTTTCGCCCGCGTGGGTGACGGCGTTGTTGATTAGGTTGTAGATCACCCGGGAAATCATCATGCGGTCGGCGTTGACAAGAGCTTCCTTCTCCGGGATCGAACAGACGATATTGTATCCTTCGTGCTCGGTCAGACGGGAGAAGCGGTCGACGATATCCCGCGTGTCGCGCGTCAGATCGAAGGTTTCGGGGACGATCGGCTCCGACCCCGACTGGATGCGCGAAACGTCCAGCGCGTCGGTCACGATGGTGGAAAGCCGGCGCGATTCCTCCAGTATGATCCCCGCGTTTTCCGGAGTGTTCTCGCCGGGAATGTCGCGCATCATCTCGGCGTATCCCGCGATCATGGTCAAAGGGGTTCTGAGATCGTGGGAAACGTTGGCGACGAGCTCCTTCTGCAGACGATCGTTTTTGGAAAGCTCACGGGACGCGTTTTCCAGGGTGTCGCCGAGCTCCGCCACTTCGCGGTATCCCTCGGTGCGGAAGTCCGGGGCGTCGGGATGGCCGAGGAACCGGGATTTCCGGGTCAGGACGGCAAGAGGCCGGGAAAGACTTCTGGAAAGAAAAGCGGCCAGCAGGGCGGAAACCAGAAGAAAGATCACGGTCACGAGTATCAGAAGCGCCCGCAGAGTCGTCACGGTAGCCGTGATCGGCTCGGCCTCGGCGTTCAGGATGAGACAAAGCTCCTTTCCGCCGCGATTCACGATTTTGGTGTATATGATGCTTTCGGTGATGCCGCGGTCGCGGAATTCGCCGCCGCCTTCCTGATCGAAGGAGACGCGAAGAAGATACTCGCCGCCGTTGTTCCGGGCGAGACCGCTGAAATATGCGACGTTATAATGGGACATGCGGTGGATGACGCAGGAGGGAAGAACGTCGACCGAATAGAGCACGCTGTCCCGTTCGGCGACGATCACGCAGAAGTTGCCGCTGCGTGCGGCCTTTACCAGCGTCGGATAGAACGCTTCGTCGTCCGGCATGACTTCCAGATTCTTCTCCGCCCGCTGGATCTCCCGGATCCGGATCTCCCTGTAGATCGAATCCAGAAAGACCGTTTCAAGAAGCCAGAGGATCGCCAGCATCGCCAGGGTGAAAACGAAGAAGATCAGAAAGATGCGCATGCCGAGTCCCATGGGCGCACGATCAGCCTTCAAAACGGTATCCAACTCCTCTCAGGGTGACGATCTTGTCCTGGTACGGACCGAGATTTTTGCGCAAGAGCTTGATATGCGTATCCAGCGTGCGGTCGTCGCCGTAATAATCGTATCCCCAGACCTCGGAGATCAGTCTTTCCCGCGTCAGAGCCAATCCGCGGTTTTTCACCATATAGAAAAGCAGGTCGTATTCCTTCGGGGAAAGATCCACCTTTTCCCCGTCGACGGTGACGAGCCGCGCGGTAAAGTCCACCGTAAGGCCGCCGTCGGTGAACACGTCGTGGGAGGCGCCGCCCGTTTTTCCGCGGCGCTGGATCGCCTCCAGCCGCATGATCAGTTCGCGGGGGGAGAAGGGCTTGACCACGTAATCGTCGACGCCGAGCTCGAAGCCGTGGATCCTGTCGTATTCTTCGCCGCGGGCGGAAAGCATCACCACAGGCACGTCGGAAAACCTGCGGATCTCCCGGACGGCGGAGAAACCGTCGAGCTCCGGCATCATCACGTCCATCACGATCACGTCGATATCGCCCGTGCGGCGCATCAATTCCACCGCCTCCATGCCGTCGGCGGCTTCGGCGACCCGGTGTCCGCTGAAGAGAGCGTATTTTTTCACCAGCTCGCGGATCATTTTTTCATCGTCAACGATCAGGATCTTCATAAAAGCCCGCACTTCCTGCCTTTCGGTTCTTTTCGTCATTGTAGCATAAAAACACCGGCGATTCAAGAAAAAAAGCGGCGCCGCGCGGCGCCGCAGGGGGAGACGGGGATCATTTCAGAAAGTCTTTGCGTTCCGGCGTAAAGACGTCGATCACCACCGCGTCGGTCAGAGCGCGGAGGCAGTGGGGAAGGTTTCCGGGGATGTAAACCGAATCTCCTTTTTTCATATGGCGCTCTTCTCCGTTGAGACGGAAGAGGATCTCGCCTTCGACGACGTAGCTCGCCTGTTCGTGCGGATGGCTGTGCGGCGCGCCGTCGGCGCCCTTTTCAAAGGCGACCTCGACGATCATCAGGTTTTCCGCATGGGCAAGGACCTTGCGCGTGGCGCCGGAGCCCGCCGGTTCGGAAAGGATCGCGTCGTGATCAAAAAACATAAGAGTTCTCCTTTCATATCGATTGCCGGGATATGGGAAAGGAGAAAGGACCGGCCTTTCTCCTTTTGTATATGGATTTACAGAGCGGCCTTGGCCTTGTCGCACAGAGCGGTGAAGGCGGCGGCGTCGGTGACGGCGATCTCAGCCAGCATCTTGCGGTTGAGATCGATCCCGGCCTTCTTCAGACCGTACATCAGACGGGAATAGTTCAGACCGTTGATCTTGGCGGCGGCGCTGATACGGGTGATCCAGAGCTTGCGGAAATCTCTCTTGCGGAGTCTGCGGCTGACGTAACCGTACTGCAGAGCCTTGAACACCGCCTGATTGGCGACCTTGAAATGCTTGGAGCGGGAGCCCCAGTAACCCTTCGCAAGTCTGAGAGTTTTATTTCTTCTCTTGCGCGTCATCATCGCGCCCTTAACACGTGCCATTATGCATTACCTCCAAATAGTAAAATCGGGGATCAGACCGGTGCCCGATCAGGAATAGGGCATCATCTTGCGGATGGCCTTGACGTTGGTCGGATCCGCGATAGCAGCCTTGCGAAGCGATCTCTTCAGCTTGGTGTTCTTGAGACCGGTATTATGGTTCATCATGGAATGCTTCATTTTCACGTTGCCGTTTTTGGTGAATCTGAATCTTTTCGCGGCAGTTTTGCTCGTTTTAAGCTTGGGCATGGGTTGCGTCTCCTTTCAAATCTATCCGTCTTTCGTCTTCGTCATTTGGTGGGTTTGGGACCGAGAAACATGGACATGCGGCGTCCTTCCAGCTTGGCCGGTTTTTCCACGACGGCCGTTTCGGCGCACTTCTCCGCAAAATCCTTCAGCAGAACGGTGCCAAGCTCGGTATGAGCCATCTCGCGCCCGCGGAAGCGGACGGTCACCTTGACCTTGTCGCCGTCGGCCAGGAATCCCAGGGCGTTCTTGACCTTGAATTCCATGTCGTGATCGCCGATGCCGGGCGACAGCCAGATCTCTTTTGTCTCAACGATCTTCTGGCTCTTGCGATTGAGCTTTTCACGCTTCGCCTGTTCGAAACGGTATTTGCCGTAATCCATGATGCGGCAGACCGGCGGCGCGGCGTTCGGCGCGATCATGACAAGATCGAACCCTTCTTCCTCCGCGTGCGCCATGGCGTCCGCAAGAGGCATGATGCCGAGCTGAGACCCGTCGGAAGCAATGACGCGGACCTCGGAAGCGTGGATCTGTTCGTTGATCTGATGACTTGTAGTTGCTATGTGCATACACCCCCAACCTGATTGAAACGAAAACGGTTTGCGGTAATCAGACAATAAAGAATGCGGACACATCAATGCCCGCACACACGTAGATCATAAACTCAATCCGTGTTGACCCGAACGCACAGCGCATTCCGAGGTGAGGGCAGAATTTCTTCTTCCTTCTTTGTTGTCCTGTGGTATTATACAGGCTTCCATGCGGTTTGTCAAGCGTTTTTTTCAAAAAAGCAAAAAGAAAACCGGTCTCCGCCTTCGAAACTTGCGGTAGACAAAACCGTGAAAGCGTGTTATACTATCCTCGTACAAAGAAATCGAAATGGCCGCTCCGGGCGGCCGGCAGAAAGGAACGACTGACATGGAAGAAAACCAGTACGGAAGCGATTATTTTGTCCTGACCGACGAGGAGGGCAAGGAAGAAGAATTCGAACATCTTGCCACCATCGATTACGAGGGCGAGGTCTACATGGCCATGACTCCCGCGAATCCGGAAGAGGAGAGCGATGAAACCGAAATCGTGATCTTCAAGGTGGAGGAAGACGAGGAGAGCGGAGAAGACATGCTCGTTACGGTGGACGACGAGGACACGCTCGACGCCGTCTTTGAAAAATTCCTGGAGATGGATGAAGAAGACGAAGAAGCCGGCGCCGAATCCGCCGACGAAGAATGATCCTTCGCGACCGGATTTTTTGAAAAACGAGACTGAATCCGCTCCCGTCTGCGTATACTGAAAAAGAAGCGTCTCCTGCTACGCGCGTGCTGTCGTATTTATTAACCCTCAAAGAACAAGATATGGGACTCCTTCTCCCGCCGAAGGATTGCAGGCCTCCCGCGTTGACTTTGTCCGCGGACGTTGGAAGCGAGAAACGGCAGGGGGGAGACCCACCTGCATGGTGCAGGTTAGTATCTGCGGCACACGGCGATGCGGGGGCGCTTTTTGTTTTTTTGCTTTTTTCAGAAACCCGGCGACGTTTTCCGCGGACCGATTGTATTATAAGCGAAAGGGGGAAAGCTATATGCAGGAACCGTCCTACTCGTCGCGTGAGATCGGGGACATATTTGCCCGCCGGGCGGATATGGTCTACCGGATCGCCTGTGCTTACGTGAAAAACGCAGCCGATGCGGAAGATATTACTCAGACCGCTTTCCTGCAATTGATCCGCAAGGCTCCGCGCTTTGAAAACGAGGAACATGAAAAAGCGTGGCTGATCCGCACGACGTCGAACCTTTCCAAAAACTTTCTGAAGCATTGGTGGAGAAAGAGGGAAGCAATAGACGAGAATGCGGTTCCGGACGCTGACGAGACCGGTCCGGACGAGGTGATGGAAGCGATCCGCGCTCTTCCGGAGACGTACAGAACGGTGGTCTACCTCCGGTATTATGAAGGTTATTCGGGAGAGGAAATTGCCGCGATACTCAAAAGCCCCTCATCCACCGTGCGAAACCGGCTCAGAAAAGCGCGCGCGCTCCTGAAGGAAAAGCTGGGAGGTGATCCGGATGAAGAATGATCGCATCAGGACCTCCTGGGAAAGGATCGAACTGTCCCGGGAATCCAAAGAAAGAATGCTTGCTTCGCTTCTCCGCGAGGAAGCGGGCAGGAGACAGGCGCGGGAAACAGGGATCCGGAGAAAAAGATGGCTGATCCCCGTGCTGATCCTTTCGGCGCTGCTCGTTTTGGGGACGGCGGCTTACGCCGCGTCGACCCTGATCCGCCGCGCCGAGCCCTACGAGATCCACCATAAGGTGGAGGGATACGACTATTACGGGGGGATACATCCAAAGCAGTATCTGGATTCTCGCGTTCTGCCTTCCGGTCAGGATCCGGTCGTCACGGTATATCCCGAAGGCGAACTTTTGGCGGATCATCCTCCGAACATCAATACCATGGACAATTTTTCCAATTTCAGTGCGGAAAGCGTTTATTATCTGCTCGGGACATATCCGACGCCCAACGTACGGAAGGTGGAAAACGGGGAGAACGTGCATTATTACGTGATGTATATGACCGAAAAGGGTGCGCGTTACTATCTCTTTTACGATAAAAACGGATACCCTTACGGGTATCCCGTGTACCTCACGGCGTGGCATGAACGTCGGGAATTCGAAGGCCTGAAGGCCGGCGATCCCATTGAAAAGGTGGAAAGGATCGATCCCACCGCATCGGTCTACCGGTCGTATTTCCGGACCTTCGAACAGGTGGAGGGAAATACCGCTGAGGAAAAGAACGAAAAGCTCTGGGATTTGAATCAGCTGTATTTCAGCTATCCTCTGGCGGGCGTACACTATCTCAAGGACGGCCTCCTGGAAATCCGGTATGAGTTTGACGACGACGGCAGATACGTCGTCAAGAGTCTGTACTACGATCCGGATTACCGCGGGATCGTACCGGAACTGGAACTGTTCGTCTGGCCCGATCTTTCGATGTGGAGCGAGGATTCCCGCGAAGAGGTCATGAAAAGCTATGAGGAGTACTACGCTTCCCTGGTAAACACCGATTTCGGTTATCGTATCCTGCCGCAGGACGAACCGAACGGAGAGAAGGTGATCGCGGATATTGAACCGGAAACGCATCGGGAAACCCTTGCGGAGGAGGTGGACTGGATCCTTCCCGTGACGGTAAAGAACGGAAGCGGGGAGAGACGATTCGAGTTTACCGCGGATGATTTCACCGGGGACGAGATCCTTACGGTAACGGTATCCAGACGGCATGCGGGCGAATCGTCCGGAGGGATCGAAACGATCTTTGCGGGCGGGATCCCGCTTTTGAAGCTTGCGGAAAAGGCAGGCATTCCGGATTTCCGCCAGGCGGAAATCACGGTGGAGGGAGGAGAAAAGCTGATCTTCACCAGGGAAGAACTGATAAGGAAGCATCCCGTCGCGGCGTGGATCCGGAACAAAAAGTACGCCATGGATCATTCCGAGACCGGGCTTTCTCTGGCGATCCCGGGAGCGGACGTGGAATCCTTCCGCTTCAGCATTCAGGGAATTGAGTTTACTTCATAACGCCGGATAAAAAAGACGGCCGGGGGATCCGCCCCGGCCGTCTTTCCTTTGTTCAAAGCAAGGAGTATGCGCCGTTTCCTTCGGCCCGAAGGCTTTTCCCGAAGAAAGCGGTCAGAGCGCGGATCATGTAATCCGGATCCTTTTCTCCGGCCGTCTCAAAGGCGGAATGCATCGCGAGCTGCGCAAGTCCGATATCCACCGTGTTCAGCGCCACCTGCGTGGTGGAGATATTTCCCAGGGTGGAACCGCCCGCGATATCGGCGCGGTTGGCGTAAAGCTGCACCGGAACGCCGGCTTCTTCGCAGATCAGCTTGAAAAGCGCGGCGGATACGGCGTCGGAGGTGTATTTCTGGTTGGCGTTGTATTTGACGACGACGCCGCCGTTCAGCGTAACGGTGTGATTCTTGTCGGCATATTCGGGGTGATTCGGATGGATCCCGTGGGCGTTGTCGCAGGAAAGCATCATCCCGGAGGCCAGAAGCCCTCTCAAATCGAGTGAAAACGCGTCCGCGACCCTGGTGAGCGTGTCAAGAAGGAAGGGCGACGCGGCGCCTTGCTTGGTCTGGCTCCCCACCTCTTCGTTGTCGAAGAAGGCGGCGACGGGAAGCGCATGAGGGAAGCCGGCCTCCAGAAAGCCGGAAAGGACGGCGTAAGCGCATTCCAGATCGTCCAGCCGCGGCGCGGAGATCAGGCCGTTCCAGGCGTATCCTCTTGCCGGGTTATAGAGAAAGAGGTCGGAAGCGAGAATATCGCCGGGACGGCATCCCGCGCTCTTCGCGACGGACTCCCTGAAATCTCCTTCGTTTCCGCCGAGGCCCCATATGGGCAGAAGATCCACCGCGGGATTGCAGGAATACCCGTCGTTGATCGAACGGTTCATGTGGATGGCCACGTGGGGGATCAGGGCGCAGGGCTCCCTGAGATCCGCCAGCGCCGTGCGCACGCCGCCGTCTTTCCGGATCATCACGCGTCCGGCGACCGAGAGCGGGCGGTCGAACCAGGAAGCATAGATCATGCCGCCGTATCGTTCGGCCGACAGGCGAAGATAAGCGCCGGGACCCTTCAGGACCGCGTTTTCCTTGATTTTCAGGGCGGGGGAATCCAGGTGCGCCGCGGCGATCATCACGCTTTCGGGCGGAAGGATCGTGTCGGGTATGCGAAAGGCGATCAGGGAAGAGGAATTCCGTACGACGTAATACCCGCTGCCGCTCTCAAGCTTCCAGGGAGCGCCTTCCTCCAGCCGGGCGAAACCCGCCCCGTCCAGGAGGGAGGCGATATGCACCGCCGCATGATAGGCGGTGGGAGAAGAGGCGATAAAGTCAAAAAGCTGTTCCATCGAATAAACCTCGATTCATTCGGGCGATCGGCCGGAAGGATCCGAAAGCCGGAGAAGATAATCCATCCCTCTGCCGCTTCCTCGGGCGGGGAAGACGACCCGGCCGTCCTTCGGGAAGGGCATCGGTTCGGAGAGGGTGCCGACGGTCGGCTCAAAGAGCCGCATCGTGCGGGGGAAGAAAGAAAACGCGGAAAAATCGATCTCCACAGGCGCGCCGCAGGGGACGTAAAGCCACGCCGCATGCTCCGACGCCATGGCCGCGACGAAATTCGCATCGTGGGAATTGTGCTTCACGGCGTTTTGGATCGGCTGAAAACCGGTGAGGTCGTGTTCCCGGATGAAGTCGCGGTAGATCCGCAGGGCTTCCGCGGCGGGCCTTTTGAGCGCCGTTTCCCAGGTGTTCGGCCAGTACGGAGTGGGGTCGCGGCGCATGCACCAGACGCTGGAATGCCCGTACGTATTCCCGCACGCGCCGGAAAGGAGATTGCGCCAGGCGGCGAGCCTGACGTCGACCGCATCGAAATACCCGTTTTCGGGTTTGAAGTCGATCGCGTGATCCTCGTAGCAAGGCTCGCCGTCCATCACGGGCTTCCGGTCGGCGGCGAGCGCTTCGGCCATCAGCTCGTAACAGGGCCTGGAGGGGAATCCGTGCCCGGACTGGTTCATATGAAAATCGATCCAGCCGCGTCCCGCGGCGAATTCGGCAGAGGAACGGGAACCGGAAGGGTGAAGCGTCGTCAAAAACCTGCCGCCGTCTCCCGCTTTCAGGCCGGCCGCCATGGAATCGAGAATCCTGAAGTGCCTGTCCTCGGTCAGCGGCCTGTCGCCGCCGAGGATCCAGAGAAGGTTTGAATGACGGCAGAACCTTTCGGCAAGCCATTTCCCGTACCCGAAAGCGTTTTCGGGCGTGAAGATCTCGGGGCCTTCGCCCCAGAGCTTGTTCCACTTGTCGCCCCAGGTGGGTAGCATGCCGACGTAAAGCCCCAGCTCCTCGGCCTTGGATACGATGAAATCCACGTGATCGAAATAGGAGTAGCCGCCCTCCAGATCGGGGAGAAGCGGGTCGAATTCTCCCCGCTCGTTTCTGCGAAGGGGGACGCGTCCGTAGGCGTTCGGCACGGTCAGACCGGAAAGCTCGGCGAGGACGACGGCCTGGATCATATTGAATCCCTGATCCCTGCGCGTCCTGAGATAGGAAACCGCCTCCTCCCGGTCGAGCGCATGGAAAAGCTCCCACGCCGTGTCGCCCAGAAGGTAGAACCTTTTTCCGTCCGCGGTTTCCAGATGCCGGTTATCGGAAGAAACGCGAAGAAGCTTCATTCTGCACCTCCGGAGGGATTCAGCCCATCGGAAGGCCGTTTTTCCAGAGCATGGAGGGCTCGGCGTCGGAGGGCTTCCGGCAGGCGGTGAAGGCGAGGCACATGCGGAGCTCGTCGTTCATCCTTTCGATGAAATCGCAGAGGCCCCGGACGCCGCCCTCCTGGAGGGCGGGCCACATGGCTCTTCCCACCGACACCGCGTCGGCGCCGAGCGCCAGCGCCTTGAAGGCGTCCGCGCCGCGGTCGACCGAACAGTCGACGAAGATCTTCAGGCCGTCTCCGACCTCTTTCTTGATCGAAGGGAGCACCGTGACGGGCGCGACGGCGTAGGGGAGCCTGCCGTGGTGGTGACTGACGACGATGCCGCGGCAGCCCGCGTCGAGCGCAAGCCTCGCGTCGCGTGAGGACAGCACGCCCTTCAGGATAAAGGGCAGGCGGGTGGAAGAGACGAAGTCCGCGATCTGTTCCGCCGAGAGGCAGGTCATGGTCTCGCCGACCACGAGATCGGCTTTCCCTGCAGAGGAAAAGCTGTGATCGATATCGATCCCCACGGCGAGAGCGCCGTGTTCCTCGGCAAAGCGGATCTGATCCCGGATCTTGTCCAGGTCGGCGTAAGGCTTGATGATGCGGACGGTTTCGGCGCCGACGGCGGCGACCTCCTCATACGCGTCGTTTTCGCACATGCCGATCCAGTTCACCGCGCCGAGAGCCTTGGCGGCTTCGGCGTATTCGACGAGGCCGTTTTTTCTTCCCTCGCCGTAAACCGGGAGATGGGAAAAGGCGGGCGTCATGATCGGCGTTTCAAAGGTCTTGCCGTAAAGAGAGATCGCGAGCGTCGGGATCCCGGAGGAAATCAGCCGTTCCTCGATCTGGATCTCGTCAAAGGCGAGACGGGCGAGCAGGTTTGCGTCTGCAGGATTGAATTCTTTCACGTGGAAGTCCTTTCTCCGTTCTGCCGGGTCAGCCGGCGTGCTTCATGGTGAGGTCTACGAGCTCCTGGATGCGGAACATGCCGCAGCCGATGATGGTGGTGTCGACGGTGTCGCGGATGGCGGAGGTCCAGACATCGCCGACGGCGTCTGCGCCTTTCGCCATGCCGATGATCGAACCGACGGTGGCACCGTTGCAGTCGGTGTCGAATCCGGTTTCCACCGCCATGGCGATGCTCTTCCCGTAATCCATGCCGCCGTAGAGCAGGGCGGCGGCCACGATCATGGCGTTGGAATTCGTGTGGCACCAGTGATGGGGGTTGGATTCGTCCCAGCGGGTGCGGATCCTCTTCATAGCGTCCTCCGCCGTCACGCCGTCACGGAACCAGGAGATCACGGTCTCCACGTCTTCGGCCAGGCGCGAGGCTTTCGGGATCTCGCCGAGACCCGCGCGCAGGATCTTCCCGGGATCGGATTCCACCGCGGCCGCGGCGATGGCAGCCGAGAAAAGCATCTCTCCGTAGATCCCGTTCTTGACGTGGGAGATCGAGGCGTCGCGGAAGGCCATATCAGCGGCAGCTTCCGGATCGCCGGGGTTGATGTAGCCAAAATAATCGCCGCGGATCTGCGCGCCGATCCATTCGCGGAAGGGGTTTTTGTAGACGGCGGAGAGGGGAGGCTTGACGCTTGTGACGAAGTTCATCACGGCCACGCGCTCGGCGGTGCAGTAGGCGGTGACCGGCTGGGAAGAGAGCCAGACCCGTGCCATGTCGTCGGGCGTGAAATCGCGGCCGTACTCGCCGATCACCTTGACGGCGTCGAGGACCGTATAGTTGGTATCGTCGTCCGGCGGCATAAAGCCACGGCGGTAACAGGAGGCGAGGCGTTCCAGCGTCTTTTCACTGTGCCCCGCGGCGCGGAGGGCGTCGGGCCTGCCGCCGAAGTAGTCGCGGATGGGGTAGTTCCCTTCGTCCCGCGCGATGCGGAGGATCTCCGCCTGCTTCATCCCCTCGACCGGCTTGCCGAGCAGGCATCCGCACACCCGGCCGAGCCACGCGCCGGTGAGCTTGTCCCGGAGGGCGTCGTCCACGGCGGGTTTGGCGTAAGCGGGACGGTCTTCGGGACGCTCTTTCCGGATCGAAGCAAGATCGGAAGGCTCGACGTAGGGGAAATTCCTGCGCATCGGCGCGGCGTACAGCTTTTCAAACAGAAGGTCGGCAGCCTCCTCTTTTTCACGGCCGCGGGGAAGACGGGCGATGCGCTCCGCCTCGGCGCGGTACGTTTCGACGTCGCGCCCTTCCTCCAGAGTCTGTTCCAGTTCCGTCAGGATATTTTCCCCGTAAAGCTCCCAGGAATGGGCAAAGGAAAGATCCTGAAAATCGCGGATCGTCATAAACCGATACTCCCTTCGTATAGTCCTGATCCCAGTATACAGGAAACCGGGGGAAAAATCAATCTTGCGAAAGGAGATTGCCTTTGAAAAAAAGGCTTTCCAAATGCACGGCGTTTTGCTATACTGAAAAAAAGGAGGCGAGGGCTATGAACGAGACCTGCAGCAGGATGGAGAGGAAGGCCCGGGATCTGGCAGGCAGGATCCTTTCCTGGTGGCTGACTTACGACGTCTTCCCGGGAGGATTCCACGGAGCCGTGGACGAGAACAACGTCCCGCATCCCGAGGCGAACCGGGGGCTGATCCTCGGCGCCCGGATCCTGTGGACCCTTTCCGAGGCGTCGAGGGTCCTGAAAGACGAAAAATACCGCACGGCGGCGGGGGATTACGAACGGTACTTCCGGAAGGCGTTCGCCGATCCGCGGGGCGGATACTGGCGGGAGATCTCCCCGGAAGGGGTGCCGACCCAGCCGGATAAGATGACGTACGCCAACTGCTTCGCGCTGTACGGCCTTGCGGCGGCGGCGCGGGATCTGGGAAGCGCGGAGGCGAAGGCGGCGGCCGAAAGGCAGTTCGCGTTTCTGGAGGATAAGGCGAGGGATCCGGAATACGGCGGGTATTACGAAGTCCTGACGCCCGACGGGGCATGGGACAGGGAGAGCAGGCTCGGCTGCGCCGAGGATCCGTCCCAGGTCAAGACGATGAACACGTCGCTGCACGCGATCGAGGCCGTGACGTCTTTTTCGCGCCTGGAACCGGAGGATCCGGCGGCGCGGGAGCGCCTCCGCTCGCTCTTCCGCCTCTTCGCGGACACGATCCTGGACCGCGGGACCATGCACTTCTTCCAGTATTTCGACCGCGCGTGGCATCCCACCGACAGACGCGCCTCCTACGGGCATGACATAGAAGGCTCGTGGCTCCTACTGGAAGCCGCCGAGGTGCTCGGTGATCCCGGACCGATCCGGGAGGCGAAGGAACTGGCGGTCGCCATGACGGAGGCTTCTCTTGCCGAAGGCATGTCGGAAAAAGGATTCCTTCGCACCGAATACGATCCCCGTACCGGTGAAATGCGGCCGAACTATTCCTGGTGGGAGCAGAACGAGACCGTCGTGGCCGCCTTCAACGCCTGGACGCTTTCCGGGAAAGAAGAGTATCTCGCTGCCGCGGAACGCGTTCTCGACGGCATTCGGGAGGTGTTCTGGGATCACGAAAAGGGCGGATACATCCCGAGGATCTACGACGATCTCTCGCCTCGTCCCGTCAACCGCGCCGACATGTGGATCTGTCCCTATCACAACGTCCGGATGTGTCTCGAACTGATCGAGCGGATAAACGCGTTATCCTGAACGAAGCCGGCTGGAGGAGTGAGAAAATGACGTACGATATTACCGATTTCGGAGCGGTCCCGGACGGCGTGACCGTCAACACCCGTGCCGTCAACCGCGCGGTCGAAGAGTGCGCCCGGAACGGCGGCGGCAGGGTCGTGATCCCGGCCGGAGGCGTGTTCGTCAGCGGAACGGTCTGGCTGAAGAGCCACGTCGAGCTCTATCTCGAACACGGGGCCGTTTTCAGGGCCAGCGGGGATCTCGCAGACTACAACGGCGACGGCGCCTACCCCCAGAACACAGGCTGCGCAGCCGAAGAGTGGACGGGAGGGCACTTCATCGTCGCCCATGAATGCGAAGACGTCGCGGTCTGCGGGACCGGCACGATCGACGGGAACGCAGGAGCCTTCGTGACCGAACGGGACGCTGTCCCGGAGATCGCCGGGAAATACTGCTGGTTCTGCGGGTTCCTCCGGGCGAAAAGGCCGGGCCAGTGCATCGCCTTCGTCGAGTGCCGGGATGTGAGAGCGGAGGGCTTCACGCTGCGTGACACGCCGTCCTGGGGGCTCTTCCTGCACGGGTGCGACCATGTGCACGTCCGGGGACTGACGATCCGGAACCGGCCGATGATGGCGAACAGCGACGGCATCGACATCGACTGCTGTTCGTACGTGACGGTCTCGGACTGCGACATAGATACCGGGGACGACGCCATCGCCGTGCGCGGATCGGCGTATCGTCTTTCGGACAGCGGAAAACCCTGCGAATACGTGACGATCACGAACTGCGTGCTCGCTTCCTGCTCGGACGTTTTCCGGATCGGCGTCGGACGCAGCGAGATCCGGCACCTGAGGGTGTCGAACATCACGGCGCACCGCGGACACCGGCTCATCGATCTCTGCGTCGAATGGAGCAGCGTCTCCCGGACGCCGCTTTCAGACATCAGTTTCAACCACATCGCGGGGACTGGCATCAAAAGGCCCTTCGGAGGCGATTCCGGGAGCGGCGTGAAAGTCGAGGGCGTGTCTTTGGAGAATATCCGCTGCGACGCCGTGGCCGGGAGCGGTTTCCGGACCGGCGTGAAAGGCAGTTTCCGGGACTTCAGCCTCCGGGACGTCGAGATCCTGGTCCGGTACGATCCGGAGTACCGGGAGAGCGACGAAAAGATCCGGGGGACCTCTGTCCTGCGTTTCGACGGCGTAGAGGACCTGTATCTCGAGCGCGTCCGGGTCCGGATGGAGCCGGAGGCCGCCGCACAGTGGGAAAGGATCCTGGACGCGGAACACACGGATCTCCGGCAGGTCGGATGCGCCTTCTGATCCGGCACACGCCGGGTTTTCGGCGGAATGCCAAGATATAACGAACGGGAAACGGGGGAGAGACGGATGAAGATCGCCGACGATGCTTTTCTGAAAGAACTGGACCGGAAAGCGGAAGAATGGAAGGAACGGATCCGCCGGGCGGAGGACCGGGCCGAATGGACCGGAACGGCGTATTACGTTTCTTCCGACGGAAACGACGGAAACGACGGGACAAGCCCGGCAAAGCCGTGGAAAAGCCTCGCCCGGGTGACGGGCGCGGCGCTGATGCCGGGGGACGCCGTCCGGTTCCGCCGCGGAGACGTCTTCCGCGGACAGGTCGTATGCCGTCCGGGCGTCACCTACGCGGCGTTCGGAGAGGGGGAAAAGCCGCGGATCTACGGCTGGGAAAGAAACCTTGCGGATCCGGCGCTTTGGGAGCTTTGGGACGGTGAACGGCGTATCTATCGTCTCAGAGACAGGATCCCTGACTGCGGAACGCTGGTTTTCAACGACGGAGAAAGACATTCCCGAAAGCTGATCCCCTCCTGGATCGACGGCAGATTCGTCTGCCGGGATCGTCCTGACGTTCCTTTTCTGATGCGGGAGGAAATGACGGAGGATCTGGATCTCTTCTGTGACTGCAGGGCGCTCTGGACGACGGCGCCGTCCCATGGGGAAAGCCGGCCCGTGCCGGACATGCGCGCCGAAAACCGCGGCGATCTCTATCTGCGGAGCGACCGGGGCAATCCGGGATCCGTTTTCGAGTCCATCGAAGCGCTGCCCGGCCGTCATCTGATCCGGTCGGGCGAGGCGCCGGACGTTCATATCGACAACCTGTGCCTCCGCTACGGCGGAGCGCACGCGATCAGCGCCGGAGGGAGAAACGTCCGCGGTCTCCACGTCACCAACTGCGAGATCGGATGGATCGGAGGCACCGTGCAGCATTACCTCGGGACCGATCCCAATTATCCGGAGGGCAAGCGGGGAACGGTCACACGGTACGGAAACGGCGTCGAGATCTACGGAGGCTGCGAGGACTACCTGTGTGAGAACAACTACGTCTATCAGGTTTACGATGCCGGCTTGACGCATCAGTACACCGTGCAGAACGGCGAGACCTGCGTGATGAAAGACGTCCGTTACGCCGGGAACCTGATCGAACGCTGCGTTTATTCCATCGAGTATTTTCTTTCGGGCACGGAAGGTACCGGGAGCCGGATGGACGGACTGACGATCGAAAACAACTTCCTGCGCTATTCCGGGTACGGATGGGGGCAGCAGCGGCACAATTTCTGGACGCCGGCCCACGTCAAAAGCTGGAACTTCGAAAACCCCGCCTGCCGTTATTCGATCCGCGGGAACGTCTTTGACCGCGCGCGGTACCGTCTTCTCCACCTCTGCTGCAAAAGCGGGAAGGATTATCCCGTCCTGAACGGAAATACGTATATCCAGGTCCTGGGACTGCCCCTCGGACAGTTCGGCTCCTGCGAAGCCGGGGATCCGCCCGTTCTGGCATATTTAGAAAGCTCGGACCGGGAGATCGCCGGTACGGTCGGCGACCGGGAAGCCGTTTCCTGTTTCGCCGCCGGGAGCAGGGAATGACCGGACGCTCGTCCCGCATGTCCGGGAACGGATCCGGAGGACTGCAAAAGACCGCGCCGGCACGGGAGGATGAAAAGAATAAAACCGCCGGGCGTACCAAACGGTACGCCCGGCGGTTTGACGTTCAGGATCAGCGGGCCGGCTTCTGCCGCTCGCCTTCGGTTCCCTCCTGCGGCGTGTAGACCACCGTCAGGGTACCGTTGTTGCGGAAGAAGGCGCTTTTCGGCTGGCAGAGCACCAGGATCGTCAGAAGAAGAGAGGTGCCGAGCCGGGAGATATGAAAAGCGCCGATGGTAGCCGCCAGCCAGAAAAGGCTTTTGGGCAGAACAAAAGCGAGCCCGAGAAGAAGTGCGGCCATGATGAGATCGGGAAGCAGATAAACCAGCACGTAAAACTTGCGGGAAAAATACGCGCTGCTGCTGACGTAGGTATAGAATCCCTTTATGCCGAACTTCGGCCGCGCGTCACCGAAAAAGCCGAGGACGGCGCCTTTCAGGGCGAGATACAGAATGGCGTAAAGCAGAAGACCCACCAGGATCCACATGCAATTGAGGAGAAGGCGCGGCACTGTCAGCACGAAAGCGCCGTTCTCCCGGTCAAACAGCGTGATAAAGGGCACGAAACGGTGCAGAACGAGGATCGCGGCAAGGAACAGGATTACGTTCAGAAGCGCGGAGAGCGGCGCATAGAGCTTGCCCTTGCGCAGATTCAGACTCCGGCGCACCGTATAGTTGGGGGGAAGCTTGGGAACGACCATGATATGATACCTTCGATCTCCCGGAAAACCGGGCAGTCATGAATGCGGCAGGGGAAAACGCTTGGCTTTTACGGATACCCTGCGGACCGGAAAGGATCCGCAGGGTACGTCGGTTCGGGGAAACGGCTGCGGTCAATCCTCGTCTTCCGGAGCGGGGATCACCGTTACCAGGAGCTTGTCGACCCGGAAGGACTGAGCCTCCAGCACCTCCACCTGCAGATTCTCGTAGGTAAAGGTATCGCCGGGTTCGGGAAAGCGGTCAAGACGTTCGGTCGCCCAGCCGCCGGCGGTGTTGTATTCGCTTTCGAAATCGTCGCCGGGATCGAAGCCGACCAGCTCGAACATATCGTACACGTTCATGCTGCCGTCGACTTCAAAGATATCTGCGGCGCGCTTGACGGCTTCTTCTTCGGTGGAACGGTCGCTTTCGTCGTAGATCTCGCCGACGATTTCCTCCACGATGTCCTCCATGGTCAGGATGCCCATGGTGCCGCCGTATTCGTCCACAACGACCGCCATCTGGGCGTGGGCGCGGCGGAATTTTTTGATGATGGCGGAGATCGCCATGGTTTTGTGTACGAAAACCGGTTCGTAAAGAAGAGATTCCAGATCGATGTTTTCACGGCCTTTTTCCACAAGCTCCTTCATCAGACGCTTGACGGAAAGGATGCCGATGATGTTGTCGATGGTCTCCCGGTATACCGGGAAGCGGGTGAAGTGCAGAAGGTCTTCGCTTTCCAGAAGGGCGTCAAGACCGTCCTCAATGTCGAAGGCCACAACGTCCACGCGGGGGATCAGGATCTCGTGCGCCGTGATATCGGTGAATTCAATGGCGGATTTGATCAGTTCGCTTTCACTTTCCGTGAAGACGCCTTCCTCTTCGATTTCCTCCAGCGCGGTGTATAGCTCGTCCTGCGTCATATTCGGCTCTTCCTTCGGCTTCCAAATATGGGAGAGACCGTCGATCATCCACGTGACGACGCGGACGACGGGGTAGAAGAGGATCATGCAGAAGCGAAGGGGACGCGCGAAGAAAAGGGCAAATCCGTCGGCGTATTCGTTCGAAAGGGTTTTGGGAATGATCTCGCCGAAAATCAGGATCAGAAGCGTCATGACCGCGGTGACCCAGATATCCCTGGAGGGAAGGAGCCAGTGCAGGGTCAAAAGGGTCGCGGCGGAGGTGGCGATGATGTTGACAAGATTGTTGCCCACCAGAATGGTGGAAAGGGAGAGCGAGAAATGCTCGGCCACGTAATCGGCGGTCCGGGCGCGTCGGCTCCCGGATTCGGCCGCTTTCTTCAGGCGGAATTTGTTGGCGGAGGCAAAGGCGATCTCGCTGCCGGAGAAGAATGCGGAGCAGAGGATCGAAAGAACGATCAGAACGATATAAACGATATTGACGACGTCGTTCATGCTTCCGCCTCCTTTCGGTCGGCGGACGGCACGGTTTCGGGGTCGTCCTCGTCATAGATTTCGCCCACGATTTCCTCCAGGATGTCTTCCAGCGTGATGATGCCGACCGAGTGCCCGAAGGGATCGATCACAATGGCCATCATGGATTTCGTCCGGCCCATGTCCTCAAAGAGCACGTCGAGCCGCTTGTCCGGCGTGGTCATGTAAGGCTCCGAAGCGTAGGCGAGGGGATCCACGGTTTTTTCGTGAAGAAGCGCCCACAAAAGCGTGCGGATCTGCAGGATCCCGACTACGTTTTCCCGTTCTCCGCGGTAGAGCGGGATACGGGAAAAACGGCTTTCCAGAAGAGTGGTCTTCAGGGTCTCCCGATCGGTGTCGACGTCCAGCATGGTGACGTCCTTCAGCGGGACCATGACGTCCGAAACCACCGCGTCGCCGAATTCGATGGCGGATTTGATGATCTCGGTTTCCTCCGGCTCCAGATTGCCGTGTTCTTCGACGGTCTCCACCATGTCGGCGAATTCATCCTCGGTGATGGTGGGCTCCTCGGCGGTTTTTCCGGCAAAAAGCCGGGCAATCGCCTTGGCGAGCAGGGTGAAGAGAGAAAAAAACAGCTCCAGAGGCTTCAGAACGTAAATCAGGATCAGAAGGGGGAGGGAATAGATCCTGGCGAGCTTGTCGGCGTTGTCCTTTGCGATGGCTTTCGGCAGCATTTCGCTGAAAACGAAAACCATGATGGTGAGAACCGCGACCGAGATCGCGGAGGCTGCGCCTTCGGGAAGCGGGATCAGGTCGACCGCAAGCAGGGTGCCGATCAGGGACGCCGCGACGTGAAGCACGTTGATCACGATCAGGACGGCGACGATGGCGTCGTCATACCGGTCCCAGATGCGGACGACGCGGGCGGCGGTCCGGTCGCCGTCGTCGGCAAGGGTTTTCATGTGAAGACGGTTTGCGTAGGCGTACGCCGTCTCCATGGAAGCAAAAACGCCGCTTCCGAGGATCAAAAGAACAAGCGCAATACTTCGCGGGATACTGTCATCCGGCATGGGATACGATCAACTCCAATTTGTTTTATAATATGATATTTTAACTATATCACAGTTTCGCCATAAAATCAAGGGGAGAGAAATGGCAAAAACCCGCAAAAGACGGCGAAAGAAGGCTGAAACGCGGAATTTCGGGCGCGCAGGGAATCTCCGGGCAAAAAAAGCCGGGAAACGGCCGAACCGTTTCCCGGAAGTATGGGAACAAGCTTTTGGGAGGGGATTCAATCCTCTCCGGTCCCGGCGCCGCCGTCGAGCGAAAACTCGTCGAGCCCCTTTTTGGAGGAATCCATATCGCGCTTGAAGTCCTCGATCAGAGACTGCAGGGAGGAGAGATGCTTTTCGGCGGAACCGATCATGACGTCGGTGTCCGCCTTGTAATGATCCACCACCGAACGGGTGTCGGCAAAATCCCGCCGGCACTTTTCCATGATGGCGGCCGCCCGTTCTTTGGCGGAGTTTTCGGACTCTTCGGCACGGATCCTTGCGGCAAGCTCCAGCTCGGTCACCACGCGCATCTCGTTGTCCAGCGCCTTCTCTTTGCCTTCGAAATCGGCTACGCGGTTTTCCAGCGCGGCCTTTTCGCTTTCGAGAGAAGAGAGTCTTTCCTTCGCGAGCGCAAGCTCCTCCGAGAGCTTTTCGGCTTCGCTCCTGAGGGCGGAGAGCTCTTCCTTTGCGGCCTCCAGCTCTTTTGCCGTCCGCTCCTGTTCCGCGCGGAGCTCCGCCGCTTCCTTCTCCAGAGAAGCCGAAGCCTCCGCGGCTGCGGCAAGCTTTCCGTCGAGAAGAGCGCTTTTCTCTTTTTCTTCGGCGAGCGCGTCCTCCAGCCCGGCTTTTTCTGCCGCAGCATTCCGGGAAAGCGCGTCGATATACTGCGACACGTCCTTTTTGCGGAAGCCGTTCAGCGAAGAGCGGAAGCGAAGACCGGAAAGATCGTTCATGGCAGTTTCTCCTTCGTCAGAAATGGATCGGATCGAAAGACGGCGCGCTTATTTCAGAATGCGGAGCCGAATGATGCCTTCGATGCCGGACAGCCTTTCACATACGCTGTCGGGGATATCGCCGTTGATCTGCGCGACGGTGGCGGCGTAATCCTTTTTGGACTTGTTGGTCAGGCTTTCGATGTTGATGCCGAGGCTCGAGAAGGCCTGCGTGACGTTGGCGATCATGTTGGGGATGTTCCTGTGGAGTACGAGAAGAGCCGATCCGGTGTCGTACGTGGGATCCATATCGGGGAAATTGACCGAGTTTTTGATGATCCCGCGTTCGATATAGTCCGACACTTCTTTGACCGCCATGACGGCGCAGTTCTCCTCGCTTTCCGGGGTGGAGGCGGAAAGGTGGGGGATGCAGACGGTGTTCGGCGCCTTGATCACGTCGGCGTTCGGGAAATCGGTGACGTAAGACGCGATCTTGCCGCTTTCCAGCGCCGCCACCAGGTCGGCGTTGTTGAAAAGCTCGCCGCGCGCCAGATTGATGACGCGCACGCCGTCCTTCATCTCGGCGAAGACCGATGCGTTGAACTGCCCCTTGGTGTCCTTATTATACGGAATATGCACCGAAATATAATCGCACTTTTCATAGAGCTCCTTTTCGGCGGTGGCGTGGTGCACCGAACGGGAAAGCCTCCACGCCGCATCCACCGTCAGGAAGGGGTCGTAACCGTAGACGTCCATGCCCAGAGAGACGGCGGTGTTTGCAAGCTGCGCGCCGACGGCGCCGAGCCCGATGACGCCGAGCGTTTTACCCTTGAGCTCGGGACCGGCGAATTTGGATTTGTTCTTTTCCACAAGCTTCGGGATTTCATCGCCCTGATCGGCGATCGAGGAGACCCAGTTGATGGAATCAACCACCTTGCGGGAGGCGAGAAGCAGCGCGCAGACGGCCATCTCCTTCACGGCGTTGGCGTTGGCGCCGGGGGTGTTGAAAACGACGATGCCTTCCTCGCTGCAGCGGTCCACGGGAATGTTGTTGACCCCTGCGCCGGCGCGGCCGATGCAGAGAAGATTCTTTTCAAAGACCGCTTCCTGCATATCCGCGGAACGAACCAGAATACCGTCCGGGGAGGCGACGTCCTCGCCGAAGCTGAATTTCGAAGCGTCGAAGGTCGCGAGACCGGTTTTGGAAATCTTATTGAGAAGCTTGATCTGATACATGATTGTTCTTATTCCTTTTCGTATTTTTTCATGAATTCGACGAGGTCGACGATGCCCTGACGCGGCATGGCGTTGTAGATCGAGGCGCGCATCCCGCCGACGGAACGGTGACCCTTGACGTTGAGGAAGCCCGCGGCGGTGGCCTTTTTCACAAAGTCGGCGTCCTTGTCGGGGTCTCCGGTGACGAAGGTGACGTTCATGATCGAACGGGAGATCTTTTCCACCGGATTGGAGAAAAGACTGGAGGAATCGATATAATCGTAAAGGATCGCGGCTTTTTCCCGGTTGATCTTTTCCATGCCCTCGGTGCCGCCCATTTCCAGGACCCAGTCGAGGACGAGGCCGATCATATAGATGCCGTAGGTCGGCGGGGTGTTGAGCATGGAACCGTTGTCGCTCATCAGCTGATAATTCCAGACGTCGGGCGTGTGCGGATCGGCTTTGCCCATCAGATCCTCCCGGACGATGACGACCGTGACGCCGGCGGGACCCATGTTTTTCTGCGCCCCGGCGTAGAGAAGCCCGAACCTCGAAACGTCGATGGGAGCGGAAAGGATCGAGGAGGAGACGTCGGCGACCAGCGGAATATCGCCGGTTTCGGGCAGATAGTCCCAGGTGGAACCGTAAATGGTGTTGTTGTGGCAGATATAGACGTAATCGGCGTCGGGCGAAAGATCCAGCGCGTCCTGACGCGGAATATAGGAGAACGTTTTGTCCTTGGAGGAGGCGGCGATATGCACTTCGCCGTATTTGGCGGCTTCCTTGGAGGCCTTGGTGGAGAACTGGCCGGTGAGAATATAGTCGGCTTTCTTCCGGTTCACCATCAGATTCATCGGGATCGCGGCAAACTGACCGGTGGCGCCCCCCTGCAGGAACAGGACTCTATAATTGTCGGGGATGTTCATCACCTTGCGGAGCTTGGCTTCGACTCCCTCGATAATGCTTTCGTAGACCTTGGAACGGTGACTCATTTCCATCACCGACATGCCGGAGCCCTGATAGTTCAGCATTTCCGCCGCGGCTCTTTCCAGAACCGGCTCGGGAAGCATCGAAGGACCCGCGGAGAAGTTATACACGCGACCGTAGCTCATAATCATTGCCTTTCCGATCCGTTTGGATCCGCCGGTTTTTCGGTACCGGCTACCTTTTTAACTATTATATACAGAACGGAAAAAATCGTCAATTGTGAAAATGAAAGAAGATTCGACGGCATCGACGGTGAAATTGGGAATTTCACACATGGGACGGACAATTGTACGCCACGGACGGAAATTCGGGGATCGACGGCGTCTCCGTCCCGGAGGACCGGAAGGGAAAACCGGGAAAAACGTCACGCTTTCCCGGCGTAGGGGGCTTCGAGAAGGGCGGGATTGTTCAGATATTCCTTCATGCGCTCGAAAGCCAGCGCGAAATAATGGCCGGAGCAGATGCGCTCGTCCATCACGAGTCCCAGAGGCAGGCAGCGCTTGAAGACGATCTCGTTTCCTTTTTCGCGGAAGGCGACCTCCCGCATGTTGCCCATGGTGATGAAAAGCGAGGTGGTGCCGAAATCATAGGTGTGATGATAGATATGATTGGTTCGGATGCTGGCAAGATTGGAAATACAGAGGCTGACGTGGAAGGGAGAGGCGTCGATCAGCTTTTTGGGAAGCAGGCCGTGCCTGTCCATGAAACGCAGAAGCCCGATGCCGGAACCGGCGAGCCCGGGGATGCGAAGCAGGAGCTTTACGACCTTGTCGGTGCTGTTCTTTTCCGAAAGCTTCCGGTTTTCGGTCACGTAGGCGTCGATCTTTTTCTGTACCTGGAAGATGTTGTCGTCGGGATCGAAAAACACCTTGTTCATGGTGGTTTCCTCTTTCCCGGCCTTCAGGACCACCAGACCGACGCAGTATTCGTTTCTCTGGTAGATCCTTTTGTTGACGATAAAGCGGTTCAGAAGCGGGAATTCCCGAACGGTGCGGAGCCATGAAGCGAGCAGGACGCCCATGCTGCTGACGACCTTTCCCTCGCGTCTCTGCCGGATGCGGTATTCCTGGATCGGCTCGATGGGAATATCCAGCGTGATCATGTTCATGGCGTCGTAGCGGTAGGGCAGAAAATACGGGATGACCTCGTAAAGAGGATCGTCGCTCCTGACGCGTTTGCCGTCTCTTCTCATATCGTATCGCTCTCTTTCCGTAAAATTCAAAAACTACACCCTGTATCATACCACAAAGCGGGACCCGATGCAATCTCTGCGGGAAAAAACTGTGAAAAAAGAAGAAATCCAAAGAAAGATCCAGACCGGACGTCTTCCATCCGGAGGAAAAATGTGATATAATAGTACCGGTGACAGTTGGACGTGCGAGGGGGAAGGAAAATGCCGGAAATCCTGAAGAGGTACAGGCGGGAGGATCCGTATTCCTATACGCTCGGTTCCTTCCCGACCTACGAGCTTCTGAAAGCCGCTCCGGAACGCTGCGAAAGGATCCTTTATTCCCCCGCCTATACCGGCGCGAAGGAGCTTTGCGCGGCCGCCGCGGAACGGGGGATCCCGTGCCTGGAGGATGCGAAAAGCGTCGCGCGGGTCGGCGGCAAGGGAAACGTCTACGTGGTGGGCGTTTTCCGGAAGGGAGAGGATAAACCGCTCGTTTCCCGGTGTCACGTCGTGCTGGTGAACCCATCGGATATGGGCAATATCGGCACGATCCTCCGCACGGCGGCGGGACTCGGCGAAGTGGACGCGGCGCTGATCGCACCATGCGCCGATCTGTACGATCCCAAGACGGTGCGCGCCTCCATGGGAGCACTGTTCCGGGTCAGGACCGCCGTATTCGAAAGCTTTGAGGCGTACCGGAAAGCCTATCCCGACCGCGCTTTGTATCCATTTATGCTGGAAGGATCGCGCCTTTTGGGCGAGACGCCGAAGCCGGAGGGGAGCTTCTCGCTCATCTTCGGCAGCGAAGCGTCGGGACTCCCGCCGTCCTTCCGGGAGGTCGGGCAAACCGTCAGGATCCCCATGACGGATCAAGTCGATTCCTATAATCTGGCCGTCAGCGCCGCCCTCGGCCTTTATTCGTTTTTGTATCGGCAAGACCGGTAAGCCGGAAGAATCGCCGATCCATATGCTGCGGGAAGGACCGCAGAGAGAGGAAACTGGTTATGAAGCTTTTGTTCATCGACATCGATACTCTGCGCCCCGATCACATGGGATGTTACGGCTACGGCCGCGAAACGACTCCCGCCATGGACGAGGTCGCGCGTGAGGGCTGTGTTTTCGACCGGTACTATACGCCGAACGCGCCCTGCCTTCCGTCCCGCGCCGCGCTTGTAAGCGGACGCTACGGCATCCACAACGGCGTCGTCGGCCACGGCGGCACCGCGGCGGATATGAAGCTTCAGGGATATACCCGCGGGTTCAAGGACGATTTCAGTTTGTCAAGCCTCTTCTTCGTCTTCAAGAAAGCCGGCTGGCGCACAGCTTCGGTATCCTCCTTTGCCGAAAGGCATTCGGCATGGTGGTTCAACGCAGGCTTTGACGAGACCTTTAACCTGGGCAAAAGCGGCAACGAGACGGCGGAAGTCGTCACCGCCGCGGCGAAGGACTGGATCGAAAGGCACGCGGACCGCGACGACTGGCTCCTTCACGTCCATTACTGGGATCCGCACACGCCGTACCGCACTCCGCAGAGCTACGGCAATCCCTTTGAAAACGTCCCTCTGGCAGATCCCTGGATCACGCCGGAGATTTTCAAGACCCATCTGGATCACGTCGGGCCGCACTCGGCGCGGGAAATCAATATGTGGGACGATCAGAAGAATCCGGCGCTGCCGCGTCATCCGGGCGCCGTTCTGACGATGGAAGAGATGAAACGCTTCATCGACAACTACGACACCGGCGTACGCTACACCGACGACAACGTCAGGATCCTTCTGGACCTTCTGAAGGAAAAGGGCCTTTACGGCGATACCGCGATCATCATCACCTCGGATCACGGCGAAAACATCGGCGAGCTCGGCATCTACGCCGAACACGGCACCGCAGATGAGATCACCTGCCGCATCCCCATGATCGTCAAGTGGCCGGGAAAGCCCGCCGGGATCCGCGACGGCGACTTCCATCAGAACATCGATCTGGCGCCGACCGCCGCGGAGCTTCTGGGCGTCGAAAAAAGCCCGCGATGGGACGGCGAGAGCTATGCGCCGGCGCTCGAAGGAAAACGCGCGGGACGGGATCACGTCATCATCGGGCAGTGCGCACACGTGCTGCAGAGATCGGCCCGCTGGGACAAATACCTGTATATCAGGAGTCCCCATACCGGATATCACCGGTTCGACGAGGAAATGCTTTTCGATCTGGAAGCCGATCCGCATGAAACGACCAATATCGCAGAGCTCCATCCGGAGCTCACTGCCTTTGGATCCAAGCTGATCCTGGATTGGGAATACGATATGATGAAGACCGCCGACGACGACCGCGACCCCATGTGGACGGTCCTGCGCGAGGGCGGACCGTACCATTCGCGGGGATACCTCACCGGCTACGTCAAAAGACTGCGCGAAACCGGAAGAGAAGAAGGCGCCGCCTGGCTGGAGGCGCGGTATCCCGGGGAACTGAAGGCGGAGAGAGAACCGAAGGTAAAGCCGTAAAGCGATCGGCTTTACAGACGGGAAAACGCAGCCTCCTTTCATCACGGCCGATAAAGGGGAAAAGCTTTACGCCGGAACGCGTCCCGCACGGAGACGCACAGGGCGTCCCGGCTGCAGAAAACTCTGTTTGAGGAGAAGAAAACCTATGAAAACCGTACGCGTCATCATCAATCCGCACACCGGGACGGCAAAACGGGAAAAAAGGATGTACGAAGCGCTCCGGGTCCTCGGCAGCGCCGGATACGAAACGATCGTGTACTTTACCCGGGCGAAAGGAGACGCGGAAGAGTACGCGAAAAAATACGCTTCGAAAAGCGACCTTCTGATCTGCTCGGGCGGAGACGGCACGCTCAACGAGGTTGCGAGCGGGCTGGAAGCGATCGATCCCGGGAAGCGCGCGCCGCTCGGGTATCTTCCCGCGGGCACCTGCAACGACATCGCGTCGTCTCTTTCGATCCCGCGCGATCCGGTCATGGCAGTCAGGAAAATCCTGAAGGGAGAAAGCCGGAAAATCGACGTGGGAAGCTTCAACGGCAGAAAATTCCTCTACGTCGCGTCCTTCGGCGCCTTTACCGAAGCGTCCTACAGCACGCCGCAGGCTATGAAAAACGCGCTCGGGCATCTGGCGTACATGCTGGAAGGCGTTTCGTCGATCGGAGATCTCAAGACGCGCCGCGCATCCTTCCGGATCGGCGGGAAAACCTACGAAGACGACTGGATCTTTGCGTCGGTCAGCAATTCGCGCAGCATCGCCGGCATCGTCAAGCTGGAGGAAAGCCTCGTGGATCTTTCCGACGGGCTTTTTGAGATCGCGCTGGTGCGCGCGCCGAAGAACCTTGCGGAATTCCTCGGCATCGCGAACGCCGTCAGGACCGGGACCCTATCCTGCGATGCGATCAGGCTTCTTCACGCGCCGTCGCTGACCTTTTCCTCAAAGGAGGAGATTCCCTGGACGCTGGACGGAGAATTCGACGCGGGCGGCGGGGAAATCGAGATCGTCAATCACAGGGGCGCTCTGACGCTGGTATTGTGAGGCCGACATGCGTTTTATGGAAAAATACAGACATTTCGTCTGGGATTTCGACGGGATGCTTTTCGACAGTTATCCGCACACGGCGCGCGCTCTTTACAAAACGCTGCGGGATGCCGGCAGGGAAGAACCGGAGGAGGAGCTTTATCGGGCGCTCCGCGTTTCGATCGGACACGCTTTCCGGACATACGGCCTTTCCGACGAGGAAAAGGCCGCTTTCCGTATCTATGAAAACATGCTGGAGGCGGAGCCGGTCACGGTTCCGTACCGGGGGATCCCGGAGCTTCTCCGGAGGATCACGGAGGTGGGCGGAAGGAATTACCTTCTGACCAACCGTGACAGACTCGCGACGGTTTATCTGGAAAAATACGGGATGAGGGAATCCTTCACCGGGATCGTGGATTCCACCTACGGATTTCCTTCCAAGCCCGATCCCGCAGGCATGCGGTATCTTGCGGACAAATTCGGCTTTTCCGGCGACGCGCTGATGCTGGGCGACCGGGAGCTTGACGCTGCGGCCGGAGTGGGCGGCGGCGCCGACGCGCTTTTTTTCGACGAGTTCCGCGCGGTCTCGCCCGGGACCACCGCCGCGCGCTATATCGTCCATACGGTGGACGAGCTTTCCGCCCTGATCCTGGAAGGAGACGTATAAAGCTTTTATGACGAGCCGCAGAATGAATTGGGTATTCGGTTTCCTGCAGGGGACCTACTGGATGTCTTACGGCGTCCTTTTTCCGTTTCTTGTCAGGATGTGCGCTTCCTTCGGATATGA
Organism: Clostridia bacterium; assembly: GCA_017441705.1. GTDB lineage: Bacteria > Bacillota > Clostridia > Oscillospirales > QAMX01 > RUG11797. Next base: position 5,577 of record JAFRWU010000044.1, on the reverse strand, counting down.
CGATTTCGAATGCGGCGTGATCCTGACCGGCGTGACGGTGGCAAACCTTCTGATGCAGCCCCTGATCGGAAGCGTCTGCGACAGGCTCCTCAGGATCAAACCGCTCTTTATCGGCATGTTCCTCACGGGCGCCGCCGCATCCTTTCTGATTTACGTCGGCAAGAAGAGTTTCGTCGTTCTGGTTCTGACCTTTCTTCTGTTGTCCGCCTGTATCCAGACCCTGCAGTATATCATCGATATCTGGAGCGTGCGGATCAGCAGCACGGGGATCCGGTACAATTACGGCTTTTCCCGCTCCTTCGGTTCGCTTTTCTATGCGGTTGCCACCGGGATCCTCGGATTCGTGCTGGACCGGTTCGGCATGGACGTGATCGAGCCGATCTTTTTCGTATCGGCTCTTTTGACGGCCTTCGTCGCGCTTTGGGTCGACGAGAACGAATGCGCCGCCCGCCTTGCCGCGGAGAGGGAAGCCGGCGGACGAAAGCGCGGAGCGGTCCCGTTTTTCCGCGCGATCGGGATGCTTGTCCGGAATCCGCGCTACATGATCTTTCTCGTTTCGTATTTCATCATCCAGATCGGCAATCTGCCGATCTATAACTACACCGCCCGCAAGATCGAGATCCTGGGCGGCGGCAGCTCGCTTCTGGGGATCGCGCTGTTTTTCCAGGCGATTTCCGAAGTGCCGATGCTCCTTCTGCAAAACCGTCTGAAAGCCCGTTTCAGCGCCGAGACCCTGATGCGGATGGCGCTGATCGGCATGGTGATCCGGGCGGCCGGGATCGCGTTTGCGCCTACGGCGGAGCTGGTGGCGGCGTCTTATCTTCTGCAGTTCGTCTCCTTCGGCATCTTTATCGGCGCCCTTGTCTTGTACGTGCCGGAGATCGTGGAGAAGGAGATCCTCTTTACCGCGCAGACGGTATTTGCCGCGGTCACCATAGGGCTTGCCGGGATCCTCGGGAATCTCGCGGGCGGATACGTTTCCAAAACCTGCGGAGTCATGGAAATGATGCACGCCTTCGTCGGCTTCGTGGCCGCAGGCTGCCTGATGTTTTTGATCTGCACTCTGGCGCGTCAGCACAAAATGAGAAAAGAGAGGGAACGGGTATGAAAAAAGCGCTGCTTGTCGGATGCGGCGGTTACGGCGCGGGTTACGTCGAAGAGATTCTGAAAAGCGGGAATAAGCTCGGGCTTGCGCTGTCGGGGATCGTCGATCCGTACGCGGAGCAGAGCCGCGTTTGCGGCCTGATCCGGGAAAACCGCATTCCCGTTTACCGGGACGTACCGGCGTATTACCGCGAAAACCGGGCGGACGTCGCCGTCGTTTCGACACCCATCCCGCTTCACCGCCGTCAGGCGGAGGAGGTCATGCGGAATGGGAGCGATCTCCTCCTGGAAAAGCCGATCGCCGGATCCTCCGCGGATGCGGAAGCGATCCTCCGGACGCGGGATGAAACCGGAAGAAAGCTTACAGTCGGGTTCCAATGGTGCTTCAACCCGGAGATGCTCCGCCTGAAGAAGGATGCGGACGAAGGCCTGTTCGGAAGACTTCTTTCCATGAAAGCGCTCGTTTTGTGGCCGCGGGACTTCGCCTATTTCAACCGGGGGACCCGCTGGGCCGGGACGAAGTACGCCCCGGACGGCACCGCCGTCTTCGACAGCATCGCCTCAAACGCCGCGGCGCATTATCTTTTCAATATGCTTTGGATGGCGCGGCGCGGGTACGGGGCGAGCGAGGCGCGGCTGACCGGCTTTTTTGCCGCGCGCGCAAACGACGTCGAAACCTTCGATACGATCGCGCTGCAGGCTGAAACAGAGAAAGGCGTGCCCCTTTTCTTCGCCGCGTCCCACGCGGTGAAAAACGAAGAAAGACAGGACCCGGTTTTCGTCTACCGTTTTGAAAAGGCAACCGTCACCTTCGGAGAGCTTCCGGACCGCCCGACGGCGCTTCTCGCGCATTACGGCGACGGCCGGACGGTCGATTACGGCGATTCGGACAACAACGGTCTCGCCCAGAAGCTCGCGCCGGCGCTCGCCTGCTTCGAAGGCGGCGAGAATTTCTGCCCGGGCGAAGCCGCGCTGAAGCACGTACTGCTCCTGGAGGAGATGTGGAAGGATCGAAGCGATATGCCGCGCTTCAGGCCGGAGACGATCGAGAGGACCCCGGAAATGGTTTCGGTCAGGGGCCTCGCCGGCCTGCTCCGGGACGCGTATGAAAAGGCGGCGCTTCCGGAAAGAGACGCCTGGCCGGTATGAGTACGATAAAACGCAGGAAGGAGCAACCGATAAGGAGGACGGAACATGACTGAGAATCTCATCACGTCGGTCAACGTGGTGGTGCCCCTGTTTCTGATCGTCGTTCTCGGCTATCTGCTGAAGAGATGGGGCGTGACCGACGAAGGATTCAACAGGATTGCGACGAAGCTCTGCTTCAATCTGATCCTGCCGATCTCGATTTTCAACAGCATCGTTTCCGCAGGCGTCCGGGACGCGCTGAAGGGAAGGATGCTTCTGTGGATGCTTCTGATCTTTCTCGGCGTCGCCGCCGTCAGCCTTGTCCTGATCCTGCTTTTCGCGCGGGACCCCAAAAAGAGGGGCGTGCTCCTTCAATGCGCGGTCAGATCGAATTTCGTCTATATCGGGATCCCGATCTGCGAAAACCTTTTCGGCGAATCGGGGGTTTCGGTCGCTTCGGTGGCGATCCCCTTCGTGGTCGTCGTTTTCAACGCCAGCGCCGTTATCATCCTGTCGGTGTTTTCGGGCGGGGAAAAGAAGATCCGTTTCGGAAAACTCCTGCTGAATATTGTCAGGAACCCTCTGATCATCGGATCGCTGATCGGGGTCGTATGGAGCCTCGCGGGCATCCCGGTGCCGGCGTTTATAGGGAACACGCTGACCACTCTGGCCAAAACGGCCACGCCGCTCGCGCTCCTGGCGCTCGGCGGCGGGTTTGAATTCAAGGCTGTGAAAAGCCGGCTCCGCTATATCCTCTTCGGGACCGCGATGCGCAATCTGATCGTGCCCTTCCTTGCTCTGGCGGCGGCGGTGGCGCTCGGATTCCGGCATGAGGAGCTGGCCGTGTTCTTCGTGGCGTTTGCCTCGCCGGTAGCCATATCTTCTTATCCCATGGCGGTGCAGATGAACGGAGACGGGGAACTGGCGGGACAGCTCGTCGTGTTTACCACGACCTTTTCTCTGTTCACGATGTTTTTGGGAATATTCATTCTGAAAACCTTTGGCTGGCTCTGACTTGAAACGATGTCGTCATAAGGAGGACGTGCCGATGAAAAACAGAATACTCGGATGGCTTCTCCCGGCGGTACTTCTGGCACTGGGAGCGGTGGGGATCGCGTTCGGAGCGGGAAAAGCCGAGGAAGTATACAGGATCCGTTCCACCAGGCTTTTGATCTGGGATGCGCCGACGAGCATGCGGACCGGAACGGCGGAGGATATGTCGACAAATACCGAACGGGTCCGTCCGATGGATCTGGTGCTGTCGCCCTCCGTGTCGCTCGCGGTGAACGGGAGAAAAGCGCCGGTCTATGAAACCAACGTGTCCCATTCCCATCTGGATTCGGCTCCGATGCCGCCGCAGTCGAGAACGCCGGTGGCGATCTTTGATTTCGACGGCGTGGTGCGGATCGATCTGGACGTGGGATTTGCTGTCGAAGAGGCGGAGGTCCTCCCGTCTGCGGCGGAGGTCCTTCCGGAGATCCGGGGAAACGGCGTATCCTTCACTCTGGACGAACCGGGGAACTATACCGTCGTCTTCAACGGCAAAGAGGAGAGGGCCGTGCATCTTTTCACCCGGTTTCCCGAAAAGGAGATCCCGGACGCCGGCGACGGGAACGTTCTGTATTTCGCGCCGGGCGAATACGACGCCGGTACGGTGAACCTCAAAAGCGGTCAGACGCTGTATCTTGCAGGCGGCGCCGTTCTGCACGGGAACGTCCGTGCGGATCACGCGGAGAACGTGACGATCCGCGGGAGAGGGATCGTGGACGGCTCGCGCTACGGCGGAGACGCCGGAAACCGCGTCGTCAGGATCCCGATCGATCTGGAGGTATCGAAAAACGTGACGGTGGAAGGCGTCACGCTTCTCAACAGCAACGGCTGGGTCCTTCAGGGCTATTCCTCGGAAGACGTGACCGTGGACGGGGTAGCCATCGTTTCCTCGCGTGCCAACGGCGACGGAGTGACCCTGCAGTCCTGCCGCAATTTCACAGTGAAAAACTGTTTCATCCGAAGCTGGGACGACTCTCTGGTGGTCAAGAATTATGCGGACAACACCGAAAACCTGCTCTTTGAGGGAAATCAGATCTGGACCGATCTGGCGCAGAGCATGGAGATCGGCTACGAGACCAACAAAGGATACCGGGAAAACGCGGTCATCGAGAATATCACCTTCCGCCGTAACACGGTTCTTTTTAATCTGCATAAGCCGGTGATCTCGATACACAACGGCGATTCCTGCGCCGTCCGGCATATCCTTTACGAGGATACGGTGGTGGAACATGCCGACATGACCTTTTCCAACCGTCTTGTGGAGATCCAGATCCTGGAAAGCGGATGGAGCACGACCTACGAACGCGGCACGGTGGAGGACGTCAGGATCGACGGGCTCCGGGTGCTTCGCTCCGCACACAAAAACCTGACGGCGGAGGTATCCGGGTTCGGCAGGACCTATTTCGTGAAGGACGTGGTCTTTTCGGGCGTCGACGTGATGGGCAGAAAAGGCGCGGAGGCTCTGACGTATAACGTGGACGGCAAAAACACCGAGCACGTGGTGATCCGGAAGGAGGCCTCGAAATGAAAACGCTCAGAATCGCTCTCTGGGTCCTTGCCGCGCTCACGCTTGCCGCGGCGCTGCTCCTGTGGGGATATGTTTTCCTCTGCGGCGGAAAAGGCATGAAGGACGCGGGGTATACGTATACGGCGGGAGGACCGGGTTATGAGAAGGAAGGAAACGCTCCGGCGGAGATCGGGCTGACGGCGTCCGCCTCCTCGCAGGTGTCCGGATACAGTCCGGCCTTTGCCGTGGATGGCGATATCGAGACGTACTGGGAAGGGACCGGCGCCTATCCGCAGACCTTCGACGTCGCTCTCAGCGAAGCCTGTTCCGTCAAAAGGATCACGATCCGTCTCAATCCCATCGAGATCTGGGGGAAGAGGACCATGCGGTTTTCGGTGGCGATTTCGGCCGACGGTACGGCTTTCACCGAAGCGATATCCGAAAAGGATTACATCCTGGATTGGGAGAACGGGAATGAAACCGAAATCCTTCTTCCGGAAGACGCAGGAAAGGTCAAAGCCGTCCGGCTCGTTTTCACCGCGAATTCCGGCGCGGGCGGAGGCCAGATCGCCGAATTCCTGATCGACACAGAATAAAACCCGGACCAAAACCACATGCAAAAAGCCCGTACGGCCGAGGCCGTACGGGCTTTTTGTAGAGTAAAACCACTCGTTGGACGAGTGGTTCAGGAAAGCTTAAGCGATAAGGAAGAAAAAGAACTCCTTTTGCTGTATACTAGAGGTGCGGTCTGCCAACTGCACCAGGAACAGCAAAAGGAGGACATTCAG
>JAFRWU010000043.1 GCA_017441705.1 Clostridia bacterium | reverse complement strand
TTCCGCCGCGCGAACCCCGATGTTCCCTTCCGACGCCCCGGCGTCGGCTTCCCGGGCCGGTCATCTGGGCACGAAGGCGAGGATCAGGATATAGGCCGCCACCGAGAAGAGCGTATAGAACGAAAGCTGGGTGGAGGCGAATTTCTGCTCCTCCCGGTCTTTGATGTAGATCGTCGTGATGTACTGACCGGGCATCGCGAAGATCAGGAGGATCCCCACCAGAAGCGCCCGGTCTTCAAAGAACGGCCGGAACAGGAAAAGGATCGCCGCGAGCGCGGCGCCGTTCAGGAGGAGCCTTGCCAGGGATACCTTGACCACCGACCAGAGGATCTCCCGGTCGAACTGCAGCGCGTATCCCACCGAGAGCAGGACCAGAGCGCCCAGCGGCGCGGTGATCGTCGAAACCGTCGAGGTGTAGACCTGATAGGCCGCCGTCCCCGCGAACCACGCGCCGAAGCCGGTGAGCGATCCGAGAAGGCCGAGCAGGATCCCGTATACCGCCGGCGTCCTGACGTAGTCGATCAGGATCTTTTTCATCTCCACCTTGCCGCTGCCCGCCATTTTGATGAAGAACAGGAAGACGGTGAAGGCGAAAAGCACGTTGGCCAGATCGAACTTCAGCACGGTCCCCAGCGAATCGGGTCCGTAGATCGTCATATAAAGCGCGTAGCCCAGCATGCCGCCCTCAAAGCTGACGGCCAGGAACGGCGCGAAGGTTTTGTATTTCCCGAAAAGCGGCCGCAGGAGATATCCCGCGCCGAGGATCAGGCAGAGCGCGGCGAACACCGCCGCGGTGAGGATCAGGCTTTCTTTGTCGAACTTCGTGGTGAGCAGGGCGTTGAACAGGGTCACCGGCAGCATGAGATTGGCGATCACCGCCTTGAACCCGTCCACCACGCGGTCGTCGATCAGGCGCAGGACCTTCAGCGTCTTTCCGATCCCGATCATCAGAACGACCGGCAGGATGATGGCGGCAACTTCCATCGGATTTCACTCCTCGACGTTTTTTTGATCTGTGTCCTCCCGGGCCGGAAGCCTCTCTTCCGGCCCGGCGCGTTCTTTCTCTCAGTACCCGATCATGGGGATCTCGGTGAACGGTTCGTCGTAAGGGGCGCGCTCGCCGTTTTTCACCTCAGCAATGACCTTCGCGCTTTCGCGGGAGGCTTTCACCATCTCGTCGTAGGGCCTGACGCACACATCGACCAGCCCGATCTGGTAGTTCTCTCCGTCAAACCGCCCCAGAGCGCTCTGGTCGCAGAACTGGAACCAGTGTGCGCCCACGGCGTTGGGATGGGAGGCGCAGGATTCGACGTAGTGGCGGAAAGCCTTCGCGCGGTCGGTCTGGGTCAGAACGCCTTTCAGCCCTGTGGCCGGCAGGCCCACATCCAGCGAGCCGAAGTGGAATTCCCCGATCATGATCGGCAGATCCACCCCCTGAGACGCCACATAATCGATGAGCTTCAGCGGCGAAAAACTGTAATTGTTGATGGAGAAGACGTCGAAATTCTCCCATCCGGCCATCTGCTCGGGCGAGTTGGCCACCGCCCAGCGCATGCCGAGATTCAGATGATGGGGGTCGACGGCTCGACAGGCCTCCGAGGGGATGCGCACGTATTCGGAAACCAGGAATTTGGAGATCTCCGAAAGCGACGGGCGGGCAGCCGGGTATCTTTCGATGACACCGCCGCAAGTCCCCAGCTCATCAAAGGAACCGAAGGAGCTTCCCCATTCGGCATTCAGCGATGCGATATCGCCGAACTTCGTCCGCAGCCTTTCGATCACGCCCCGCTTCGAGGCGGTGTCCGCCGGATTCCGGAGCGCCTCGTCTGCGATCAGGAGATTCGGAACGAAGGCGAATTCCGGCTCGTTGCGGAGAAAGTAGCCGATCTGCCACGGATCGTCTTTCAGGGGGCGGAGCGACTCGGCGAACTTTTTTGCGTTCTCCCTGTATTCCTCCGTGAGAACGTCGGGAAAATCGCGGAAGACCGGGGTTGCGGTCCCGGGAAACTCGCCGGTCTGGTAGACGTAGGGGATACGCTTCTCCCCTTCCCGGAAGACTCCGGCGGACCAGTTGGCGACGGTATTCATACCGCTTCCGATCAGGACGTTCTCCGCGATCTCGCGCCACTTTCCCTCCCAGTCGTCCCCGAACACCCGCATCAGATTGGCCGCGGTGTAGTTGACAAGGCGATACGGACCGCGATGGCGGATGGCCGTCTGCGACGCCTTTTCCGACCAGGGCTCCGGCGGGAAGGTGCAGAGAGATTCCACTGCGTCCACCCGTGCGCCGTCGCCGGGATTGACGCAGTCGGATCCGATGGAGAAGAATTCGTACCCGTCCGGATCGGCCAGATGCCATCTGCCGTCGGATGTCTTGACCGTTGTGAAGAAGCCGGTCCCTTCCCGGAGCTTCCTGTCCGCCTCGCCGCCCCATTTGGTCTTTCCGGGAAGCGGTTCCCAATTTTTCCGGTCAATCCGGGACAGAAGCCCCTCACGCAGTTCTTCTTCGCTTTTTACCTTGCCCGGCCAGTCCTTTCCGGTCCACTGGCCGAACTCGTCCAGGAGCTTCTTTTCCGGCACCGGGAATTCCTTCGGCATCTCGTCGGCAAGATAGAAATCCGAGAGGACGATCTCCACGTCTTCAAAACACTCCTTCAGTCCGAACTCGATCCGGTCCACTTCTTCCTTTTCGGTGCGGTTGCCGTGGGCGACAAGCTTCAAGGCGCCGGGAGTGCGGTTTGTGAAGATCGAGCGGGAATCGATCAGGGTAAGGTCCAGACACAGCAGCGTCCGGATCCCCGGCAGCATGCCGAAGCGCAGACCGATGCGGTAGTTTTCCTCCTCTTTCCGGAAGAAATTCAGCTCCATGGCTACCGAGTGACCGGCCTTGACCTCTGCGAATCCCACGAGATAATGCCAGCGGAGATCTTCCGGCGAGATGATCTCCATCTTGCCGCCCTCTTTGCCGAAAAGGAACCTCTTCTCCGCACCGTTTTCGCCGAGAAGCCGGGTCCCCTTCAGTCTGACTTTCAACAGATCGATGGTCTTCATGTCTTTCCTCCTCCGGCGCGCGGACGCGCCTTTTTTCCTGATCCCATTTTAACATAAAAAGGCGTGTTTTCCAACACGCCTTTTCGGTTTTTTCTTTGGAAACCCCCGGCCTTCCGCGGCATTACTCCAGCGTTTCGGCCGCCTCTTTCATGATCTCCGGGATCGGCAGGTGCTGCGGGCAGACGCCTTCGCAGGCCTGACAGCCGACGCAGTCCGACGGCTTTCCCCCGCCGCGGGTGGCAAAGCCCAGCTGTCTTTTCGCGTCGGACACATTGTTGAATTTGTATTTGACGTTCAGCGCGCTGATGACGCCGGGGATGTTGATCGACATCGGGCAGCCTTCCACGCAGTATTTGCAGGAGGTGCAGGGGATCGTCTTGACCTTCGCGAGGTTTTCGACCACTTCGGCCACGGCCGCGCGTTCCCTGTCGTCGAGCTTTTTGAAATCGTCCATGAAGGAGACGTTATCCTCCACCTGCGCCAGGGTGGACATGCCCGAAAGCACCGCGATGATCCCGTCGAGGGAGGCGGCGTAGCGGATGGCGAAGGAGGCGTTGGAGGCGTTCGGGTCCAAGGCGCGGAACGGCGCCGCCACTTCGTCGGTCAGGGTGGCCAGCGCACCGCCCTTCACCGGCTCCATGATCACGACCGGTTTATGGTGGGCTCGGGCGATCTCATAGCATTTCCCGGAGGCGATATTCGGACTGTCCCAGTCGTTGTAGTTGATCTGCAGCTGGACGAATTCAGCCTCGTCATGCTCCGAAAGGACCTTTTCCAGAAGCTCAGGCGTGCCGTGGAAGGAGAAGCCGATGTGCTTCGCCTTGCCTTCCGCCTTCAGTTCCTTCATGTATTCCCAGACGTTGCATTCCTCGTATTTGTTGTTGTTGATGTTGTGGACCAGATAGAAATCCACGTAGTCCACGCCGAGTCTTTGAAGCGACGTGTCGGTCAGTCTGCGGAAATCGTCGAAGCTGGTGCCCACGTTCCAGAGCGGCAGTTTGGTCGCAATGGTGAAGCTGTCGCGGGGATATCTCTTTACCAGCGCTTCGCGCATGGCTTCCTCGCTCTTGCCGCCGTCGTAGACGTAGGCGGTGTCGAAGTAGGTGAACCCCCTGGACAGGAAGAGATCCACCATCTTCTTGACCTGCTCCAGGTCGATCTCGTCTCCGACGTGCGGAAGGCGCATGAATCCGAATCCGAGCTTTTTGCGGTTTTCTCCCAGATACATTTCCTTTTCCTTTCCGGCGGACGGAAAAAAGGCTTTTCCCCGGCAGGCGGCAAAAGCCGTCCGATGCGGAGAAAACGCTTTTTCTCCCGTTGCGCACACTTTGATTGATTTCCATTATACTCCCGAAAAGCGGGCTTGTCAACCGTTTGCGATTGTGCTATGATGGGGACATAAACCAGCGAAAGGAAGGCATCTTCATGAAGATCACCGATATCAAAAACGTGCGCAGCGCGCGTCAGCAGTACGTCCTCGTGGAAACCGACGAGGGGATCACGGGGCTGGGCGAAGGGACCCTTCACACCCGCGAGCTCGCCGTGGAAGGCGCGGTCACCAACATGCGCGACTATCTCGTCGGCAAGGATCCCGAACGGATCGAGCATCTCTGGCAGGACGTTTTCCGCGGCACCTTCTGGCGGGGCGGTCCGGTGCTGCAGTCGGCGCTTTCGGCCGTCGACATGGCCCTTTGGGACATCAAGGGCAAGGCTCTGGGCGTTCCCGTGTATCAGCTTCTCGGCGGCAAATGCCGGGACAAGCTGCGCGCCTATATCGGCATTGGCGGCAAAACGCCGGAGGAGCTGGCCGAAAACGGCCTGAAGGCCGTGGAAAAGGGCTACACCGTTCTGCGCATCTGCCCGCACGACAACACCGACGGCTTCTATGAACCGGGCGTTCAGGTCCGCAAGAGCGAAAGGTTCATGAAGGCTCTACGGGAGGCCGTGGGCGACGAGATCGAGATCATCTTCGAATGCCACACCCGCCTTTCTCCCCCCCGCGCCGTCGAGCTCTGCAACCGCATCGCCCCCTATCATCCCTTCTTCGTGGAGGATCCTCTGCGCTCCGACAGCCCCGAAATGTTCCGGGTGCTGCGCGCCCACACCGACGTTCCGCTGGGCACCGGCGAAAAATTCGGCGCGAAATGGGATTACAAATGCCTGATCGAGGAGGATCTGATCGATTACCTCCGCACCGACATCTGCAACTGCGGCGGCATCACCGAAATGCGCAAGATCGCCGCCTACGGCGAGACCCATTACATGGAAATGGTGCCCCACGGCGTGCCGCACGTCGGCTTCCTGGCCGCGATGCACGTGGACTTCGCGGTGCCGAATTTCATGTGCCAGGAGGACTGGCTCTCGGGCAACCGTCCGGGATGGCTCGATTACGACGTGACCTTCAAGGACGGCTTCCTCACCATGGGCGACCGGCCGGGCCTCGGCATCGAGATCGACCTCAAAGCTCTGGAGCCCACCTCCACCTACGAGCATCCCCATTGGAGGCGCGAGGACGGCACCGTTCAGGATTGGTAAGCCCCGGTTTCCTTTCAAAAGAAACGCCCCGGCGCGGAGGTTCCGCACCGGGGCTGCTTTTTCCGGAAAGAAGCTCACGCGATGGGCTCGAAATCGGCGGCGCCGTGCTTGCAGAGCGGACACACGAAATCCTCGGGGAGTTCGTCGCCCTCGTAGACGTAGCCGCAGATCTTGCAGACGAAGCCCTTCTTGCCCGCGGTTTCGGGCTTCGGCTTTACGTTCTGCTGATAGTAAGTATAGGTCATGGTCTCCTTGTCCGAAAGGACGCGGGCTTCGGTGATCGAGCAGATGAACATCCCGTGGGTATCCAGATCTACGTACTGTTCCACCTTCAGGGACATGAAGGCGTTGACGTACCGGGAGAGGAACACCAGGCCGTTGTCGGAGCGAAGGACCTCCTGTCCCGCGAACTTGTCGACGGTCCGCCCGCTCCGGAAGCCGTAATTCTCAAAGACCGAGAAGGGCGCGTCCACCGAAAGGCAATTCACGTTCAGAACGCCGCTCTGGCGGATCACGTGATGGGAATAGTTCTGCTTGTTGATGACCACCGCGACGCGGTTGGGAGAGCTGGTGACCTGAGACACCGTGTTGACGATCAGGCCGTTGTCCTTTTTGCCGTCGTTCGTGGTCACCACGTAAAGGCCGTAGCCGATCTTGAAGAGGGCCGTGAGGTCGTTTTTGTCGGCGGTGGCGTCGTTCTGCGCGAGATAATCCCTGCACAGCTCCTCCGCAAGCTTTTCCAGAGCCTCCAGGCTCTCCGCATTCAGGGCGGAAAGGATCCGGACCGAGGTCTCGGCATAGGTCAGGTTCTTCGCGCCCTCCAGAAGCGATTTCATCGTCTTCTGCGCCATCGGGGCCCAGGATCCGTTTTCGATGAAGGCCACGGTGCGGTTCCGGAAATTGCGTTCGGTCAGGTGTTCGATGAATTCCCGCATGAAGGGGAAAACGTCGGCGTTATAGGTGGTGGTGGCAAAGACGATGCGGCCGTATCGGAAGGCGTCCGCCACCGCGAGGGACATGTCGGTGCGCGCCAGATCGTGGACGACCACCTTCGGGCATCCCTTGGCCCTGAGCTTTTCGGCAAGCAGTTCCGCCGCCTTGCGGGTGTGGCCGTAGACCGAGGTATAGGCGATCAGGATCCCTTCCTCCTCCACGCCGTAGCTCGACCAGGTCTGGTAGAGCGCGAGATAACGGGAGAGGTCCCCCGTCAGGACCGGGCCGTGCAGCGGGCAGATGATCCCGATTTCCAGCCCCGCCGCCTTTTTGAGCAGCGCCTGGACCTGCGCGCCGTATTTCCCGACGATGCCGATGTAGTATCGTCTGGCCTCGTCGTCCCAGGGCTCGTCCGCGTCGGCCGCGCCGAATTTGCCGAAGCCGTCGGCCGAGAAGAGGATTTTGTCGGTCCTGTCGTAGGTGACCAGCACCTCCGGCCAGTGGACCATCGGCGCCGCGACGAAGGTCAGCTCGTGCTTCCCGAGCGAAAGCACGTCGCCTTCGGCGAGAACGATCCGCCGGTCGGCGAAGTCGTTCCCGAAGTAATTCGCCATCATGGCGAAGGCCTTCTGGGAAGCCGCCACCTTCGCCTCCGGATAGGTGGAAAGAAAAACCGCGATATTGGCGGAATGATCGGGCTCCATATGCTGCACGATGAGATAATCGGGTTTTCTGCCGTTCAGGATCCTTTCCAGATTGTCCAGCCATTCGTGGGTGAAGTTCCGGTCGACGGTGTCCATCACCGCGACCTTTTCGTCCAGAATGACGTAGGAGTTGTAGGACATGCCGCGGGGGACACGGTACTGTCCTTCAAAGAGGTCGATCGTGCGGTCGGCTACGCCGGCGTACCGGACGTCCTTTGTGATTTCCATATGAGATTCCTCCTGTTCCCATGCTGTTTCCCGGTTTGAAAAGGTGCGCTCCCGCGCCTTCTCCTCTATCAGTATACCTGCCGCCCGCTCCCGTGTCAAGCCGGAAAAGGCCGGCCCGACGAATCTTTCCCGGCACGAAAAGCGCCCGGCGGGTTTTCCCGCCGGGCGGTCGAGGCCGGATCTTTGTTCCCTTCCGGGACGCGAATCACTCTTCTCTGACGATCGGAGCGTCGGGGGCGTTCTTCTTGACGCTTTCGACGCCGTTCAGGCAGCTTGCCTTGGCCTTGTAGCCTTCGGAGACGGCGATGATCTGGCCGTTCTTCGCCTTCAGGCGGAAGCGGTAACCGCCGGTCTTGTCCATGTAGACCTCGAACTTCGGGTGCTTCAGCACTTCGAAATTCTCGACGGTCTGATCTTCGACGGCGCCGGCCGAGTTCACTTTGACGCTTTCGATGCCGTTCAGGCAGGCTTTTTCGGTGGTGTAAACTTCCGAGGAGGCAATGATTTCGCCGTTGGTGGCCTTCAGGTTAAACATGTAGCCGGTCTTGGTGGTCTTGAAAACAAACTTTCCCATAGTTCCGCTTCCTTTCTCTGAATCAGGCATATCCACCTGTCTGACTGCATTATATCACGGGGATTTCGCGTATGCAAGGGTTTTTTCGACCTTTTTCCCGTTTCCCGCGGTTCAATTCTTCTGTTTTTCCAGATAAGCGACGATATCCGACACCTTTTCAAAGGTCGCGAGCTCCTCGTCGGGGATGGTGATGCCGTGTTCCTCCTCGATGGTCATCAGAAGCTGCAGGATATCCAGCGAATCGGCGCCGAGATCCTCCTTGATCCGGGATTCCGGCGTGACGGTCTCTTCTTCGATCTTGAGCTGGTCCGCCAGAAGCTTTTTCACGTCCTCAAACATGTTCCTTCTCCTTTTCTTTCTCTTCGTTTCCGATCCTGTCGGCTTCCTCGATCGCCGCCAGCGTCTTTTCGATTTTCTGATTCATGCCGCCCTTTTCCATCTTCCAGGCCTGCTCCACGCAAACGGCCACCGCCGCGGCGTCGCTGGAGCCGTGTCCCTTGACGACGGTCTTGTCGGCGCCCAGAAGGACGCTTCCGCCGTAATTCTGGTAATTCATGAACTCTTTTTCTTCCAAAAACATCTTTTTCATGAACAGAGCGCCGAACATGTACTTTTTGCGGGAATAGATGTCCTTTTTGACCTTTTTCAGGAGCTCCAGCGCGGTCCCTTCGGTGGCCTTGATCAGGACGTTGCCCGAAAACCCGTCGGACACCACCAGATCGTATTTCCCCGAAAGGAGATCCCGGCTTTCCATATTGCCGACGAAATTGATCCCCGGCGCGCCCGCCAGAAGGCGGTAGCCCTCCTTGTGAAGATCGTCGCCCTTTTCGCTTTCGACCCCCACGTTCAGAAGCGCCACCCGCGGATTTTCCACGCCGTAGACCGTTTCCAGATACGCCGAGCCCATCGCCGCGAATTCCCGGAGCTGACCGGGCAGGATATCCATATTGGCTCCGCTGTCGCACACGCCCACGATCCCGCCCTGCATGGTGGGAAGAAGCGGGCAGAAGGCGGGGCGCCGCACGCCTCTGAGCCTTCCGATCCTGAGCGTCGCCGCCGCCACAAGCGCTCCGGTGGCGCCGGTGGAGATCAGGGCGGCCACCTCCGGATCCTCCCGGAGGATCCGGATCGCCCGGATCATGGAGCTGTCCTTTTTCAGGCGGATGGCGTCGGTGGGCTTGTCCCCGCCGGTGATGACGCCGGGGGCGTGGACGATCTCGATCCCCTCCTCCTCCGCGCCGTTTTCCCGGAGGATCCGGCGGATCGTCTCCTCGTCTCCGGTGAAGATCACCGACAGCTCGGGGTGCTTCTTCCTGGCGAGAAGCGCGCCCTCCACGTTGGCCCGGGGGCTCTTGTCGCCGCCGGTGGTGTCCATCACGATCTTCATTTTCCGTCCTCCTCAAGCTGCTTCACGTAGGAGCGGCGGCGTTTGTGCTGCACCTGGCGAAAACGCTTCCACTGATTCTGGATGGCGTGATTGGTTTCCAGGTTCAGGTTGGTCTCGGCGTATTCCACCCCGTCCTCCCGGAGCATGCGCAACAGTTCCGCCGAGATCGCCACCGAAACGCCCCGGTTCATGTATTCCGGCGCCACGGCGATCAGGCCGAGATCCAGGACCTTCGGCCTTTTGATGGCCTTCAGGAGCCGGATCAGAGCCGGGGGCGTCAGCCGCCCGCCCGAGGGCTGGACCGCCTTCGCGATGGAGGGGAAGCAGATCCCCAGGCACACCACCTTGCCGTTTTCATCCAGGATCACCGCCACGTGCTTCAGATCCACGATCAGAAGGAAGTTGGAGATGATCAGCTTTTTCATCCCTTCGGTGAAAGGAACGGTGCCGTAAAGATCCTTGTACGCCTCGTCCAGAAGCGCAAAGAACTGATCGGCGTAGCGGCGAATGAAGTCGCGGACGCTTTTCGCCTCGCCGAAGCGGAGATTGTAGCGCTTCAGGATGAAATCGGTGGTCTTTTTCAGGCTGCCGTCGTCCTCCTCGGGCGCGTAGAGCCTGCTTTCCAGCCAGTCGACCTCTTTCCGGTAGCCCGCAGCCTCCACAAGGCGGGGATAGTAGTCGGCGTTGTACTGCTCCTCGAAGGTCGAAAGCTGATCGAAGCCCTCCACGAGCAGCCCCTCCCGCTCCAGATCGGAGAAGCCGAGAGGGCCCACTACCTCGTTCATTCCCTTGCTTCTCGCCCAGTCCTCCACCGCGCCGAAGAGAGCGGAGGCGACCTCCTGATCGTCGATCGCGTCGAAGCGGGTGAAGCGCACGCGCTTTTCTCCGGTCTTTTCGTTGGAGGCCTTCTGCAGGATCCCCGAAATGCGGCCAACGATCCTTTCGTCCCGGTAGGCGTTGTAGAACACCGCCTCGCAGGTGTCGTAATAGAGATAATCCGGACGGAACATCTTTTTTTCGTCCCCGTAGAGCGGCGGCACGAAATACGGATTGTCTTTATAAAGCTTCAGGGGAAATTCGATGAATTCCTTTTGTTCTTTCTTCGTCTTGACCTCTCTCACGGTCAGCATGCGGGTCTCTCCCCTTTCCGTCTATTCTGCTCAGCGATGGACCGCGTGGAAGCTGATCCCCACGCCGTTGGGGCCGCAGTGGCTGCCCGCGGTGGGGTTGACCAGGGTCTTTTCCACCCGGAGAGAGTCGCCGTAACGCGCCTTCAGGGCTGCGATCACCTCGTCGGCCACGTCCTCCATATCGGAATGCCCCACGATCACCCGGTGATCGGCGACATGGTCGCCCAGCTCCTCCACGATCCCGACCAGCCTGTCCATGGCCTTGGCGCGGCCTTTTTCCTTGCCCACGCTGACCATTTTTCCCTCGGAATTCATGTGGATGATCGGCCGGATGCCGAGCAGGGTTCCCATGGTGCCGGCGATGCCCGAAACGCGCCCGCTGTGGCGGAAGAATTTCAGATCGTCCACGAAGAAGTAGACCGCGAACCGGTCCACCTCCTCCTTCGCCCAGGCGAGGATCTCCTCCGCGGTCTTTCCGGCCTGATAGAGATCGCCCACTTCCTTGACGATGTTGAGGCTGCCGATGGTGATGCCCTTGGTGTCGATCTCGTAAAAGGCTCTCTCGGGGTATTTCTCCTTCAGGGAGGCGACCGCCTCGTCCATGGCGTCAAAGGTGGCGGTCATGGCGCGGGAGAAATGCACGTAGAGAATGTCGTCGCCGTCGGCGAAGACCGGTTCGAAATACTGAACGTACTGCTCCACGCTGATGGCGCTGGTGGTGGGCAGGACGCCGCCCCGGAGCTTCTCGTAGAAGGCATGCGCGTCGAAGGTCTCGAAGTCCACGTAGGGGTAGGTGGTCACGCCGTCGATGCTGTAGGGCATGCTGATGAGGCGGTACCCGTATTCCTTCGCTTCGGACGGGGTGATGTCGGTATCGGTGTCGGTGAAAAGCACGAGCATAAGTGGATCCTCCCTCAAATCATATATTCATGACAGATTTACAATGACAAACCGTATTGGATCACTCCAGGATCAGGATGTAGTCGTAGATCGGCTGGCCGCCGTCGATCATGATGACCTCGGTGCGCCGGTATGCCGCGCGGAAAGCGTCCGAGACCCGGCGGGTCTCCTCTTCCGGCGCGCCGGCGCCGCAGAGCACCAGAAGGATGTCGTATTTTTCGGCGTGCAGGGCTTCTGCGAGCCTTACAGCGGCGGTTTCCCGGGACGGATCGTCCACGTAAATCACGTCGTCCGCAAAGCCGATGAAATCGCCTTTTTTCACGCCGACCCCGTTCCTGTCAGCCGCGCGTGACGCGCGTGAGACCACGCCGGTGACGACTCCCGCGACGACCTCCTTCATTTCCTCCAGGATCGCGTCGGTGTCGCCCGACGAAGTGTCCAGCATGGAGATCGCCGCGTATCCTTCTCCCACGGTGCGGCTTTCGATCACGCGCACGTCGCTTTCCGGATAGAGCCCGGCCGCCTGACGCGCCGTCAGGATCACGTTGCCGTTGTTGGGGAAAACCAGGATCGTTTCGGCGTTGGTCTTCTCAAAGGCGCGCACAAAATCCTCCGCCGAGGGATTCATGCTCTGTCCGCCCTCCACCACCTCGTCGCAGCCGAGCTCCAGGAAGGTCTTCTTCAATCCCTCGCCCGCGGCCACGGCGACGATGCCGTAGGGCTTCTTCGCCCGCTTGACCGTGAACCGGTTTTCGACATGGGTCTCGCTGTGCTGAAGAGTCATATTCTCTATTTTCAGAGTCAGGTATTCGCCGTAAAGCTGAAAATGATTCAGGACGTCCCCGGGCGTCGGGGTATGGACGTGCACCTTCAGGACGCTTCCGTCCCGGAAGGCAACCACCGAATCTCCGGCGTTTTCCAGCCACGCCCTCTCCTTTTCCAGCGGAAAAGTCTCCGGATCTCCCTTTTTTGTCTGCAGGCGCAGAAGGAACTCGGTGCAGTATCCGTAGGTCAGCTCGCTCTCCTCGGTGAAAAGCGAGTAGTCCGGGCCTTTCCCGGCGGTTTCCGGCGCGGCGTCCGCCTTTCTTTCCCCTTCGACCCAGTCGCCGGTCAGAGCGTTCCGCATCCCCTCGGCGATATAGTAGAAGCCCGCGCCGCCGCTGTCCACCACGCCGGCCTCCTTCAGAACGGCCAGCTGGTCGGGCGTGCGCATCAGCGCCTCCTCCGCCTCCCGGACCAGGTCCCTGAAGAAATCGGCGGGCGTACTGTCGTCGGTCAGACGCGCCTTCGCCCGGCGCACCCCTTCCCGGTAGACCGTCAGGATGGTCCCCTCCACCGGCACGGCCACCGCGCGGTAGGCCTCTTCCATTCCCGTTTCCATGGCTGCGGCGATCTCCGCCGCGCCCGCTCTGTCAAGCCCGGACAGGCCGCGGGCGATGCCCGCAAAGATACGGGAAAGGATCACGCCGGAGTTTCCTCTGGCCCCCAGAAGCATGCCTTTGGCGATGCCGTCCGCCGCCGCGGCAAGCGATTCCGCGCCGGGCGCCCCGAGTCCCGCTTCGCAGGTCATGAACATATTGTCCCCCGTATCCCCGTCCGGGATGGGAAAGACATTCAGGTCGTTGACGACCTTCCGGTATTCCGCAAGATTCTCCGTGCCTGCCCGCACCATCCGGGCATAGACCGCTCCGTCGATTTTTGTCATACGTCACTTCATTTCCGACCGTCGTCCGGTCCTGTATTCATTGTCCGGTCACGCGCGGCGGGATCCGGTTCATTCGCTTTTCCCCCGTTCCGCCGCCGCTTCCCGGATGATCTCCCCGGCCGCCGCCCGGACCGAGCCGCGCTTCTGCATGACCTCGATGCGCTCCCGCTGCGCCCGGTCGAGGACCAGCCTTTCGGCCTTCCGGGCCGCGTCACGGGCGCTCTGTGCCTTCAGAGCCATCTCCCGCGCGGCGAAGAAATCGGCGTTCTTCGCGTCTACCGTTCCCGGCAGCGCCGGATACAGCACCGTCGGGATCCCGGCCAGCGCCGCTTCGGAAGCCAGAAAACCATCGGGGCGCATGATCAGAACGTCTCCCGCCGAGAGGTAGACGTCGATCCGCTCCGGCGTCGCGGAGACCTGCACGCGGCTTTCCCCGGCGTATCGGGCGGCAAGCTCGTCTCTCTCTTCGCTCTGCCGGCCGGCCATCACCGTGACGAGGGTCTTTTCCGGCGCGCGGGCAAGGATCTCGTCCAGGATCCGCGAGACGTTCCCGGCGCTCATCCCCTCCGCGAAGATCAGATAAAATCCGAGATCCCGCGGAAGCACCAGAAAATTGCGCGCCGCTTCCTTCTCCATGGGCTCCGAAAGCCGGCGGGACGCCGGCACGCCGACGGGGATCAGCTTTTCCCGGAGGATCCCCTTTGCCGCAAGATCCTCGGTCATCGTCCAGTGCGGCAGGAAATACCCCGTAAGCTCCGCGGCGCGGAAAATGGCGGGCAGCGCGTAGTCGGTGAATACGCCGTAGGCGGGCGGAAGCGTCTCTCCCCGCCTGACGGTCGCCGAAACCGCCTCCATCGCGTAGGGATGGATCGCGAGGATCGCGCCGTATCCCTCCTCCCGCACTTCCCGGAGAAAGGATTCCGCGTATTTCGCGTTCGAAAAGAGAAAAGGCGCCGTCAGGGGCGTGGCGTCGGCCATTCTTTCGACGCGCCGGGAAAAAGCGCTCTTCCGGCGCTTTTTCTCCTCACCGTCTCCCCTTTTTTCCAGCCAGGCGAAGGGATCGCGGATCAGGGCCTCGTGGCCTTGCCGCGCCGCTTCTTCCCTCAGAGCCTTCGCCGCGTCGGTCTGCCCGGCTTCGGATGCACAGGCCAGGATCAGAAGCTTCATTCCCTCCCCCTCCTTTCTCCCGGGGCGGGGTCCCCGGTCTCTTTTCTTGACTTTTGCCTCACATGTGTATTATAATGGATCGTCCCGAAAGCGCAAGAGGCGTGTCGAATTTCCCGCCACGCTTTCGCCGCACCGCGAGGCAAAAGCAACAGACATCAAAAAATATGTGGTATAATTCGGAGGGTATATGCAGGAATCCGGGAAATCGGTCGATCCGCGTACCAAACGGACGAAGCGCGCCATCCGCAACGCCCTGGCGGGGCTCCTTGCCGAGCGGGACCTCAACGCGATCACCATCCGCGACGTGGCCGCGCGGGCCGAAATCAACCGCAAGACCTTCTATAACTATTACGGCGGCATCCACCAGGTCCTGGACGAGATTGAAAACGAGGTCGTCGCCATGGCTGAAACCGTCTTTGCCGATCTGGATCTGAAGCGGGACATGGAAAACCCCTACGCCATCTTCCAGAAGATCACCGCCGTCATCAATACCGATATGGATTTTTACGGTCATCTTCTCTCCATGACCGAAAACGCCGGCCTTTCGGCCAAGCTGACCGCTCTTCTGAAGGAAAAGGCGCGGGAAGCCCTGGCGCCTCAGCTCAAGCTGGAAAGCGGTACGGTGAACGTGATCCTGGATTATTCGCTTTCCGGTCTGATCGGGGTCTATCAGAACTGGTTCAATTCCGACCGGCGCGGCTCGATCGAGGAGATCTCCCGCACGGTCAGCGACCTGTTTTTCCGCGGTTTCAACGCCTTCCTTGAAGAACGGGAGGAACCCGGCAAACCGTGATCCCCGGAAGATGCGTCCCGTCTTCCTCCGGGCAGGTCAGAGACGTCGCGCTTTCTTCCCGGCAAAGCGGGAAAGATCTGCAGAAAAGAGGTTTTCGATATGCGAAAGTGGGCTCTTTTTTCCGAGCCGGTCCCGTATAACGGTCTTTCCGTCGCAAAGATCATGCTGTATGAAAAGGAAAACGGGGAAACGGGCGTTTTTCTCTATGCCGGGAAAGACGCGCAGATCTGCTCCGCCGACGAATGGTACCCTTCCCTTGCCGACGCGCTCGACGCCTGGGACGGCCGACCTCACGCGGCATGGGTCCCGCTCTGCGATCCTCTTCCGGGATGTCAGGAGGACGCCTTCGATCCCATCCGCGTCAAGGGACGCGCGGAGGGAACGCCGGAGTGGGGAAAATTTGAGATCCTCCGGGACGGCGTGTGGCGGGCGTACGAAGAATAGCGTCTCCTCCTTTTTCTTCCGGCAGTCCGGCGCTCCGCCTTTCCGGCGGAGCGCTTTTTTCGGGGAAAGAAGGCTTGACAAACCTCTTTCCCCGCGGGCATAATAAGGAAAGAAAAGCCGCCCTTTCTCCGGCGGACGGCGCGGTCGGAAGGAAAGGACGGTACGATTATGATCCCCGTCACGAAAAAAGAACTGGTTTTCCGGGAGGACGGCACCTTCCATATCCTGATGATGTCCGATTTTCACGGCCACGACCGGTCGGGTCCCCAGCTCAAGGAGGGCGTGGACGCCCTGATCGACGCGACCGGGCCGGACCTGGTGCTTCTGGGCGGCGATCAGCTCGGCGCCGATTCCCCCGAAAGGCTTTATAACTATCTCCGCCACACGCTGTCTCATCTGGAGGAGCGGGGGATCCCCTGGGCCCACGTTTTCGGCAATCACGACCGGGAGCAGCCCATGCCGCTGGAGGAGCAGGAAAAGGTTTACGAGGAAATTCCCCTCTGCCTCACGACTTCCGGGCCGGAGGACGTGAGCGGCGTCGGGAACTACGTCCTGCCGGTCCTCTCTTCCGACCGGAAAAGGATCGCTTGGAACGTCTGGGGCATGGATTCCTTCCGGGAATACCCCGATTACCAGGAGGCCTTCGGGCACCCGGAATACCGGTATATCCTCCGCAACTCCTTCGGCGTCGGCAGCGTTCAGGCCTCGGCGCTTTTCGACCAGGTCGCCTGGTATTACGAGACCTCCAGGGCCATGGAAAAGGAGGCGGGATACAAGATCCCCGCCGTCATGTATATGCACGTCCCCATCATCGAGCTTCTTCTGATCCAGAAGAATCCTCAGGCCTGCGGCATGGTCGGCGAGCAGCGGGAGGCCATCTGCTGTTCCGAGCTGTCGAACGGGCTTTTCATGGCCTGTCAGCAGAGAGGCGACGTCCGGGGGATCTTCTTCGGGCACGAGCATCTCAACAACTTTTCCGGCAATCTCTTCGGCATCACCATGGGATACGACAGCGCCGTGGGATACGACATGACCTGCGAAGACGACATCCGCGGCGGACGGGAGATCGTCCTTCATGAAAAGGACGGCACCCTTTCCACCCGGCATATCAGGCTCCTCGATCTGCTCGGCGACCGGGCGAGAAGACGTTACCCGAAAAGACTTTCCGATCTTTTGTACTGATACCGACGAAAAGAGGAGGAGACGATCTCATGTTCCGGACCATGCACGCGGACCGGGAAGGAAGACTTCTCGCGGACGTGTCCGAATACGTAAAAAAGCACAACGTGATCTACCGCTCCCCCGTCTACGCGCCGCAGGACGGACTGCCCCTCGGAAACGGCGTCACGGGCGGTATGGTCTATCACACCTCCCGCGCGCTGTGCCAGAGGGTGTGCCGGACCGATTCCTTCGACGGAGCGAAAAAGCCGGGGCGCTTCGGCGCCTGGGCCCACGAATGGGAGGAAAAATCCGCCGCCCTCGCCTCCTGCGGCCTGGTCCGGATCCTGGATGGGGTGCCGGGCTTCGCCTGGGAGTATCTTGAGGATTACGACATGACGCTGGATCTGGGCGAAGCCGGGATCGAAATGCGTTCGCTCTCTCCCCTCTCCTCCTGCCGCGCCCGGGGATACGGAAGCTTCGACGCCGGGTGCCTCGTCTGGGAGGTCTCCTTTTCCTCTCCCGAGCCTCTGGAGCGTTCCGTCCGGCTGGAACGGTACGGCTCGCGCGCCTTTATCCACGGGTACGAGACCCTTTCCCGCGATCCCGCCTGCCGTCTGGACGGCGTGACCGCCCGCGTGACCGGCGGGGGGATGCTGGTCACCCAAAAACTTCAGGGTACGGCCTTCACCACCGCCGTCCGGGTCGACTGTCCCGGCGCGCGGTATGCGGTCCTGAACAGCCGCGAGACCGCATGCCTTCTTCCCGCGTCGAAGGAGATCTCCTTCCGCGTCCTGATCGCGACCGCCCTGTCATCGGACGGCGGCGACACCGAAGCGGAAGCTCTCGCCCGGCTCTCCGCCGTGGCGGAAGAGGGGAGCGAGAGCCTGTATCAAAAGCACCTTGACCGCTGGAGGGCCTTCTGGAACCGCAGCTTCCTTTCGGTCGAGGACGAGTTTGCGGAATTCCTCTGGTATTTCAACCGGTATCAGTTCGGCTCCGCCGGTTACGGTTCCTTCCCGCCGTCGGTGTTCGGCTCGCTCTGGACGGCCTTCGGCGACGCGCGGAACTGGGGCCACTTCTATCACTGGAATGACCAGATGCAGTTCTGGCCTGTCGACGTCTGGGACCAGGGCGAGCTTGCGGAAAGCTATTTCGCCTTCCGGCGGCGCATGCTTCCCAAGGCGGAGGAGGACTGCCGCGCCCTTCACGGCGCGGACGGCGCGTGGTTTTCCGATATCGCCTCCGCCGAAGGCGATCAGGCCGCGGAGCCCGACACCCGGCGGAACATGACCTGCGGCGCGATGATCGCCCTTCAGATGTACCGGCACTGGCGGCATTATCCCGACCGGGATTTCCTTTTGAACACGGCCTATCCGGTGATGGAAGCTGTGGCCAGTGCTTATCGCAGTCTGCTAAAAGCAGGAGCGGACGGAAAGCTTCATCTCCGGGACGTGACCGCTCTGGAGGGATATCTCCATATGGACGACACGCTCACCGACTGGGCGATGATCCGCGCGCTTTACGGCGCTCTTCTGGATATTGCGGAGGAGGCCGGAGTCGGAGAGGAAAAGCAGGAGGGCTGGCGAGAACTTCTTTCCCTCCTTTACGATCCGCCCACCGTAAACGAAAACGGAAAAACCTTCTTTGCCTACGGTCTCCTGCCCGACGGCAGTGCGGTACGGGATGCCGTCTATCCCGAAAGCGGGATGGCGGTCGGTTCGGTCGGCGCGCTTTTCCCGGTCTTTCCCGCCTCTCTTTACGGCCTCGGACTGGGGAAGGATCCGTGGACCGTCATGGCGGGAAACACCGCGGAGACCTTCCGCACGCACCTTTCCTCGGTGGGATGGGATCCTGCCGGGATCGCCTTCGCACGCCTGGGCTGGGAAAAAGAGACCCGGGAATTCATCCGTGACGCACTCCGGAAGTATGTGGTTTATCCGTCCGGCCTGACGCATTACAGTCCCGGCGAGCTGGATTCTCTCTATCTTCCCCGTGCGATCCCGGCCGACGCGGAAGACACTCCCTGGGGTGAACTCCACGAAAAGGACCGGGGTGAGCGCGTGACGCTTCACTCCGGCCGGTTCACGCATTTTTACTCCGAACCGATGGGCGTGATCTCGGCCGCCCTGAACGAAAGCCTTCTCCAAAGCCACGCGGACGGCGTCCGTGTGTTCCCTGCCGCGTCCGAAGGTCTTTTCCGCCTGCATGCAGAAGGGGATTTCATGATCGTCTCCGAAAAGAGGGATGGCCGGGTGCTTTACGTCTCGGCGGAAAGCCGCCGCGGCGGTCTTTTCAAGCTCGTGAGCCCCTTTCCCGGCGCAGAGTGTGTACGTTCCGAAGGACAAGATATACCTTTTGAACTTCTGGAACAGAATGGCGAGCGAACGCTCCTGATTCTTACCGAACCCGGCAGATTCTATCTTGTCTTCTCCCGTACGCACCATGTCGACGGGAGTTATCCGACCCGCGTCCCTTCTGAAATCAACCGGGAACCCCGGACCTTCGGAAACCGCGTGATCGGCGTTCCGCGGGATTTTTGAGAATTCCAACGGCAAAAAGCC
>JAFRWU010000042.1 GCA_017441705.1 Clostridia bacterium | reverse complement strand
TCGGTATCGGCGCGATCTCCTACATTTTCATCACGCTGGTCACCGGCAAATATACCAAGAAGGATATCGTCGCCACGGTCATCGCCCTGCTGTTCATCTTCCGCTTCGTGGCTGTCACGATGTAAACCGGATGGATCTGAAAAAAGCGCCGCCTGCCGGATCCGGCAGGCGGCGCTCTTTCTTGATTCAGATTTTCTTCATTTCTCTTCTCAGCTCTCTCCGTAGCGCCGACGAAGCTTCGCCCGGCAGTTCGCCGATCAGGAAATCCAGGACCTCTTCGTCATAGGGAAACCGTACCGAATCACGCCCGTTCGGCAGTTCCGTGATATGCCGCAGCACGTGCGGACGGATCGGAACGCGGGAGAGATAGATCCACACCGTCGCGCGTTTTTCCCGCAGAGTTTCCTGACCAAGCCTTGTGGACGCCGCCCCCGCAATGCGGATATCCCGGTAAAAGAGATAGAACGGTCTATGGAACGGAAGGATCATGCGTATCCCGCTTTTTTGGATCCTCATAAACCCGTATATCGAGGGAGACGCTTTGATGAGGCAGAAAATCAGGAACAAAAAGAACGCGATCGCCATTGCCAGCGTATACCAACCGCCGCTGCCGCCGCCGCGCCGGAACGCAAGAATCCCTCCGGTCAGGATCGCGGCAGCCAAAAGAGGCGCCGCTGCGCCGATCACCGCGGTCTGAAAGGATCCGAGATAGCGAAGCCTTCCGAGTTCACGCTTCTTCCCTTTTCCCGGCGTTTCTTTCATTCTCTGATCTTCACCCCTTCCAGCTTCAGAAGCTCTCTTTTGATCCGCAGATCTCCCCCGAAGCCGCCGATCCTGCCGTCCCCCATGATCACCCGGTGGCAGGGGATCACGATCGGGAGCGGGTTTTTATGCACCGCGTTGCCTGCGGCGCGCGCGCCGCGGGGACTGCCGGCCATGGCGGCAAGGCGGCCGTAGGACACCGTTTCTCCGTAGGGGACGCGCGCCAGCGCACGGAGACACGCCCCTTCAAAGCCGGAGCGCTCCAGTCGCCACGGAAAGGTAAAGAACCGTCGTTTTCCGGCGAAGTATTCTGTAAGCTCTTTTTCCGCCCAAAGAAGAACGGGCGAATCGTCATCTGCGTCTAGAGATTCCCCAAACCCGATCAGAACGATCTCCTCTTTTTCTCCGTAAAGACCCAGGGGACCGATCGGGCTATCGATCACGCGCTTTACCATGCCGTATTCCTCTTTTCGGTCGAAAAACGGGCAGGCGGAACGATCCGCCTGCCTTTGTATGTTTTTATTTTCCCTGATCCAGGATCGAAACCGGGATATGTCCGTAACGGATATCCACCGGACGCGGCGTATAGGCCCACTCGGCGGCGTTGGTCAGGAGCTTCTGCACTTTGGGATCGTGATAAACCGGGAAGGATTCGTGTCCGGGGCGGAAATAGAAGATCTTTCCGCGTCCGCGGCGGAAGCAGCAGCCGCTCCGGAACACCTCGCCGCCGGAGAACCAGCTGATCAGGACCAGTTCGTCGGGTTCGGGGATGATGAAGTGCTCGCCGTAGGTCTCCTCGTGCTCCAGGATGATATTCTCTCCAATCCCTTCCACGATCTTGTGACCGGGATTGACGACCCAGAGGATCTCCTTGTCTCCGGATTCTCTCCACTTCAGCAGATCGGAATCAGTGCCGACGAGCTTCCGGAAGATCTTGGAGGCGTGGCCGGAATGCAGGACCACCATGCCCATGCCTTCCATGACGCGGCGGTATACCCGCTCCACGATCTCGTCTTTGACGTCATCGTGGCGCATATGCCCCCACCAGAACAGGACGTCGGTGTCGTTCAGGACTTCCTCGGTCAGACCGTGTTCCGGCATATCCAGAGTCGCGGTCTTCACGTCGTAGCCGCTTTTCCGGAGGAACGCGGCGATGGTCTCGTGAATGCCGTCCGGATAGATCGCCTTGACGGCGGCATCGGACTTTTCGTGGGCGAATTCATTCCATACCGTGATCTTCATATCGTTTCTCCTTTGCGTTTGTTGAGTTCATTATATACAGAATCGTTCCCGGACGCAAGTATTTCTTTACGCTTCTCCGATCATACGGAGAAATTCTTCTTCGCTGAGGATCGGGATGCCGAGCGCTTCCGCCTTTGTCAGCTTGCTTCCCGCTTCCTCCCCGGCCAGGACGAAATCGGTCTTCTTCGAGACGGAGGAAGACGTCTTGCCGCCGTAGCTTTCGATCTTGTCCCCCGCTTCCTTTCGCGAGAGATTCGGAAGCGTTCCGGTCAGAACAAAGACTTTTCCCTCCAGAAGATTCTCGCGCACCTCTTCCGTCGCTTCGGTCAGAACACCCGAAGAAGTCAGGCTTTCGATCACGCCGCGCGCCGTCGGATTTACCGCCCAGGCGTGAAAGCTTTCGGCCATCACGCTTCCCACGTCGCGGATCCCGGAGAGTTCCTCCGACGACGCAGCCAGAAGCGCATCCGGTCTGCGGTACTTCGTCGCCAGAAGCTTCGCGGCTTTCTGTCCGATATGGCGGATCCCGAACGCATAGAGAAGACGGGAAAGGCCGCGCGTCTTGCTCGCCTCAATCGCCGCCAGGAGATTGTCGACGCTTTTTTCGCCCATGCGGTCGATTTTCAGAAGCTCGTCCCGTTTCTCTTTCAGATGGTAGATGTCGGCAACGCTTCTGACAAGGCCTTCTTCAAAAAGGGTCTCCGCCATGGACGCTCCGAGACCTTCGATATCCATGGCGTCGCGGGAGGCAAAATGCTCGATCAGGCGGACTGCCTGTGCGGGGCAAGTAAGACCCGTGCAGCGGACGGCGGCGTCGTCCTCGTCCTCGTAGACGGGCGCGCCGCAGGCCGGACAGGTCGCGGGCATCCGGAACGGGACCGATCCTTCCGGACGCTTCTCTTTGACCACGCGTACGATTTCCGGTATGATCTCTCCGGCTTTTCTTACGAGGACCGTATCGCCGACGCGGATATCCTTCTCCCGGATAAAGTCCCGATTGTGGAGAGTCGCTTTGGAAACCGTCGTTCCTGCCAGGCGGACCGGTTCCATGACGGCGTAGGGCGTGATCACGCCGGTGCGGCCGACGTTGACCTCGATCGAAAGGAGCTTCGATTCCTTCTCCTCCGGCGGGTATTTGTATGCAGCCGCCCAGCGCGGCGCTTTGGCGGTGGAGCCCAGGGCTTCGCGCATGGAAAGATCGTTGACCTTCAAGACCGCGCCGTCTGTTTCATAATCGAATCCGGTCCTCTTTTCGCCCATGCGGAGGATCGCCTCATAGGCATCGTTCATATCGCGATAGACGCCGATCTCCTCCACCGTGCGGAATCCGAGCTTTTTCAGATATGCGATAGATTCCGCATGGGTCCGATACGGCGTTTCCGTAGAGGACTGCACGTTGAAAACAAATATGGAAAGCCCGCGCGAGGCGGCGATCTTCGGATCAAGCTGCCGCACGGTGCCGGCGGCGGCGTTGCGCGGATTGGCCAGAGGCTGCAGTCCTTCTTCATCCCGTTTCAGATTGATCCTGTCAAAGGTCGAACGGGGCATATAGATCTCGCCGCGCACCGTGATGCGCTCCGGCGCATCCTTGAGCCGAAGCGGCACCGCGCCGATGGTCCTTACGTTTTCCGTAACGTCCTCGCCTGTCAGCCCGTCTCCGCGGGTCGCCGCGCGCCGATAGATCCCGTCTACGTATTCAATGGCTACGGAAAGGCCGTCGATCTTCATTTCCAGGACGTATTCCGCATCCGGAAAGACCGATTTTACACGGTGGTCGAAGTCCATCAGTTCTTCTTTGGAAAAGACGTCGTTCAGGCTCATGAGAGGGACTTCGTGCACGACCTTCTGAAAGCTTTCCAGCGCTTCGCCGCCGACCCGTACGCTTGGCGACGTCGGCGAATAGTATTCCGGATGCGCTTGTTCCAGTTCACGAAGCCGGATCATTTTCTGATCGTATTCGTAGTCGGTCAGATCCGGCGCGTCCAGCACGTAGTACTTGTACGAGTTTTCTTCCAGTTCTTTTCTGAGGGCTTCGATCTCGGTTTTCGGATCCATGATTCTTTATTCACCATGCCCTTCTGCATAATAATCCGGTATGGAGCCGACCAATACCGCCTCCGCGACCGGAAAGGTTCCCATGATATCCACCGTTTCTCTTCCTCCCGCGCCTATAACGGTCACGCTGACGGAGATACGGAAGGAAATGCGATGAATGGTTTGATTGATGCCCGCCGCATAAAAAACCGATTCGTAATCGCAGCTGATCCTGCCGGCGGGCAGAACCCGGAACTGCACTCTGGGACCGCGCGCGTAAAACGTCCCGGGACCCATCAGATTGCCCAGCGGGATCCCCACGTCTCCGCCTTCTTTCCGGAAATACCGGTCCATCCCTTCGGTGATTCCCGCGCCGAGCTTGTTGAGAAGCGCCGTATCGGTCCGGCAGGCGATGATCGTGCCGTCCCCGCGCTTTTCAAAGTGCAGAACGTCGCCGTAAGTGAGATGCGCTTCGTCTACCGCCTCGCTGACGAGACGGCTCGCCTCCGTCACGGTACGATTCTGCACCTCGGATACCGCCATGGTCAGGATCTCGTCTGCGTATTTTTTCTCCACGTAGCTTTCGCCGCAGGCGAGAAGGGATCCGATCGCCGCAAGGATCGCCGCCAGGAGAATCGCACGCTTCATGCCGCCGCGGCTTTGTTTCTTCACCGACAGGATCAGTCTTCTCGTTCTGACGCATCCCGGTTTATATCGCGCCATAGGATCCCCTCCCCGTTTTTCCACTATATGCGGGGAGTTTCGATTTTATTTCCCGGAAACCGTCGCTCCGTCAAAGGCGATCCACGGTTCGTCTCCCGATCCGTCGCTCCGTGTTTCTCTCGATATGCCGACGACGTTTTGGATCGCGTCCGCTACGTTGAAGGAAAGCATGGTTTCATTCAGCGCCTTTCCGATCCTGCCGTTTTCGATCAGGAACGAATTCTTCGCCACGGCGGTCAGATCGCCGTTTGCGGACGGCGCGCCGCCCGAAAGCCTTTCCACGTAGACGCCACGTTCGATGCCGCCGATGATCTCTTCAAGGCTTTTTTCGCCGGGAGATACAAGAAGATTGGAGGAATCGGCGAAGGTCCGCTTGCCGCCGGTCTTCTTTGCGCCGTAACGTGAAAGCATGAAATTTTTCAGCACTCCCTTTTCGATCAGGGGAAGTCTTTCGATCAGATAGCCGTCGACGGTAAAGCGATACGGCGACACAACGCCGGGACCTTCCGGATCGATCGTCAGAGAGAACTCTTCCGACGCCACTTTTTCGCCGAGCTTGTCCTTCCAGATGCTCGTGCCTTCGATCAAGGCGTCATCGCTCAAAAAGTTGCCGCAGATCGTGCCGATCAGATCGCCGATGGATGCCGGAGTCAATACCACCGTGCCTGTGAACTTTCCGTCGACCGATCCGGCGTCCAACGATTCGGTCGATTCACGGATCAGGTCTTCCGTCATGCCGATGGAAAGGAGCGGACGGTCCGTCTTCCGGAAAGAGGCGCCGGTATAGTTGAAGGAGGAAGCCTTCTCCCCCTCGTGCGCGGAAAACGTCACGCTAAAGCCGTATATTCCGTCTTCCTCATGAAAGTCCACGCCGTTGGAATTCTGATAGGTACTCTCCTCCGTGTAATACTTGCCGGTCATTTCCTCGATAACGACCGAAGGGTATTTTTCTTTTACGTCTGTGAGAAATTCCGTCATGCGGTCGTAAAGTGCTTCCATATCCCCTTCGGATCCTTCGTTTGTAAAGGAGGCGTTCCTGATCATTTCGGATACGCCTTCGCAGGGATCGGCGGGAGCGTTTTCCGCCGCAGCCATGGCGTCCTTCACCGCTTCTTCGATATCTTTCTTTTCCGCCCTGTTGAGCATGACGACGCCTTTTTTCTGATCTTTCACCGCTTTGAGCGCGAAGTCGGTCGTATAGACGGTGCGCATCAGATTCATTTCGCCGGAAAGGACGTTCAGTTCGTCAAGCCGGACTTTTTTTGCACTGGCCCACGCCTCGTCCGCACCGGCGGCCTTCAGCGCATCGAGCGCATAACGCGCGATCTCTCTGGTATCCATTCTTCTCCTCCTCTCAGCGGCCGCCCACGTTGACGCGGCATTTGAGCGAGACGCCGCCCATGGAAACCGGGATCGGCTGCTTCTTTCCGCACATGCCGGAGCAGCACCATTCCAGATCGTCGCCGACCATGGTCACGGTTTTCAGCATGTCGAACGCAACGCCCGATATGGTGGTGTCGCGTATGGCGCGTCCAAGCGCTCCGTTTTTGATTTCATATCCCATCGTGACGCCGAACATGAATTCTCCCGTGGTATCCGCCTGCCCGTTGTTGGTTTCGATCAGATAGTATCCGTCCTCGATCGACGCGATCATATCCGGAAGCTTTTCTTTCCCGGGGAGCACCGCGGTGTTTCTCATACGGATCAGCGGCTCGTCCGAGAAGGCGAAAGCCCGCGCGTTTCCGGTAGGCTCCGCGCCGAAATGCATGGCGCTTTTTTTATCGTGCATGAAGCCCTTCAGCACACCGTGATCGATGAGAAGCACATCTCCGGCAGGCGTCCCCTCGTCGTCGGCATAGACCGGGATAGGAAGCTCCTCGCCGCCGTAATGATGCGCAAAATCCACCATGCTGACTTTTTCAGCCGCCACGGTTTTCCCAAGATTATGCCCCGCCACCGATCCTCCGAGCACCAGATCGGCTTCCACGGTGTGCCCCACCGCTTCGTGGGAAAGCATACCGGTAAGCAGGGGTGAAAACACCACGTCCCGTACGCCTGCCTCTGCGTAAACGCCTTCGCATTTGTCGCGGAGTCTGTCGTAATAGAGATCGATCCGCGGGAAGAGGCGAGACGGGTCGGCGTAGATCTCGTCGAACAGCCCGTTATTTGCGTCCGCCAGAAGGATTTCACAGGGAGAACCGTCTTTGGCTTCGGCAGTCATGATGACGTAAAGCTGCGACCGCGGCACGAAGGAATGGACGCCGGATGAGCCTGAAACGGTCGAAAGCTTTTCGATATTCAGTTCGCTTGCATATACGGTGCGGCTCAGGAGATCGGGGTATTTTTTCGCCACGTAGGCGTCGATTTCCGCAGCCGTATCCACGAGGATCTTCTGCGGCACCTCGTGCGACCGGATCGGCGGACGGAGTTCCCCTTCGGCAACCCGCGGCAGCGGAGCAAGTCCTTTTTTGACCTTACCGTCGAGAAAGACGGCGTTCCTTTCTGCCGAAGCGATGCAGGCGCGCAGCGAATCCTCGTCGTATTCCGGCGCAGAGGCAAAGCCGAATACGCCGCCTTTGTAGACGCGGGCGGATACGCCGCCGGTCGTGCTGCGGCTGTTCGATACCAGATTCCCTTTTACAAAAGCGACCGATGCGCTCGTGTTCTCCTGCGCGCGCAATTCGGTGTATTCGCGGAAGCTGCGCTTCATCGGCGTGAGAATGTCCTTGAGCATCATATTTCCTTTCTCTTCTTGTTTCTTATTTGAAACTGTGTTACAATTTGAAAAACGCTCTTCGCTTGTTCTATGATACCACAAACCGGCTCGGTTTTGCAACCGGCTGAAAGGAGCAATTCCATGAAAACGATTCCCGTAAACGGACGGTCCGTCTCTTCTTTGATCCTGGGCACCGATTATTTCGGAGCCACCGTGACGAAGGACGATTCCTTTGCGCTTCTCGACAGATTCCTTTATCTCGGCGGCAGCGCCGTGGACACGGCGCGTCTTTACGCTTCCTGGATCCCCGGCTGCGCAGGCGCCAGCGAAAAGGCCATCGGCGACTGGATGAAGGCGCGCGGCAACAGAAACGAAGTCTTTCTGATCACCAAAGGCGGCGCCGTCGATAAGGGAAGTACGGAAAGGGCCCGTCTCTCCCCCCGGGAGCTGCGATACGATCTTACCGAAAGCCTGCGCGCTCTGAAGACAGACTGCGTCGATCTCTATTTCCTGCACAGGGACGACGAAGAAAAGCCCGTGGAGGAGATCATGCCGACCCTCGACCGGTTTGTGAAAGAGGGAAAGGTCAGATCGATAGGAGCGTCCAACTGGCGCGCAAAACGCATCCGGGAGGCCAATGCCTTTGCCGAAAAGGAAGGGCTCACTCCGTTTACGGCAAGCGAGATCCAGTGGAGCCTTGCCCGCTCCACGCCGTCGCTGCACGGCGACGACAGCCTGGTCTGCATGAACGAAGAGGAATACGCGTATTATCTCTCCGGAGAAATGCCGGTATTCGCCTTTTCTTCCCAGGCAAAGGGATTTTTCCTGCGCGGTTCGAAGGCAGGCGCAGTCAACAATCAGAAAGCCCTCGCACGGTTCGGAAGCGAGGAAAATCTCCGTCGACTGGAGCGCGTCGTAGATCTTGCAAAGAGAAAAGGATGTTCGGTGGCGGAGATCACGCTGGGGTTCATCACCTCGCACGCCTTCCCCGCGGCGGCTCTGATCGGATGCAAAACGCTTTCGCAGCTGGAGGAAAGCATGCAGGCCGGCGACGCGGTCCTCACCGATGAGGAACTCGGTTACCTGACCCTCGGAAAGCCGCTGTAACGGCTCCCCTGGCCCTCTTCCCACTGCCGGGAAAGAATACGGACAGGATCCGGCGCAGACGCTGTGAGCGGTTCCCGCTCTCAGGACCTGCGCCGTTTCGGTTATTCTTTGCTCCGGATATGCCGCGTCACTTTAAAAGCTCGATCACGGGGACCTTGACCGGTTCGCTGTCCCTCAGGATCGACTCATGGGCGAGAAGACCCGGGATCGTATAACGCGCCGCGAGGGCTGCGTCCACGGTGGGATGAGTCCCGTCGAAGACCGCCGTGCAGAAATCGTCCACCAGAAGCTGGTGAGAAGCCATATGTCCGTTCGGAAGCCCGCGGAAGCTCTCCGGAAGACGCGCCGCGCGCGCGTCATGCTGCGGCGAGAAGGAGTCCCCCTGCCAGGCGTGGTTCGCGACACGCTCCTTGAAATCCGCGTCGCCGCGGTGTTCCTCCATGGCCCTTGGGTTGACTTCGGCGCTCACGTCCCTCAGGTCGACGCCATCCTTCGTGAGGCGTGTCACGATGTGCTGCGCGTTGCTGAACTGATAGGATCCTTTTGTGCCGTAGAAGCCGCTGATATAGGAACTGGGGGCCTTATACCCGATGCGCCGGCACTCGTTGATGCGGATCGTGCCGCCGTTTTCGAGCTTCATCAGGGAATACCCGTTGGAGAAGACGTTGTCCCAGCGGTTGACGCCGCGCCGGTAGATCCCGTCGTCCTCCCGATCCTCGTAGCCCATGGCCACCACCTTCGTCACATAGCTTCCCGTCGCGTGGAGGAGCATGGCGGTGGAATGCGTGGGATAGAAGAAGGGCGGCAGACCGGCGTTCGTTTTGTCGGAACGGTAGTTCAGGGGGAAATGCGAGATGTCGTGGTAGTACTGGGCCTCTCCGAAGACGAAGCGGCCGAAATCCCCTTTTTCGAAGCCCTCTTTGCAGAACATGGAGCAGGGATAGTAGATGCAGGTCTCGCCCATCATGTATACGAGCCCGGTGCGCCGGACGATCTCGACGATCTCCAGGCACTCCTCCACGCTGCTCGCCATGGGGACGGCCGAATACACGTGTTTGCCGGCCAGAAGCGCATCCTTCACCATCCTGCCGTGCAGGTGCCGGTCCGTGAACACGGCGACGGCGCTGATCTCTTTCGAGCGCAGGACTTGTTCGAAGCTCTCGACGACCTCCGTGCCGAACCTCGCGGAGTAGTCTTCCGCTCTGGATCGCACCAGATCGCAGACATATACCTTTTCCACATGGGGATGCGCCTTGAAGAGAGGAACGAAGCACCTCGCGAATTCTCCGCAGCCGACGACGGCCAGGGTCAGTTTTTTCATCGTACGTCACTCTCCCGATCCGGATTTCCTTCTGTATTCTCCTCCGTTATGATATCACAAACAGGAGCAGGATGGCAACCAGGAAAAGGCGCGCATCCGGTCCGGGAAAACCATCCTTCCGCTTTCCAGCGCAGGACGGGCCCGCGCCGTTTCCCGTTCCGCTCCTTCCCGGGACGAACCCGCGTGTCGTCTTCCTGCGGTTTTTTTGTCCTTGCTATTCCTCCCGGATTGCAGTATACTGAAAATGGCCGGAAAGAATGCAAGGGAGGGATTTGAGCATGTCCGCTTTATTCCGTGGCAAAACCGCACTCGTCGCGAACATCGCGCACGGGCTTCCCGGGCGCGCCGCCGACGAAGAGGCTGAATTCGACAGCCCCGAAACGGTGGAAGGCATTGCCGCTTCCCTCAGGCGCGCCGGTCTCGACGTCACGGTGCTGGAAGCCGGACCGGACCTTCCGGAGCTTCTGAAGAAAGAGAAGATCGGCTTCGTCTTCAATATCGCGGAAGGGCGCGGAGGACGTGACCGCGAGGCCCAGGTGCCGGCTCTCCTGTCGCTTCTCGGGATCCCTTATTCCGGCAGCGACGCGCTGGTAATGTCCCTGACCCTCGACAAGGCGCTCACCAAGCGGTTCGCCTCGTCCTTCGGTATCCGGACGGCTCCCTTTTTCCTCGCCTCCCCCGGAGAGGAAGAGCGGATCCCGGAGCTTTCCTATCCCGTGATCGTGAAGCCCAACGCGGAGGGATCCGGCAAGGGCGTCTCCGAACACGCCGTCGCCGAAGACCGGGAAGAGCTTTCCGGGATCCTTGCTTCCCTGTTCCGCGATTACGGCGGGGAGATGATGGTCGAGGCCTTCCTTCCCGGGCGCGAATTCACCGTCGGGCTTCTCGGCAACGGGAAGGACCTTTGCGCCTTCCCACCCATGGAGATCGTCTACGAACACCCCACGCAGGGAAAGTACGCGGTATACAGCTACAGGATCAAGAAAGAGTATGAAAAGCACGTCCACTACGCGTGTCCCGCCGACATCCCGGCGGATAAGGCCCGGGAGATGACGGAAGCCGCGAAGACGGTCTTCCGCGAGCTCGGGTGCAGCGACCTCGCGCGGGTGGATTTCCGCATGGACGGGAACGGGGATCCCTGTTTCCTGGAGATCAATCCCCTGCCGGGCCTCGCGCCCGGATACAGCGATTTCCCCATGGCCGCCGAAGCCTGCTGCCTCGGTTACGACGAACTGATCCGCCGGATCGCGGAAGCGTCTCTCGCACG
The DNA here is from genome assembly GCA_017441705.1 of Clostridia bacterium. Classification (GTDB taxonomy): domain Bacteria; phylum Bacillota; class Clostridia; order Oscillospirales; family QAMX01; genus RUG11797. The sequence goes on along the minus strand of JAFRWU010000042.1, from coordinate 18,812 downwards.
CCTCGGACTGAGGCACTGAAAGGAAGGACATGAAATACCCCGCAGACAGATACCCGCTCTGGAACGACTGGCGATGGCAGATGCAGAACCGGGTCCGGGACGCCGCGTCCCTCGCCCGCTGGATCCCTCTTTCCGATGCCGAAAGAGAAGAGATCGAAAACTGCACCGTGCGTTTCCGCATGGCGGTCACGCCGTATTTCCTCTCCCTGATCGACCCCGCTGACCCGGACGATCCGATCCGCAGGCAGTGCATCGTCTCCTCGAAGGAACTGATCCGCAGCGAAGTCGAGAAGAGCGACCACCTCGACGAGGGCGGCCGGTCCGTGACGCCGCACATCGTGCACCGCTATCCCGACCGGGTGCTTCTCCTCGCGACCATGCAGTGCGGGATGTACTGCCGGCACTGCACGAGGCGCCGCATTGTCGGGGAAAGCGACATGACCCCCACCGTGGAGGAACTCGACCGCGAGCTGGACTATATCCGTGCCCATCCCGCGATCCGCGACGTCCTGATCTCCGGAGGCGATCCCCTGACGCTTCCCACGCCCCGCCTGGAAGAGATCATCCGCCTTCTCCGCGCGATCCCCCACGTGGACATCATCCGCATCGGCACGCGCGTTCCCTGCGTCCTGCCCATGCGCGTCGACGGCGAACTGGTCTCCATGCTGAAAAAATACCACCCGCTCTGGATCAACGTGCAGTATAACCACCCGAGGGAACTGACGCCGGAAAGCGAGGAGGCTCTCCGGAAGCTGGCGGACGCCGGGATCCCCCTCGGCAACCAGTCGGTCCTCCTGAAAGGGATCAACGACGATCCGGAGACCATGAAGGAACTGCTCCTCCGCCTCGTACACGACCGCGTCCGCCCCTATTACCTCTACCAGTGCGATCTGGCCGAGGGGACCGGGCATTTCCGCACGCCGGTCTCGAAAGGGATCGAGATCCTGCACGCGCTGCAGGGAAACATCTCGGGCTTCGCCGTTCCGAAATACGTGATCGACGCCCCGGGAGGCGGCGGAAAGGTGCCTTTCGTCTACGACTACGCGCGAGGGACCGAAGACGGCAGGATTATCTTTGAAAACTATGAAGGAAAGCTCTTCAGCTATCCCGAGAACGGAGGAAGCACCGATGTTTGAAGACCGATTCCCCTACCCTTCCGATTACGAACAGAGATCGCGGGACATGCTGGACTTTGCGCTGGACCGTGTCCCCTATTACCGGGAGCACTGGAGAAAGTACGATATAGGGCGGGAGAAGACCGCGGACGAGCGCTACGCGGCGATGCCGGTCCTCACGAAGGCCGCCATGAGGAAGTATTTCCCACTAGGCGCCGTCCCGGACGGGATGGACGTGGAAAATGGCCTCGAAACGGACGAGATCGAATACACCTTCACCAGCGGGACGACCGGCGACAAGGTCATCAATCTCTGGCATCAGCCTTGGTGGCATGCCGCCGAGATGGCGAGCTGGCGCCTGAATCCCCATCTCGAGAAGCTTTCCTATCCGCCAAAGCAGGCGACCCTGGCAAGCTCCCTGAACGTCGGCATCAGCTGCGAAGAGGACCTTCCCATGGATCACCGCATCATGGGGAACCTTCTCTACCTCAACGAAAAGCAGAACATCATCTGCTGGAAAAAGAGCCATTTCCGGCGTATGGCGGACGAACTCGACCTCTGGCGTCCGGCCGTGCTCGAAGCGAACCCCTCGCTCCTTGCGAAGCTGGCGTTCTGGGCCCTGGACAACGGGAGGGAGCTCTACAGGCCCGACGTCATCACCTTCACCTATGAACTGCCTTCTCTCCTCCACCTGGAAGCCATCGAAAAGGCCTTCGGCGCCCCGATGGTCAGTTCCTACGGAACGACCGAGACCGGATTCGTGATGGACACCTGCGAGAGGGGGCGCTATCATCAGAACACGCCCTGGTGCCGGATCGAGTTCCTTCCCCTGAAAAAGGAATACGGTGGGCCGGATCTCGGGCGGCTCGTCGTCACGACCTTCGGGAATCCCTGGGCCGTCATGATCCGCTTCGACACCGGCGACCTGGTCCGGATCCATCCGGAGAGCACCTGCGGATGCGGGATCGGAAGCGGCTTCGTCTGCGACACGATCGAAGGACGCGTCTCGAATTCCACCTTCACGCCGGAAGGCGGGCTCGTGACCACGGCCATGGTCGACAGAGCCGTGAGCCGGGTGCCCGGAGTCCGCGAATACGACCTATCGCAGACCGGGAGGAACCGTTACGTCCTGACCCTTGAGGTACAGGGAAGCGAAGCCGACGCGAAGGACGCCGCCTTCGATGCGCTGAGATCTCTTTACGGAAACGTCGCGAAGATCGAGGTCCGTTTCTCCCCCCGGCTTCTTCCCGGACCCGCCGGCAAATACAGGCGCACGCATACCGAATTCGACTTCGACGAATGGAGTCTCACGGAAGGGGATCCTGTCATTGCGTAAGAACATGTATCTGATCGCCGGAGGACGCGGCGGAGACAACACGGAGTTCCTGAAAAAGGCTTTCCGGGAATGTGGCCGGGAGAATCCTTCCGTCGCGTACATCGGGACGGCCAGCGGGGAGCGCTTCCGTTTCTTCAGGGAATTCACCGTTCCCATGCTGAAGGAGGCGGGCGCCGGAGACGTGAAACTCGTGAAGCTTCTCGGGTCAAGCGCCGGCAGCGCGCGGGCGCGAAGCCTTCTGATCCGGAGCGACATGATCTATATCTCCGGCGGCGAAGTGGAAGACGGGATGATCGGCATCCCCAGGGACGTGCGCGTCCTTTTACGCGAACTTTACGAGATGGGAAAGGTCTTCGCCAGCGTATCCGCCGGCACGATCATGCTCGGCATCGGATGGCCCCACTGGGACGACGAGGACAACGAGCCGGAAAAGGCCGTCCTCTTCGACTGCCTCGGCTTCGCGCCCACGATCTTCGACACACACTGCGAAGGCGAAGACTGGGTCGAGCTCCGGAAGGCCGTCTCCCTTTCGCCCGAAGGATTCACGGGCTACGGGATTCCCACCGGCGGACAGGTCGTCGTCTTCCCCGACGGTTCGCTCCATCCCACGATTCCCCTGGACGCCTACACGAACCAAAAAGGGAAAGCCGTATACGCCGGGAAATATGACCCGGACGGAAGGATCTGAAAATTCCGATGGACAAAGCGAAGCATCCCCCGGATCGGAGGATGCTTTCTTTTTGGCTGTGTTTTTCCGGGGATCCGGCGTTACGTATCGCTCCGGGATCCCGGTTCCGGCCTTCGCGTGAGGAGCATGGCGTCCCTCGTTTTGTACGGGCCGAAGGAATAGGGATGCACGTCTTCGGTCGCGAAGCTCACGCGGGGAATGATGCGGTTGTACTCCAGTTCGTGATCGGCGATCACACGGACGCCCGGGACCGGGAAAGGCTCATCGAGTTTATACGGATCGAAAGCGTAGACATATTCCTCGTCCAGGCCCGTCATGAGGATATAGTGCCATCCGTCCAGATCGATCCTGGTCACGGCCGCTCCCCCGTTCTGGATCGTTTCGGCGATCAGGCCGTCCGGTTCGAGGCTGACCTGTTCTTCCGCGATATACCGGGAGGAGATGTTCAGCTGGCCGGTCTTCGCGAACCGCTCGATCCATTCCGTCAGGTAGCGCAGGGCGGCATGCGTCGTACCTCTCACTCCGTAGCCGTCGGATCTGAAGTTGTCCATGCTGTAGAGGTAGACGTTCCGCACGACTTCCGGCGGGATATCCTGCCTTTCCAGAAGATAGCTCATCCCGTTCAGGACGGTCGTCGGGCAGCAGTCGCATTCCGAGATCTGATAACGAAGGGGCACTTTCATCTAGTCCGCATCTCCCATCACCATGAGTTTGAGTACGAGTTCCGCGCAGTGTTCAAGCTCAGAGATTTCCGTGTATTCCGCGGTCGTATGGACGTCGTTCATCGCGCTGGCCAGTACGATCCCGCGGATGCCGTGGAGACAGAAATTGTTGTTGTCGCTTCCGCCGAACGTGTCGACGTATTCCGGGCTTCCGAGCCCGTTTTCCCGGCAGGCGCGGGCGAAACGCTCCGCGACCTCTTCGGCAGGGTCGATCCGGTAGGCGTGGACCTCCTCGGAGACCGTTATACTTGCGGCGGCTCCCACGCTCCCGGCCGACCGGAGAAAGACCTCTTTCACCTTTTCAGCCCTCCGGAGCGCCTCTTCGTGGCGCATGCTCCGGATCTCGCCCCGCACGGTCACCTCCGCCGGGACGATATTGACTCCGGTCCCCCCGCGGATGATGCCGAAGTTGACGGTGGTGTCTTCCGCGACGCGCCCGGTCTCGAGTTCCGCCAGGGCGATCGAGGCGGCTTTCAGGGCGTTGACGCCGGTCTCCGGGGCAAATCCCGCGTGCGCGGCTCGCCCCCTGACTTCGATCTCCAGCGAAAGGATCGTCGGCGCGGCGAGAGCCGCGGTACCGATCCGGCCGGTCAGGTCCAGCACGTACGCGGTCTTCGCGCGGAAGGCGCCGAAGTCCGCGTTTCTGGATCCTTTCCCGTAGATCTCCTCCATCACGGGGAACATCAGCTCGAGGTCCCTGTGGGGAAGCTTCCGTTCCCGGATCACGGCCAGCGCTTCCAGAATGGCTGCGAGGCCGGCCGCGTCGTCCGCTCCGAGGACCGTCGTCCCGTCCGACGTGATCTTCCCGCCGGGTAGGACGACGGCGCGTTTTCCCTTCCCGGGACGGACGGTGTCGAGATGCGAGGAGAAAAGGATCGGCTCCCCGGGAATCGATCCCGGGGAGTTTGCGACGATGTTACCGGCACGGTCCAGCGATCCGGGGACGCCCAGTTCTGCAAGCCTTGCGAGCACGGCGTCCCGGATCTCCGCTTCTTCCCCGCTTTCCGCGTCGATCGCGGTAAGCTCGAGGAAGGTGCCGACGAGTCTTTGGGAATCGATCATGATCGATCACTCACACAGATCCTTGAATTTCGTCCAGATGGCGTCCTGCTTTTCGGCCGCTTCGGGGCTGATGTTGCCGATCATTTCCATATCCTCGGCCTTGAAGCTGGTGGGCAGGACCAGGAATTCCTTGAACTCCTCGGAGATCAGATCGTCCGCAGCCTTGTTGGTGCAGTAGTAGCCGAGATATTCAAAGCAGGCTTTGCTGACTTCGGGCCGGAGGATGTATTCGATGAAGGCGTAGGCCGCATCCGCGTTGGGCGCCTTGGAGGGGACGAACATGCCCATGATGCCGAAGCCGATGCCCTCTTCCGGGTACACGATCTTGAGATCGGGGTTGGCGAGCTTGGCCATGGTCACCTGCGAGGTATACATGACGGCGGCGTCCACTTCGCCGGACACCAGGTCGTCCTGCACGTTATCGTCCTTGATCAGGCGGATGTTCGGAGCCAGCTCATAGAGCTTTTCGCCCGCCGCTTCGATCTGGGAGAGGTCGTTGGTGTTGTAGCTGTATCCCAGGACCTTCTCGGCCATGCCGACGATGACGCGGTAGTTCGCGATGATGGCGAGATCGTCCTTGAAGGCTTCGTTCCAGAGATCGCTGTAGCCCTTCACGTCGACGCTGATCTTGGCGGGATTGTATACGATGGTCTGCACGCCGGCGCCGTAGGGAACAGTATACTCGTCGGTGGGATCGTAAAACTGTCCCTGGTAGATCGGGTTGATGTTGCCGAAGTTCGGGATCTTGCTCTTGTCCAGTTTCCGGGCGAGCCCTTCGGCGATGACGGTCTCAATGATGTAGTCGTCGGCGATGATCAGGTCGTAATCCCCGCCTTCGGCGGCTTCCAGTCTGGCGAGCATGGTCTCGTCATAATCGAAGTTGGTGTAGTTGACGGTGATGCCGGTCTCTTTCTCGAACGCCGCGAGCACGTCTGGATCGAACATCTCGGCCCACGTGTAGAGGTTCAGCGTTCCGCCGGCTTTATTCCCCTCGCCGGAGTTGCATCCGGCAAAAAGAACGGCAAACAGACATAATACCAGGCAAACCGATACGATCTTCTTCACTTCTTCTTCCTCCTAATCACTTTTCTTTTTACTATTTCCAATCCGCCCGAGAAAGGCGGACAACAGGACGATGATGAGGGTCGCCAGGAACATCAGCGTGCAGAGCGCGTTGACTTTCGGCGTGACGCCGGTCTTGAGCTGGGTATAGATGACGACGGGGAGCGTGTTGACGCTGACGCCCGTCACGAAGACGCTGATGATCACGTCGTCCATGCTCATGGCGAAGGAAAGGAGCATCCCGGAGACGATGCCGGGCAGGATCAGGGGCAGCGTGATATCGAAAAAGGAACGGATCCTTCCCGCGCCGAGATCCCGCGCCGCTTCCTCATAGCTCGGATCCATGCCGGAAAGCCTTGCCCTGACCTGCATGAAGACGTAAGGGATGCAGAAAGCGGTATGACTCAGGACCAGCGTCGTCATCCCGAAGGGAAGCCCGAGCAGAGAGAAAAAGGTCAGAAAGATCATACCGAGGATGATTTCGGGCGTCAGCATCGGAAGCGTCGCGATATAGGCCATGACGCCCTTTCCCCGGAAGGAGGACCTGGCCGTCCCGATGGCGCCGAGCGTACCGATCACCGCAGCGGCAAGGCTTGAAAGCCCGCCGAGAACGAGGCTGTTCACCAGGGCGTCGCCGAATACGCGGTCCCGGAACAGCTCCCGGTACCATTTCAGCGAAAGCCCGTCCCAGACCGAACTGATCTTGCTTTCGTTGAAAGAATAGATCATGACGATCACGATCGGCAGGTACATCAAAATGACACCGACGATGAGATAAACCGTGGAGAAGACCGGCTTCCGCTTCATATGATCCCCTCCGTATCGCTGCTACCGGTGACCTTCCGGTAAAGGAAGATCATCAGAGTCGTCATCAGCATCAGGATCACCGAGAGGGCCGCCGCGAAGGGCCAGTCGTGCACCTTCATCAGCTGATCCTGGATCACGTTGCCGATCAGGGGGATCTTGTTGCCGCCGAGGATGTCCGCAATGAAGAACAGAGCCATGGAAGGAACGAACGTGAGGATCACGCCGGTCATCAGGCCAGGCATCGTGCACTTCAGCGTTACGGTAAAAAAGGCTTTCACCGGTCCTGCGCCGAGGTCTCTTGCCGCTTCCACCAGCGTCCAGTCCATTTTTTCCACGCTGGAATAAACCGACAGGATCATGAAAGGCAGAAGCCCGTAGACCATGCCGACCACGACGGCAGGATAGGTATAGAGAAGCTTCAAAGGCTCTCCGGTGAGCTTTATGCCCATCAGGAGCTTGTCCAGAAGGCCGTTCGCGCGGAAAATGATGATCCATCCGTACAGGCGCATCAGCGAGCTCGTCCAGAAAGGGATCGTCACAAGCATCAGCATGACTCCTCTGTTTTTCGGAGACAGCTTCGCCATATAGTATCCGAAGGGATATCCGATCAGGATCACCAGGGCTGTCACGAGAAGCGCCAGCTTGATGGATTCCCAGAAGGTGTTCAGATAGGTCGGTTCCAGTATTTTCAGGTAGTTGCGGAAGGTGAACTCATTCACTACGCCCCAGGTCTCCGCCCGCGTAAGGAAGCTCAGGACGATCATATAGACGAAGGGACCGATCAGAAAGACGATCGTAAAAAGATACATGGGACTGAGGAGGACGGCGTTGGCGCCGTGTTCGCGCCGTTTCAGCCGGTTCATCTTATTCTTCATCTTTGTCCTCCACGATCACCGCGTGCTCCTTCGCAAAGGTAAAAGCGACGCGGTCCCCCGGCGCAAGGCTGAAGTCTATGCCGTGGCGGCTTGCGACGATCTCGTCCCCGTTGTCCAGCGTGAGCGCGATCCGGAGCATGCCCGCGGAAAAGCTCTTTTCCTTCACCACGGCTGGGATCCCTTCTTCCCCGGCTTCGAGAAAATCGACGTATTCGCTTCTGACGGCGACGGCGATCGGCGCGCCTTCCTCCGGCAGATGCGCAGGAGGCGCGACAGGCGCGGTCCCGCCCGCATAGGCGATGCGGAATTCTCCGTCTTTTATAAGCGCTTTCCCGCGCAGGACGTTTGCGGAGCCCACAAAGCTCGCAACGTAGCTGTTTTTGGGATGATCGTAGATCTCGGAGGGAGTTCCGACCTGCTGAAAAACTCCGTTTTTCATGACGGCGATCCGGTCGGACATGCTCAGCGCTTCCTCCTGGTCGTGCGTGATGTAGATGAAAGTGATGCCAAGACTCTTCTGCAGTCTTTTCAGTTCGATCTGCATCTGACGCCGGAGCTGGAGATCCAGCGCGCCGAGCGGCTCGTCCAGAAGAAGCACCTTCGGCTCATTGACGACAGCGCGCGCGATGGCGATGCGCTGACGCTGTCCTCCGGACATCTCGTTCGGCATGCGGTTCTCATATCCCGGAAGCTGCACAAGCTCCAGCGCCTCACGCACCGCTTCGCGGATCTCCGGCTTTTTCTTTCCCTTGATCCGCAGGCCGTATCCGATATTGGCACCTACGTTCATATGCGGAAAAAGCGCGTAGTTCTGAAAAATCGTATTGACGTTTCTCTTTTCGGGGACCTCGTCGGTGACGTCCTTCCCTTCCAGGATCACCTGCCCGCTGTCCGCGGTTTCAAGTCCCGAAATGATGCGGAGGGTCGTCGTTTTCCCGCATCCCGAAGAGCCCAGAAGCGTGATGAATTCACCCTGACGCGCGGTAAGGCTGATTCCTCTCAGGACCTCGTTGTCTTTGAACTTTTTTCTGATATCCCGGAGCTCCAGAATGGCGTCGCTCATTTCGTTCCCTTCCTGCGCTTCGACGCGGTCTTCCGGACATTCATCCGCAATGCCGTTTCCTGCGTTTAGGCGCAAAACTCTGAATACCAAATATTATATATTCTTTTTCCCCTTTGTGCAAGTGGTATGTGAAAAAAAGTTGTTGTTATGGCTTTGATCCTGAATATTCATTCAATGACTGCATATTGCATTGGCCGTGCCGGTTTTTTGAAAAAAGGAGAGCGGTCCGAGGCCGCTCTCCTTCCCGTATCGCGGTGTTCCGTTACTCTCTCATGCAGAGATACGTCAGATCGCGCAGCTGTCTGTGGATCAGATGGAACGTGATCCCGCTCTGCAAAACGTCCTGCGCGTATACGTAGGTCAGGTTGTTCTGGGGATCGATCATCACGTAGAAGCCTGCGGCGCCGTCCCAGCCGAAATGTCCGAGCGGACAGGACGACCCTCTGTCGTCTGTAAAGACCCGGACGCCGAGCGCGTAGGTATATCCTCTCATCTGCTCGAAGCTTTCATGCATGTCCCGCAGCTTCACTTCGTCAAGCTGCGGCGTACGGAAGAGTTCCACCGTTTCGGGCTTGAGAAGCCGATATCCGTTCAGGCCTTCCCCTCCGTTCGCGAGGGCGGCGCCAAGCTTGATATAATCGTCGACCGAGCTCAGGAGTCCGCCGCCGCCCGATTCGTAGCTTTCGGGAAGCTGTCCTTTTCTTCTGGAGCCCACATAGTCGAGCTCGCCTGTCTCCCCGTTCACGCTGTAAAGCGCGGAGACCCGCGCGAGCTGTTCATCCGTCGGGTGGAAGGTAGTGTCCTTCATGCCGAGCGGTTCAAAGATCGCCGTGCGTAGATACTCTGAGAACTTTACGCCGGACGCAACTTCGATCACGGCGCCGAGGACGTCGTGACAGAGAGAATACTTGAAATGCGTGCCCGGTTCGAAAAGCAGCGGTCCGTCCGCAAAGGCGTTTGCGATTTCGACCGTTCCGGCGTTATCGCCCTCTTTGTCGAGGACCTCCTTTACCGAGCCGCGCAGATTGTCGTAATCGAGTCCGCCGGTCATCGTCATCAGATGACGCACCGTCATGATGTTCCTTGCGGGTATCGGCGCTCCGTCCTTCCCCGCGACCTTCAGATCCGCAAACTTCGGCAGATATCGGGATACAGGATCCTCCAGCGAAAGCTTTCCCTCCTCGATCAGCTTCATCGCCGCGGTGCAGGTGGAAATCTTCGAGGAAGAATAGATCCAGTAAAGATCGGTATCCGCCGCAGGCTTCGTCTTCTTTACGTCCGACCAGCCCGCGCTGTGACGGTAGATCTCCCGTCCGTCCTTCAGGATCCGCATGTCGACGGCGGGAATCCCGAAGTTTTTTTCTTCACTGTCGAGAAATGCCGTCAGCGGTTCAAAATGATACACGTTCTGTTTCCTCCTTTTTTACCCGGTCGTTCCGGTCCGCTGCTTTCCTTGTTTTTTTGATTATAACACAGGCTGCCTGAAACTGACAAGCTCTCTTGCCGGGATACCGCGCGGCATTTCAAAAGAATTCGCTTTTTGTCCGTCCCCTTCTTTCGTTCCATTCCGCACAGGAGCGGAACCCGGAAAAGCGGACGGTCCGCGGAAACAGCCGCCGGATCTGCGACCGTTTGGAAAGAAGGAAAAGGCGTTCCCTGCCGTTTCGGTCTTCAGGAACGCCTTTTATAGCTTTTCTGCCGGATTCTTATCCTTCTCTGTTTCCCGGCTTCTGTTCTTCAGGCCCGGAAAGAAGCGTCGCCTTTTCCGCGTCTTCTTTTCTGCCGTGATACGCGAGACACAGCATCGTCAGATCGTCGAACTGTTCGGCTCCGCCGACGAACCGGTCCACGGCTTTCCGGACGTTATCCAGGACCCCTTCGGGGCTCGCGGAAACGTCTGCGTTCAGCGCGGCAAGCGTCCTTTCGATCCCGAACATGTTCTGGTCCTTGTCAGCGGCCTCCGGCACGCCGTCGGTATACAGGAACAGCCTGGACCCGGGACGCATCTGAATGGTGTATTCTCCGTATTTCACACCGGGCATGCCTCCGATGACAAATCCGTGTTTGTCCTTGAGAAGTCTGTATTCCGCATCCGGATCCCGGATGACGGGGTACTCGTGGCCGGCGTTGGCGGCAGTGAGAAGCCCGGTCCTCGTATCCAGGATCCCGAGCCATACGGTGACGAACATCTCTTCTTTGTTGTTGTTGCAGATGATCGTGTTGGCGTCGCGAAGGATCTCCGCAGGTGATTTCCCCATTTTCGCATTGTCCGCCAGCGTGATCATGGAAGCCATCATGAACAGCGCAGCCGGCACTCCTTTTCCCGACACGTCGGCCATCATGATGCAAAGACGATCCTCGTCCACGAAGAAATAGTCGTAAAAATCTCCTCCGACTTCCTTGGCCGCGTTCATGGAGGCGTAGATGTCGATATCCTTCCTCTCCGGGAACGGCGGGAATACGCCGGGGAGCATGTTTGCCTGGATCCTGGCCGCCAGAGAGAGTTCGGTGCTGATCCTTTCGTTTTCCGCCGTGACAGCCGCGATGTCTCTGATATACGTCTTCATGCGATGTGTCAAAGACTCGAAGGAGTCCGCCAGCATGTGCGTTTCGTCCCTGGTGTCGAGATCCCAGGTGAATTCAAGATTTCCGCCCTCCATATCGCCGACCTTTTCCGTGAGAAGCCGGATTGGCTTTACGATCCTGCCGGAAAGAACGATCGAAACGACTATGGCGACGACAAGCGCCAATCCGAGGAGAATCAGGAGCAGATACCCCGCACGGGTGATGTGGCTCGTCGAATCACGGAACGCCTGATCGGTGATACGGCCGATACTCAGAAGCAGTTCGGACATCGGGGATTCCACCGCGTCCTCCGACAGCAGTACCACCATCGCCCAGCCGACGGTTTTCATCGGAGCGAAGGCAACGTAAGTGGGAACCCTGTCCACCTTTATCTTCATGACGCCGGTTTCTCCGCCTATGGCGTCCATCGCCATTTCCGAGATCATCACGTCTCTCGAATACCTGAGATCCTCTCCGTTCACCGACGCGATAAGGGTCCCCATATCATACGTGGAAAACAGGACCTGGCCCTTTTCGTTGATGATGCAGGCATTGCCGCTCTCTCCGAGATTCACGCTCCTGACAAGATCCTGCATGCCGTCCAGATACATGCCGGCTCCCGCAACTCCCTTCAGCTTCCCACCGGAATAGACGGGAACGCCGCACATAATCCCCAGACGGGGCGTATGTGCGTCCTTTGTGACAGGAGTGAAATACGATCTGCCCGTTTCGACGGCGCCTGTATACCACGGACGTTCCCTGGCTTCCAGCGGCATGACTCTGCCGGCGTCGTCGTATTTTTTCGCGGAAATATAGTCGGCCTGGATCATAAAGCCGGTCTCGGTCGCCACGTAAAGAGACGCCATGTTCTCCTGACTGTCGTTCACGGCCATGAGTACCTCTCCGACGTTGCCGATAAGCCCCAGCTCTTCGACGATCTGCGGGTCCTCCGGGTCGGTTTTGGCGGAATAAAGGACCTGCAGGGAAAGCTTGCCGTCGTTTTTGGCATCCGGCGGGGAAACGGGCCTCGCCGTGAACTGATCCGGATGATCATAGACGTCCTCTGCTGCCGACGCGGCAATGGCAACGCCCTTCTCGAATTCGGAAAAGATCTCATCCGCTATCGCGGCCTTGCTCTCTGCCATTTCCAGAAGCCTGAGCTGGGATTGCTCCGCCATGATGGAGGAAGACTCCTTCCCGATGGTATCGTTCAGGTCGTCGCCGGAGGACGTCAGAATATCCAGCGTGTTCTTCATCGTAAAGACGAATATGATCCCCGCGACAAGGAGCATCACGGTCACAAGCAGGATCATCGCCCACAGTATCTGTCTTCCCAGAGATCTCTTCTTCATATCAGAATCCTTTTCCTCGTTCCTTTTCCTCCGGCGATACGCTTTCGCCGTTCCGGATCCCGCTCTCTCCGCGCGCCTTCCGGATGATCCGATCGTCATAGGACTGCTCGGCCTTCTCACCCGGTTCCAGGATCAGAAAGTCTTCCTCGTCCCATTGACCGGCAACGAATTTCGCCAGCAGACCGGTATCTCCCGGTATCTCGTGATAATTCCATTGAAAATAGTCCGCCGCCTCTTTGGCGGTGCGTGCATAATGCGCATTGTTCAAAAAGGGCATGCTGATATACGCCGCGTTATGATAGTTTTTCAGGCCGCCGGTCTCTTCCAGGAGATACTCGACGGTCTCCTCATCATATCCGAGCTTTGCGTATTTCCCGGCGGCGCGCTCCTGCGATTCTCTTCCGGGCACCGCCAGATTATCGATCCATCCCGCCGTATACCAGAAACAGCCGGGGATCCCGTGAAAGCAGGAAGCATATCTTTCCTTGGATCCGAGGAAAAAAGTGATGCAGTCGTGCGCCCGCGGAATCACCAGCCGGTGGCGCTTCGCGCATATGCCCGTCACCGCTTTGGAGCATAGTCCGTAGCCGAGCAGGATCGCGTCGAAATCACGGGAAGGGTCTTCTTCGCTTTCCCCGATATCGAAAGAATGCACGTCGCGGCCTTCCTCCACAGCGTCTATTTCCGTCTGCAGAAGCTTTCGCAGATCATCCGGCGCGCTGTGATACCCCTGACGCATCCACGTGACGTCCACCGTGTTTTCCGACGCGGCGGCAAGATAGGATATTTCCCGGAAAATCGCCTTGCAGGCAATGATTTTCAGTCTCATCGGTTCTCCCCGGAGCTTGCTCGTTTCTCTGTTTTTTGACAGGATTATATTAGCACAGAAACGCTGCGTTTGCAAGGCGGGATCGCCTGAACGTTTTCGGATGAGATCCGTTTCTTTTTGCTTTTTCCGTTTGCAAAACGGAGGGAAACGGGATATAGTATAGGTGAAATCCGGAAGCCGGTCTTCCTCAGACCTGCTTCCCGCATGAAAGGCGGCATGGCAATGATTGAAATCGGTTCCCGAAAAGAGTGTCTTTTCGACGCGGCGCTGCTGGATCCTTCTCAAACCGGCGCTTCCTTCCGTCTGCATTCGCCGGAATACCGCGGACCCGTGATGGTACACGACGCGCCTTGGGAAGGCAACGGATGCGATTATCACAATTTCTTCTTTGATCCCGACTGGAAAGGGGTCCACGGCGACTGTCCCTCCGGGACGTTTCGCATGTATTATCTCGGCTGGTGGATGCCCAACGGCGATCCTTCCTGCACGCCGGGGACGGGTATCCACGTCTGTTACGCGGAGAGCGCCGACGGCCTCTCGTGGGAAAAGCCCTCCCTCGGCCTCGCCGTCTTCAAAGGGAGCCGGGAGAACAACATGCTCTTCGGACCGGAGGAGCCCAACAGCTTCGACAACTTCATGGTCTTCCGCGACACGCGCCCGGGCTGCCCGGAGGACGAACGGTATAAGGCGGTGGCGTCCTGGAACGGCGGCGAGGCCGGCCGGAAAAACGTGCTCCGCGCCTATTATTCCGCCGACGGCCTGTCGTTCCGCCTCGGCCCGGTACTGACCGAGGACGGCTTTTTCGACAGCCTCAACGTCTGTTTCTACGACGAGGAAGCCGGTCTCTACCGCCTGTATTTCCGCGGTTTCCATTTGATCCCCGGAGACGATCTGAACGCCGGCGTCCGGGACATCCGCACGATGGAGTCCCCCGATTTCGTCCACTGGACCGAACCGGCCCTTCTCGATTTCCGCGGCGGACCCGACTATGCTCTCTACACGAACTGCGTCCAGCCCTGCCCCGGCGCTCCCCACCTGCTTCTGGGATTCCCGACCCGTTACGTGGAACGGCCTTCCTGGACGAAGACCTTCGACGAACTGACCGGCGCCGAAGCGCGGAAGAAGCGCATGACGCTGCATCCCCGCTACGGGCTGACGGTGACCGACTGCGTCTTCATGGTGTCCCGCGACGGGCGGAGCTTCACCCGCTACGAAGACGCCTTTATCCGGCCCGGTCCGGAAAACGGCCTGAACTGGATCTACGGCGACGCCTATCCGGCGCGGGGGTTCTTCACCTCCCCGTCTCCGGTCCCCGGCGCTCCCGACGAGCTCTCGATCCTGCTCTTCGGCCATCACTGGTCGAACGGCCCCGCGGTCCTCGAACGCTACGGGATCCGCCAGGACGGGTTCGTCTCGGTCCACGGCCCGATGGAAGGCGCGAGGATGACGACCCTCCCCTTCACCTATACGGGAGATGAGCTCATCGTGAACTTCTCCACGTCCGCCAGGGGCGGCATCACGTTCCGCCTGATCACAGAGGAAGGCGATTTCGTTTCCGAGGAGACCTTCGGCGACGCGCT
This sequence comes from Clostridia bacterium, assembly GCA_017441705.1. Lineage (GTDB taxonomy): Bacteria > Bacillota > Clostridia > Oscillospirales > QAMX01 > RUG11797. The sequence goes on along the minus strand of JAFRWU010000042.1, from coordinate 3,756 downwards.
GGAACGCAGGGTACGGTTCCCGGACGACGGAACGGTCGCGCGCCTTTCCGGAAAGCCGTTGCGTCTGGAGGCCGAGCTCCGCGACGCCGATCTCTATTCCATACGATTCCAGTAATAAGAAGCCAGACAGGCTGCAAGCCTGCCGCTAAGCGAAAAGGCCGGGGTGCGTCCCGGCCTTTTCCCATGCGCGGAAAGATCCTTTCAGAGGTTTCTGAAATCCTCAGCGTGGATCTTCCGGTATTCCTTTACGTAACGCAGGACCGGCTCGCGGTCCAGACGGCCTTTTTCCCCGACCAGGAAAAGATAGGCGGCGGAACCCGTTTCCCCGTTCCGTCCCGTTTCACAGACGACGACGAAGGAGCTCTCCCCGTCCGGCACGGCAAACCGTATGCGGTTCCCGTCGGTCAAAGACGGGATGAGATATCTTTCGTTGTCAGAGCCGGGCAGCAGAGAGTAGCCGCTGCGGTATGCCTTGACGGAGACGTAATCCGCTCCCGTTCCCCGTTCGTCCAGAAGGAAGGCGTGCCCGGTGAATTCCTCTCCCGCGCGCCAGACGAGTTTCCCGTACCGGAGCGTCAGCCGGAGCGGCGCCTCGGCGTCCCGCCAGAAATACATCGCGAGCTTCGGTTCCCCGTAATAGTCGACGAGAGACGTGCAGGCGACGTTCGGCCAGGGCTCGTTCATCTGCCATACGATGGCCCCGATGCTCTCCTGCGCCTGCGGCGCAAAGAGAGCGCCCGGGGCGAGGACGGCGGGCGAAGACGATCCGGACCGTCTGCGGTGGGCCTCCACCGCGTACCGGATCCCTTCCGCCTGCATATACTGGCTGACGCCGCAGAGTTCGCCGAGGTCGTCGAATTCGCCGAACAGCGGCTTTTCCCGGTAGGCGTAAGTGTCCCACCATTCTCCGTGATGACGCCATACGAGGCTTTCGGCCATCGTCGTCACTTTCCGGTTCTCCGGCGACAGGACCGTTTCGATCGACGCGGGGTTCGACATGCCGTCCACGCCGAACTCGCTGTGGAGGAGCATGTCCGTGCGGTTATACAGTTCATACTGCTTTTCGGTGCCTTCGTATTTCCACGGCCCGTGCACGTCCTGGTTCTTTTCGGGATGATCCGGAACGAACCATTCCGAAGGGCCGGAGGCGGACGTGGGCAGCATCAGGACGTCCGGGGCGAGCTCGTCCGCGATCGATTTCAGCATGGCGAGGTTCCCGTCTTCGAAGGTCGAAGGGACCTTGTCCGCGTCCATCAGTTCGTTCCCGCCGCTCAGGTAGGTCAGGGACACGTGGTTCCGTTTGACCGGCAGCATCGCGCGGGCCGTGTTTCCGATCAGGGCGAGGAATTCCGGTCTCTTCGAGGGGATGTTGTCGATCCCGGAGGAAGACTGGATGAATTCCTGCCAGACCATGATGCCGTATTCGTCGCAGAGATCGTAGAAATCTTCGCTTTCGATGACGCCGCCGCCCCATACGCGGATCAGGTTGACGCCGGCGCGGCGCGCGGTGCGGAGGAGCTTTTCGTACCGTTTGCGTGTCACGGTGCCCGTCCGGTGGTCGAGCGGCGTCAGGTTCATGCCCTTGATGTATACCGGAACGCCGTTGATCACCGGGATATACGGCAGGACGTCCGGGTCGGCGCAGGCCGGCTTCCTGTATTCCAGCGTCCGGAGGCCGACGCGGAAGTTCCTCTCGTCGTCCTCCGTGGCGAGAAGGAGATCATAAAGCGGCTGTTCCCCGGAGCCGTTCGGATACCAAAGGGCGGGATCCGGCACCGTGAGCGATACCGCACCGTTTTCGGTCTCTCCCCTCGCGATCTCCTCTCCGTTTTTTTTGAGGAGCGCGCGGAAGCGCGGGTTCCCGGCCGTGATCCGCAGTGCCCCGTCTCCGCTGTAGCGGACGGATACGTCATGCACCGGATCCGAAGAGACGTCGAGATAGGCTTCTCCGTACAGGCCGAGATCCACGAGGCGCGTGCCGAAATCCCATTTATAGCCGAAGCGCGCCTTCTGCGTCCAGGTGCGGCTGGTATACCCGATCTGCCCCATCTCGTCCGGAGCGCTCTCCAGGACCACGGTGAGCGTGTTCTCCCCGTCGCAGAGGAGATCCGTCACGTCGACGGTGAGAGGCACGTACATGCCGGTATGCTCCGCGATCTTCCGGTCGTTGAGGAAAACGTGCGCGTGATAGTCGATGCCGGTGATGACGAGCCGCACCCTCTTTCCGCCGGCTTCGGGTCCCGGGAAGGAGGCGGCATAACTCCAGAAGCGGTTCGCCACCCATTCCGAGAGGATCGAGTTGCATTCGAAATACGGGTCGGGGATAAGGCCGGCTCTCTCTAGGTCGTCGTATACGCTTCCCGGAACGCGCGCCGGGATGCGCGGGGTGACGGATTTGGCCTTCACTTCCACTTCGACCGATGCGCTGTGCAGGACGGTATACGGCCACGAACCGGCCACGGTCCAGTCCCGGAGCGGTATCCTCATACGTCAAATCCTCCTGTGCTGTTTCCCCGCGTACGGTCAGCGGGCCGGGACGACTTCCAGCCAGTATCCGTCCGGATCCTGGATGAAGTAGATGCCCATCGCGGGATTCTCGAAGCAGATGCAGCCCATCTCCTCGTGCAGCGCGTGGGCGGACGCGTAGTCGTCGGTCTGAAACGCCAGATGGAACTCTTCCTCCCCGATGTCGTACGCCTGCGGATGGTCTCTGAGCCACGTGAGCTCCAGTTCGAACGTGCTCTCCTCGTTCCCGACGTACACGATGATGAAGGAGCCGTCCTTCGCTTCGTTGCGCCTCTTTTCCTTCAGACCGAGCGCCTTCTCGTAAAACGCCAGCGAACGGTCCAGGTCGGTCACGTTGTAGTTTTCGTGGATCATCTTGAATTTCATAAAAGAGCCTCCTTGCCCATTATATTACGACTTTGACTTTTTCCGCGTCCCGCCCGGCGTATGCGGCCTTCAGGCCGGGAAGCGGCCGGGACAGGGTGACCGTCACCGTGTCGCCTCGGCGCGACGCTTCGGCCGTGACGGGGTTTTCTCCGTACTGGTCGAAGACCGTGACTGTGGACGAGCCTCCGTCCGGAAGCTCGTAGATCCGAAGGGTCAGGTCTTTCTGATATTCGTAATCCGGGCGGGTCTCGGTGCTCCCGACCGGCAGGATCGTTCCGGGACGCACCAGGAGCGGCAGCGAGAAGAAATCGTACTTCCCGCTGTGCCAGCGCCCGCCGTCGTAGCTCGCGCCGCTCAGGAAGTCGGTCCAGACGCCTTCCGGCACGTAGAATTCCGCCGTTCCGTCCGCGCGAAGCACCGGGGCGACGAGAAGGTCCGGCCCCAGCATGTACTGCCGGTCCAGACCGGCCGCTGCGGGATCGCGCATGAATTCAAATACCATCGGTCTCATGACCGGCGTTCCGCATTCGTGGGACTCGACCGCCAGGCCGTAGATGTACGGCATCAGACTGCACTTCAGACGTGCAAACCGTCTGAGGACCGCCGAGGCTTCCTCGTCGAAATTCCAGGGCACTCGGTAAGACGAAGAGCCGTGCAGGCGGCTGTGGCTGCTGAGAAGGCCGAACGCACACCAGCGCTTATAGACGCCGGCAGGCGCCGTATCCTCAAAGCCTCCGATATCGTGGCTCCAGAAGCCGAAGCCGCAGCAGGCCAGAGACAGTCCTCCCCGGAGCGTTTCGGCCATGGACGGGTAATTCGCCGAATTGTCGCCGCCCCAGTGTACCGGCATCGTCTGACTGCCGA
>JAFRWU010000041.1 GCA_017441705.1 Clostridia bacterium | reverse complement strand
CAGGACAAGCATTCATAAGCAAAAAAGAAGCCCGCCGGGCGCTACCAACACCCGGCGGGCTCATTCTGAGGGATACGAGTATCCTCTAAATAAGTATATATAATAGCGCGAATCCTTGGCGCTGTCAATCGGAAATAACTGGAATTACATGGTTTTTTGCTGTTCTCCTACTTTTTATAGTTAACGAGGGGCTAACCGCCGTTTTTCGGGCCTTTATAGTTAACAAATGAGCTAAATGAGAGAGAGCAAAAAGTGCGTTTTCAGTGGATTGAAGGGCGGCATGTCTCCTCTCCGAAAAGCGGTTTTTTCCCCCTTTCCACGTCTCTATCCAGACTACGAATTGAAATTGGTCCGTTTGGCCGAATCTGACCGAACCAGACATTTCTAACCAGGTTTTATCCTGATCTAAGGTGCTCAGCAGACAGTTCTTCCTGCCGGGCATCTTTTCTTTTCCAGAAGAAAACCTCCATACATAGCCCGGTTGCTGTACGAAACGGTAACCGGGCTTTTTTCATTTCTGCAGGCTCTGCAGAACCATCATGAAAAAAGGAGGATTACCGTATGCGGTGCGGAGGTGGATCAGAGGTTCTACTATGCAAAGCATTTCGGCCAGCATGGAAGCGCGAAGTTTATCGGAGGCAAAACCGTTATCGTGGCGATCTTCGCGGACGACCGGACGTGTTCCTGGAGTTACCCGCTTTCCGGGAAACAGCTGACTCTTTATAACAAGATCTGTTCGCGATTCAAAATCGGCCTCGAATGGCTGGAAAAGCAGGTCGCCTCCTATAACGTCAGCGCGGACTTCGTATGGGATTTTTCCTTCGATCAGAGCGAGTATTCTCTCTGCTACAAAGCCGGCATCGATGAGAAACTGACTGCAATGGACAACAGACGCAACGTCTATCAGGCGATAAGGTCGTTCATCCTCGAAAACGTCGATTCCGAGAAGCTGATGGTGCACTATAAGGCGGACAATATCGTCTATGCGGTCTTTCTGAACGCGCCTTCCGGCGAGGATTACCGGTCCTACTGCTTACCCGCAAACTACACCTCTCTCAGCGAGGGCCAGGTATTCTATGAGACGGCGGTCTTTGTGCCTTACGGGCGCGGCAGGGAAAACACGCCGGCGGTCTATGCGCATGAAATACTGCACTGCTTCGGAGCGGAAGAGCTCTATCACGCAAGCGATTACGTTCCGCAGGCGTACGTGGACTACCTCGCCAGGAACAAGGTCCGCGAACTGATGAACGCCTGCTACTTCAGCAAATATGACAGAGTCACTACCCCCTTCTCGAAGGTGGACGCCTATTCTGTCGGCCTTCTTGATACCTGTGACGCGGTAAAGAAATTCGGGCTCGGGCCCAACATCTATCACCGCTTCTGAAAGGCCGCAGAGCCCCGGAAACCGGCAGGTTTCCGGGGCTTTTCCATCCCTTTCGTTTCCGTGAAAAACGCCGGACCGGGCGGGATCCATTTGCATCTTGCAAAGAAGGAAACAATGTGCTATAATACATAAATCAGCCGCTCCCGGAGCGCAAGACGCCTGGATGACTCCCGGATATCGGTTCTTTTTGAGAAAATACCGCCCGTTTCGGGCGTTTATGATAGATCGCGCAGCTCTCTTTCCGATCGTGTCGGCAAATACGCGGAGAGCGGAGCTTACGCCAGACGCCTTCCCCGTCGCCCATGCCCTCGGCAAAGGACCGGACGAAGGATAGGCGGATCCATATGGAGGGTGTTTTTCAGAATGAATAAACCGAAGAGAGGAAGCTCTCGTTCGGTCTTCAGAGGTCTTTTATCCAACCGTCTTTTTTATGCGGGAGTGTTTTTTGTGATCGCCATGGCGATCCTGGTTATCGTCATTTCGGGCCAGACAATTTACGTGGTCCGCGTCGATAATCATTATGAGCTGTATCGGGGCCTGCACGCGAGTCCCGAAAACGTATTGAAGCATATTGGCATTGAACTGGGAGAGTATGACGAGACAACCGTAAAAGACGGAGATATCATCTCGAAGATCGACGTGATCAGAGCCTATGAGATCACGCTTCAGGCCGACGGCCAGACCAAAACGATCCATTCCACCGGCCAGACCGTCTCGGAGATCCTGAAGAAAGAAGCGATCGAGCTCGGCGCTTACGACGCGGTATCGCCCGCGCCGGACAACATCCCCGCGGCGAGCGGCGTCGTGATCGTCAGCAGAGGCTCGCTGGAATACGTGGAGGAGACCGTCACCCTGCCTTACAAAACGGTGGAGGTGGAATCGGACGACTACTACGTGGGCACCACCATCCGGTCGGCCAAGGGGCAGGACGGAGAAGCGGTGCGCAAATACGCCATGATCTACCGCGACGGAGAACTGGTTTCCAGGGAACTGGTGTCCGAGACCGTGACCGCAGAGGCGATCGACGCCTACAACATCGTTGGCACCCATTCGGCGGCGCGGAGCTCGGCGCGGCTGACCGGCGAATCCACCCGCGTCGAACCTCCGGCGTCGAGCGGATCGAATTCCGGGAAACCGGGCGGTTCGGGAAGCTCCGGAAACTCCGGCAGTTCCGGAAAGCCCGGAGGCTCCGGAAGCTCCGGGAAGCCGGGCGGCTCGGGAAGCTCAGGAGGCTCCGGCAGCTCAGGAGGCTCCGGAAGCTCCGGGAAATCGGGAAGCTCCGGAAAGTCGGGCGGCTCCGGCGGCACCAACGGCTACGGCGGACAGAGGGGCAACATCGTCACCACCGACAACGGAGACGGCACCGGCACCGTGACCACCGTGGGAGGCACCACCTACAAATACAAGGCCTGTTATTACATGCAGGCCACCGCCTATTCCGACCGCATGACCGCTCTCGGGAACAAACCGTCCTGGGGGACCGTGGCGGTGGACAAATCGGTGATCAAGCTGCGGACCAATCTCTACATCTGCAACCGTTACTTCACCTGGCAGTACAGCGAGAAGGCGTTTGCCGGCGACGTGGGCGTCGTCGGACAGCGGGTCGATCTCTGGATGCCCAACGAAACCATGTGCTATACCTTCGGAAGAAGACCCTGCTGGGTCTACGTGATCCCGTAAAGAAAAAAGACAGCCTCCCGGAAGGGGAGGCTGTTTTCGTATAAGGGGAGGAGACCGCGCTTTTCCCTTTGCAATTCCGGCCCGGATCGGATATAATAAGATCATAAATCCGAAAAGACAGAGAGGAGAACCCGTATGGCAGTTACCGTAAGAGACGTGAAATGCATCGTCACCGCCCCCGGCATGTGCGACATCGCCGTGGTGAAGGTGGAGACCTCGGAGCCGGGGCTTTACGGCCTGGGCTGCGCGACCTTTACCCAGAGGATCACCGCCGTCAAGGCGGCCGTGGAGGACTACCTCCGGCCCCTGATGATCGGACGGGACGTTTCCAAAATCGAAGACGCCTGGCAGCAGATGATGGGGAACAGCTACTGGAGAAACGGTCCGGTGCTCAACAACGCCATCAGCGGCGTGGACGAAGCGCTCTGGGATATCAAGGGCAAAATGCTCGGCGCGCCGGTGTACGACTTGGTGGGCGGGAAGGCCCGCGAAGGCGTGGCGGTCATGCCCCGCGGCGCGCACGGCAGAACGCTGGAGGAGCTCGGCGACAGCGTCGAGGCCATGATGAAGGACGGCTTCGGCTTCATCCGCGTCGGCATGTTTTCCCCCGACGACTGCCCCGACGAGCGCAAGCCGGAAGGAGCGCCGGCCGGCGTATACATCAATCCCAAGAAGACGATCGAGCGGTACGTGGAGGTCTTCCGGTATCTCCGGGAGCGGTTCGGGAACGAACCGGATCTGGGCGTCGACGTGCATGAAAGGCTCAATCCCACCGAGGCGGTCACTCTGGCCAAGGCGCTGGAGCCCTACCACCCCTGTTTCCTGGAGGATCTTCTGCAGCCGGAGAACGTGGAATGGTTCCGGCAGGTCAGGAATACCACCACGGTCCCGATGGCAATGGGCGAGCTTTTCGTCAACCCGATGGAATACAAGGATCTGATCTCCAACCGCCTGATCGATTACATCCGCTGCCATATCAGCATGATCGGCGGATTCACGCCGGCGAGAAAGCTGGCCGCCTTCTGCGAGGTTTTCGGCGTCGGGACCATGTGGCACGGCCCCCACGATATCACGCCGGTCGGCATGGCGGCGCAGCTGCACCTTGACCTGGTCAGCCCGAACTGCATCTGCCAGGAATTCGTGATCCCGAACGAACTGACCTACGAAATGTTCCCCGGCGCGCCTGTAGTAAGGCGCGGGTATGCCTACTGCAATGACAGACCGGGCTGGGGCGTCGATTTTGACGAGGAGCTGGCAAAGAAATACCCTGCAAAGGGGTACAACATGCGCGGAGGACTCGCCTTCCTCGGAAGGAGGCTCGACGGGACAGCAGTCCGGTCTTGACCTCAAAAACGAAAAAGCGATACGGCAGGCGGTCTGAAAACCGTCTGCCGTTTTTCGGGGCCCGTCAGAGAAAGCTTCCCGTATCCGCGTCCGGATCCGCGCGGGACACCGGACAATCTGAAAGCGTCAGAAGCCGGATCAAGGCGCGGGTCATGGCCTCCTGATAGGCGCCGGGATCCTCCACGGTAAAGAGATAACAGTCACCGCCGCTGCTCTTTTCGCGCCACACGGCGTGCCCGTCTTTCCCGCAGACGATCGAAACCGGGTGAAAGGAAAAGACTTCGTCTTTCGGATCTTTCCCGGCAGGTATCAGATCGCCTGCCCGTGTGACCGACAGGCCGGCGGCGTGCAGAAAGCCCGCGGTGCACCACATGTTGCGCCATCCTTTGCCGAAATCTTCCAGAAGGCGCAAATCGACAGGCGCGTCCAAAGATGCGAGCCAATCAGATCCCTGACGCCGGGACAGCGCCCCGAGAAAATAGTTGAGGAGTCTGGCAGGAAGCTGATCGAAAAGGCGCTTCTGCCGGAAACGCCAGTAAGTCCCGTGGCGGCCGACCGTGTTTTCTTTTTCCATGGAATCGAAACAGGGCATCCAGTAGACCGGACAGGGGAGGGAGAAGATCCCGGCGAAAGACGCGGGATCCAGCCAGACATTGTATTCCAGCCGCGGAGAATCGCTTCCGCTTCCGGCGTTGAGATAGATCGCGCCGACCTTCTCGCGGAAGAGAGAAGGCCAGAGCTCGCCCGCCTCGAAGATGTCACGCGAGGAGCCGGCGATGAAGAGCGAGACGGGGCATTCCGCTTCCTCCAGAGTGCGCTTCAGAAGGGAAAGACCCGATCCGGGAGGGAGACCGCACGTTTTCTGACCGACGCCCATCGGAACGGAAAGACCGGTGACCGCGCAGAGCTGCATCACGGCGCTGACGTCAGGATCCCCGTAGGCCGGGGTCGGCGGGTAGTCCAGAAGAATACCGCGCAAATCGGTGAGACCCGCTTTCGCAAGAGCGAATTGACAGGCCAGATCGTAGTGATCGTCGGGATCGTTGTGCGGACGGAAGAGATCGGTCTCATGAAAAACGACGGGTTTTGGCATAGTACTCCTTTCGGCCGGCGGCAGCCGGATACAGGCGGGAAGGAAAAACCGCCGCAGGCGATCGTTCGTCTGCGGCGGCCTGGCGCGCCCAAAGGGACTCGAACCCCCAGCATCATGCCCCGGAAACATGCGCTCTATCCAATTGAGCTATGGGCGCATCAACGAGACGTATTATACACCTTTCGGCCCGCCCCGTCAAGAGGCGATTTTCCGGAAAGGCACCGGCCGGCCCGACGGGGGAATACGCGCGGCAGGCGGATTTTTTGCTTGTATTCCGGGACCGGTTTGATTATAATGAAAAAAACGATCCGAGCGACCGGCTTCGGGCGGCGCGGTATCGAAAGGGCTTCGTTATGGACCGGAGACCTGTTTGCGACGGGAGGAAAAAGGTATGGCACTCTGCGTATCCTGCGGCGGGGCATTGAAGGACAAGGCGCGGTTCTGCCCTTTCTGCGGGGCGGAACAGCCCGCACGGGAGCCGTTCGCCGGGCGAAAGGATGAAAACGTTCCGGAGGAACGGCAGTCCCGTCCCGAAAAGCCTGCTTCCGGAAAGGGCCCCGGCACCGCAGGGGAAAAGGACGGGGGCGAGGTCGAATACGTCGCCTTTATCAGTTACCGGCACCGCCCGCTCGATCGTGCGGCGGCGGTCAGGATCCAGCGCAGCATCGAAAACTACATCGTTCCCAAAGGGCTTCGGAAAAAGCCCGGCGAAAAAAAGCTCGGACGGGTCTTCCGCGACGAGGACGAGCTGCCCGTTTCCTCCAATCTTTCGGAAAGCATCACTTACGCCCTGGATCACGCGCGCTTTCTGATCGTCGTCTGCACGCCCGATCTGCCGCTTTCCCGCTGGTGCGAGCAGGAGATCCGCTACTTTACGGAGACGCACGACCGGGATCACGTGATCGCCGTCCTGGCCGACGGCACGCCGGAGACCTCCTTTTCGCCCCTGATGCTCCATACCTTCGACGAAGAGAGGAAGCCCCTTTCTTCGGTGGAGCCCCTGGCGGCCAACATCGCCGCCGGAAACGGGAAGATCGACGACAGGAAATACCGCAAGGAGATCTACCGGATCTACGCCGCCCTCCTGGGCTGCCGCTTCGACGAGCTCTGGCAGCGGGCGAAGCGCGCGAACGCCCGCCGGACGTCCGTCGTTTTCGGCGCCGCCGCGGCGCTGATGGCGGCTTTTTCGATCTTTCTGATTTCCAAAAACACGACGATCCGGCGTCAGAACGAGCTGATTTCCGCAAAAAACGACGAGCTTACAGCCCGGATGTCCTCCGTCCGGACCGACCTCGGCTTCTCAAATCTTTCCGAGCATTATTTGTCGCGGGCTAGGGAAAACGGGCTCCAGGCGATCGAGGACGCGGGCGGCCTTTACGACCGGCGCGCAGAAAAGCTGCTTCTG
>JAFRWU010000040.1 GCA_017441705.1 Clostridia bacterium | reverse complement strand
CTATGACGGGATACAAAACGGCTTTGGCTTCTGGAAGTTTTTCCTCCGCTTTATCGTCATGCTCTATATGTGGAAAGCGTTCGATATCGTTTTCCTGGACTGGCTGCTTCTGACCAAAACGCATTTCTTCCAGTCGTATTATCCCGAGACGGAGGGCTGCGAAGGATACCGGAAGTTCGGCTTTAACCGAAAAGGACAGATCGTCCGGATCGTCGTCTTTCCGTTCGCGGCCATGCTGATGGCGGGGATAGCCGTGTGGATCGGCGGCTGAGATCGTGAGGGAAAACGGCCTGCAGGCCGGTGTGAAGGAGGCTGAAAAGCTCCGATTTTGTAAGATAGAACAGAAAAAAGAAGGAATACTTCGCAGAAAAACAGTATTGTTAAATATGTATAAAAAATATGAATGAACAACGCGATATATATAGACAAATAGAATAATCTGTGATATAATGAGTTTTGATAAAATACTTTAGCTTAATACTATTGCTTTCAAGCTTGCTATCAATAGGAGTAGCCGCTGATGATGTTGAAAAGAAAGAAAATCCGAGAAGTAGTATAACTTATGTTGCTGCTGCAAATACGTATATATATGCGAATAAAGGAGGAAGCGGTTCAACAACATATGTTTCAAAACGCGCTCGTGTTACTTCTAGTCGTTCCAGTGGCACATGGTGGTCTTTAGTTACAAATACAAATAATAATACGGATCATTGGCCTGACGCATCACGGAGCGGTGTTAACGGATACATGTGGGATAGCAAAATTTGTCCCAAAGGATCTTGCTACAGAGTGTTTTTTGCACCAGCATATCTTTATTCAAATGCTTCCACATCAAGTAGCAAACTCAATAACGGGAATGCTTTCCCCATACACAGCACTTTCCGAGAAGGAGAGATAAATAAAGAACAGAAATTGAAGGAAAAGGGGATGGGCGGGATGAGAAAAAGGTTGACGGCGCTTCTTGCGGGGGCGGCGATTTTAGCCGCGCTCTTCACGGGATGCGCACCGCAGGAGAGCGAGACGATCCTGGAGCCTGTTCCCGGGGATATGGTGGTGGGCGTCATGCAGAGCCTCTACGGGAGCGGCGGCAGCCGCAGGCTGATCCGGGATTATACCGATATCGCCGGAGTCAATGCCGAGATCGTGGAATTCGTCAGCGACCGGGATATGATCGATGCAGCCCGGAGGGGAGAGATCGATCTTGCGCTCGGCAACGATCTGGTGAATCTGATCCTTGCGCATGAGGGAAATCTCACGGATCTGGAGCCCGTTCTCGGAAAACGGCTGGGAACCGGTGAATACTATGACAACGTGATCGAGGCGGGAAGGGTCGAAGAAAAGCTTCTGATCGCGATCCCGCATTTTCAGATCGATGAATCAAGCGAGGTCATCCTTCCGACCGGGCTTCTGGCAGAGGGAGATCCGGGGACCATGGAAGGAATGACCGCGCTCTTTTCCGAAGCGGACGGGATGTGGCTCTCGGACGAGGTGATCGTTCCCTGTCCCCTGATCGGACCGGCGATCGATTGGGATGAAGGAACCGTCGACATGACAAAGCTTCTTCCAGCGTACGGAGCTATGGTTCGCGCAGTCGACTGGTCCCGGGTGACCGGAGGTCCTGTCGCCTTTGAGGATCAGGAAGGGAGCGGGTATTCATGCGTTCCCCTGCCGATCACGGACGGGGCCGGGTTCGCGATCAGTACCGTCAGCGGGGTGATCCCCCGGAACGCGGCGCATCCCGGGGCGGCGCTCGCTTTTGTTGACTGGATCTTCAGCGAAAAAGGACAGAACCTGATCTGCGTCGGCAACGGAGATAATGATTATCCGACGGGATGTCCAGTGCTGAAAAGCGCGGCGAAAATCTGGGAAGGCAATTGGCTTTCCGACAATAGCACGGGGATCGAGAAGATGGAGGGGTATTTCGCTCAGGCAGACAGGCTCCTCCCGCTTTCGGTGACTCTCAAAAACTCGATGATCGGTCTGACCATCATCTATAGAACCGGGAAAACGGGATGGGCTCGCTGGAAAGAGAATATCCTGACGAACAGTATGAGTACGGAGGACGAAGCCGAAAAGGCGTATCCGCACGCTTACGAGATCCTGGTCCGTACTGCGGAAAGGATGGATGAGGAGGAACCGGAGGGATGGAACGACGAAGGGATGAAGAAAGCCTTCTATGAAGAAGGAGCCGGAGAAGGATGGGCGTTACTCTGGGAGCGGTTCCTCAGTGATTATTTCACCGATCTGGGATATCCGCTTCGCGCGGCTTCAGCGGGAGACGCCGGATGACCGGGAGAAACAGGCCGTGCCTCCGGAAAAGGAACGAGACCGGTTCATGCAGGAAAAGACCGTGACGGCTTGAAAAATGTCGGAACGGAGAAAGCGACAAGCCCGGTGAAAGAACCGAAGGGAGAGATTACCGTGAAAAGGTTTTCGGGCGACTGGAGGGAATACACGTGATGAAAAAGATTCTGGCGGGAGGGCTGACCGCCGTCATGCTCGGATCGCTTTTGTTTTCCTGCGGCAAACAAGGCGCCTCTTCGGATCTTTTTGCGTTTTCAGAAGAGGACGCGGAGATCCTCGACGCGGCGGGGGAAGAGATCTACGTCGATACAGAAGATCTGTATTCTCTGGAAAAGAAGGGGGACGAGATCCTTCTGCGCAGCTGGAAGCGCGCGGCGGTGCTGCGGGAGGATTTTACCCCGGGAGAATGGAAGACCGATCCCACGGAGGACTTTCCCCGGGCGGCATACGGAAAGTATACTCTGAAAGACCGAATCCTCCTGATCGGGGAGAAGGAGGTGTCGCTCCCGGAAAACGACGGGGAAGATTTCATGGGTTTCTGGGAGATCAGGGGAACGACGTATCTGGTGGGGATATGCCGGAATTACGCCCGTGCCGGAGAGGATGAAGACGCGCACTATTCTCTTTATCCGCTCTCGGACCGCGTGGGGAGCCCCCTGCGCGTCGACGCCTTTACCGATTACAGCATGGCGTTGGGAAGCGACGGGAAATGGAACTACGCGATCAAGCGCAGCCATTTGTTCCGCACCGACGGGGAAAAGCTGCAGGATCTCGGGAGCGCCACTTCGTTCGGCGTCAATCCCAATACTCTGCGCGGGATACTGCCCATGGGGGACAAGGTCCTTCTGATTTCCGGGAAAAAGCTGATCCTGCTTCAGATCGGAGAAAAGAAGGCGGAAGGATCCGGTCCGGATCAAAGCGAGGTTTCACTCGGCGTGCTTCTAGGGCCTACGCCCTGGCTTTCAGAGCTGCTTTCCCTGTATAACGCTTACGCCGATCACAGGGTGGAGATGATCGTATACGGAAGCGTGGAGGATCTGAATCTGGCCATCCTTTCGGGCGAGATCGATATGGTGTCGTGTTACGATCCGGAAATCATGAGGGAATATGCAAAACGGGGTCTGCTTTCGCCGTGGGAGGAAGTGCTCGACGGTGAGGCTTTGAAGAAGAACGTCTTTCCCAATATCCTGAAGGCCGGACAAATCGGCGGGAAGACCTATATCCTTTCCGACCGGGTCAGGATCGGCGGGATGCTTCTGCCGAAAGGCGCAGCGAAAGCGCACGAGGGAGGCTTTTCATCGGTGAAGGATCTTGTGGAAACGGTGGACGGGATGGGGAACGACCGGCTTTTCCGTATTCTAAGCAGAGCCGAGGTATTGGAAGGGTTTATCAGAAACGGCATGTCTTCCTGGATAGACGCCGATCAAGGGACCTGCCGGTTTGAAGAGGAGAGCTTTATCGAACTGCTGGAATTCTGCGGCCGATTCGCGCCGGACGCAGAAACGGCGATGGCAAATCAGGTGGCGGACGGAGTGAGCCCGTTTCTTTCAGATTTTGATGCGGCGGATCCCTGGTCCCTTGTGCTGCGCGACCATTACGAGCGGCAGCCTGAGTACGGAAAAGACGGGATCCTGGTCCCGAGCCCGACCAATATGACCGCCGGGTATTACATAGTGCCGGATCAGACCTATGGTTTGGTGAAAAACGGCGAGGCCAGGGAAGACGCCGGCGGCTTTATGGAATGGATCCTTTCCGAAGAGAGTCAGAAACGCGTTGTGGAGGAGATAGGGGATTGTTTTGGCATGCCGGTGAGGATCGATTCTTACCAGGAATTGACAGAGACCATGAAAACGGCGGACAAGGAGGGATATACCGGACTCTCTGATCAGGAACTGGAAGACTATTACCGGGAATACGAAAGGATCTATCAAGGCGCAGAGCATTATTACGTTCACGGGAATTCGGCGATCGCCGGGATGATCCGGGAGGAAGCCAACCGGTATTTCTCGGGCGAGGTCACGGCGGAGAAAGCCGCGGAGTATATTCAGAACCGCGTGTCGATCTATCTTGCGGAGCAGGGGTAATCTCCCGGAGGGGATCGGCTTGCGCTGATTGCGTATACGAAACCGGAGACCGGATCCGCATCCGGTTCCCGCAGCGGCTTACGAATCCTGCGTTCCCGCGGAGCTTCGGCTCCGCGGGCTTTCTTTTGCCTCCGCGCATTCTCCTCCTTGACTTGTCCCGGGATCGCCTATATAATGGAAGCAGGAAGACGGCGGAGACGCCGGAAAACCGCGTGAAAAGGAGAAGGTTTCATGGTAACGAAGGAAGATATTTTCACCTTTCTCAAGGACGCCGGCGTCCGCCGGGACGACAAGGTAACCATGCACAGCTCTCTGCGCGCCGTCGGCAAAATCGAAAACGGCGCCGACGGTCTGATCGACGGCGTCAGGGATTATCTGGAGGACGGGCTTTTCATCGTGCCGACCCACACCTGGCGGAACGTGAACCGGCAGAGTCCCTATTTTGACGTCCGCGCGACCGAGCCCTGCATCGGGACCATGGCACGGATCGCGGCCTTCCGTCCCGACGCCGCGCGGAGTCTGCATCCGACCCACTCGGTCGCCGTCTTCGGGAAAACCGCCTGGGATTATATCAGGGGAGAGGAGACCTACGGGACGCCGGCGCCGGTGGGAAGCTGCCTCAGCAGGCTCTACGAGGAAAACGGGAAGGTCCTTCTGGTCGGGGTGGGACACGACCGGAACACCTATCTGCACGCGGTGGACGAAAGGCTCAATATCCCGGACAGGATCAATCCGGACGCCTTCGTGATCACGATCCGCGATCATCAGGGGAACCTGATCCAGTCTCCGCCCTATCATCATCATCACACCGCCGCCTTGAGCACCGGCGTCTCGGAATACTATCCGAATTTCAAGGAAGCCTTTGAATACACCGGCGCCGTGACCTATTCCCAGCTCGGAAACGCGCTGGTCTACGTCTGCGACGCCCGGAAGATGACCGACACGGTCCGCCTGATCTGGGAAAGAGCCGGCGGAAAGGACCTTTGCCTCGAGCACAGGCCGATCCCGGAGGAATATTACAAAGACTGAATCACACGGAGGAGGATAAGGACGTGGCTGAAAAGGAAAGAAAAACCGTATCGGATGAAATCGTCAGCTTCAAGGAAAGCAGGCGCGCTTCATTTGCGAAAATGATGCGGGAGCTCCCCTCGATGGATTACAAGGTCCTGGATCTGCGCGAGGAAGACGGATTCACGGCCCGCCTTGCGGTGAAAAAGGCGCATGAAGGCGCGGCGCGGGGCATGCTGATCGTCTGCGCCGGGGGAGGCTTCGTATTCAAATCCTGGAACGAAGCGCTGCCTGTGGCGGAGCTTTTCTACGGGAAGGGGATCAACGTTTCGATCCTCGACTATCACGTGAACGACGCCGGCATCAACGACGAAGGCTTGAACGTGATGCGCATGGCGGGGGAGGACGGGCTTGAGGCGATCCGGTATCTGCGCGCCAACGCGGAAGAATACCGTATCCTTCCGGATCATATCGCCATCGGCGGATTCTCGGCGGGCGGGATGCTCACCGGATACGCCGCGACCCGGTTCGACGCGGGGGATCCCGCGTCTTCCGACCCGGTGAAGCGCGCGTCGTCCCGTCCCGACGCGGCCCTCGTCCTCTACGGAGCTTTTTCCAGGACCTCCTCGGTGCCTTCCTTCCCGGGCGGTCTCACGAGGGAAGAGATCGCCGAGGCGGCGAAGATGGACAACGTCCGCAATCTCCGTCCGGACTGCCCGCCGATGTTCGTCTTTCAGACCCACGAGGACGATCCGCGGATCGGCCTGAATTTCTGCATCGAGCTGGCGAATTTCGGGATCCCCTTCGAGATCCACACCTTCGAACGCGGCGCGCACGGCGGTGCGCTCTACAACGGGAAAGACGAGACCCCGGACGAACCGCACACCGCCCTCTGGGCGCCGGTCGCCGCCGACTGGCTCCTGATGCGCGGCTTCTGAACGCGGCAAAAGACGCTTTCCCTGCGCCGGTTCCGGTGAGAAAGGAGACCGCCCCGATGAAATACGACTTTCAGACAAAGCCCGACCGCCGCGGCATGGACGCCGTCGCCGTGGACACGCCGGAAGGCCTGTTCCCACCGGTGAAGGAGGGCTTTGCGCCGATCCCCATGTGGATCGCGGACATGAATTTTCCCGTGCTTCCCTCCATTCAGGACGCGATCATCGCCCGGGTGAAGCATCCCTCCTTCGGTTACTTTCAGCCGCGGGAGGAGTATTACGCCTCCATTATCCGCTGGCAGGAGCGCCGCAACGGCGTCCGGGGGCTGGAGAAGAAGCATATCGGATACGAAAACGGCGTCCTGGGCGGCGTGGTGACCGCGCTGAACGTCTTTTGCTCCCGGGGCGACAAGGTGCTTCTCCATGCGCCGACCTACGTCGGCTTCACCGGCGCTTTGGGCAACAACGGATACGACATGGTCCTTTCTCCCCTGAAAAGGGATGAAAAGGGGATCTGGCGGATGGATTTCCGGGATATGGAGGAAAAGCTTTCCCGGGAACGGATCCACGCCGCCGTTTTCTGCAATCCTCACAACCCGACCGGGCGCGTCTGGGAGAGATGGGAGCTGGAAGAGGCCATGGAGCTTTTCCGGAAATACGGCGTTTACGTGGTCTCGGACGAGATCTGGTCGGATATCCTTCTGGACGGAAGGAAGCATATCCCGCTCCAATCGGTTTCGGAGGACGCCGCGGCACGCACGGCGGCCTTCTATGCGCCGTCGAAGACCTTCAATCTGGCGGGGCTTGTGGGCTCTTATCATATCGTGTATAACGACTGGATCCGGGAACGGATGGAAAAGGAATCCTCGCTCGGTCATTATAATTCCATGAATCTTCTTTCGATGTACGCCCTGATCGGCGCCTATCGCGAAGAGGGATACGAATGGGTGGACGAGCTCTGCACGGTGCTTTCGGAAAACGTCCGCTTTGCCGTGGAGTATATCCGCGATCGTTTCCGCGGCGTTTCGGTCTCCGCGCCGGAGGGCACCTACATGCTTTTCCCGGACTGCGCGGAGTGGTGCCGGGAGCACGGTTCCGACGTCGGCGCTCTGCTGAAAAAGGGGCAGGAGGTCGGCGTCCTCTGGCAGGACGGACGGGCTTTTCACGGCGAGACCCATATCCGCATGAACCTCGCTCTGCCGAAGCGCTTCGTGGAAGAGGCCTTTGACCGGCTGGACAAATACGTTTTCAACGCCTGACGAAGAGAGCGGACGGGCGGCGCGGAAGACCGCCGCGCGGAGTAAAGGAGGAAAAGCATGGCATATCTGGAATTCGATTTTGAAAGCGCGTATCTGCAGGGCAACACGCAGATCTCGGTGATCCTGCCCGACAAGCCGCGAAACGTCGCCCCGGCGGAATTCTACGGCGGCGGGAAGAAGTACAAGGTGCTCTGGCTCCTGCACGGCACCTTCGGCGATCATTCCGACTGGATCCGCAAGAGCCGGATCGAGCTGTTCGCCTGCGAGCGCGACCTCGTGGTGGTGATGCCCAGCGGCCTGAACGCGAACTACGCCAACTGGGAGAATTTCAGCATCGGCTACAACATGTACGACTATTTCTTTGAGGAACTGATGCCCCTGATCTACGGCTGGTTCCCGGTATCGCGGGAGAGGAAGGACAATTTCATTGCCGGTCTTTCCATGGGAGGCCGCGGCACCTGCGTCTACGCCTTCAACCGGCCGGAGCTCTTCGCCGGCGCGGCGGTGCTTTCGGCGGCGCCGCGGGACGTGGCCTGGGACAAGGCGCAGAATCCCGGTTTCTTCAAAAGGACCCAGGGGAGCATCGACAACCGCGGCGGCCTGGAAAAGTATCTCGCCTCCTATGAAAACACCTGGCGCGTGCTGGACGAGGCGGTGGAGAAGGGCGTGGAGCTTCCGAAGCTCTATTTCGCCTGCGGCAAGGACGACGGACTGTATCCCGGCTTCCTGCATTTCAGGGAGCACGCCGAAAAGATCGGTCTTCCCGCCGTATTCGAGGAGATCCCGGGCTATAAGCACGAGTGGCGCTTCTGGGATCTGACCGTCGAAAAGGCGCTGGATTATTTTGGAATCAAGGCGCCCGACGCGGGCAATCCGTTCTGAAAGACGGATAAGAAAGAATCGTAACCGGGAGGGCGGATCCGATCCGCCCTCCCGGTTTTGCTTTTTTGTTCGTTATTCGTTTCCCACCGGTTCGCCGAGGTTCCCCTCGAACCGGCAGACGCCCTTTCCGTCCCAGCGGACGTTTTCCTTCATCGCGCCGTGATGCATGACGTTTTCGGCGAAGACGCAGTAATCGCAGTTTTTGATCACCAGATCGATATCCGGACTCCACGTGCCCTTCCCGCCGTCGTCCCGCCCGTAACGCAGGGTGTTGCCGGTGAAGGTCACGTTGACGCAGTGATCCATCAGGACGTGGGAGTTTTCCTCCTCGGTTTCAAGTCCCTCGCCGGGCTTGCCGCTGCGGTAGATGAGATTCCCGGTAATGGTGAAGGAATCGATATTTCCCGCGGGAGAGCCGAGCTTCAGGGCCGGGCCGCCGCTCCGGTCGAAATAGTTGCCGGTGACGTTCATGGCGGTGCCGGAGGCGATCACGAAGCCGCCGACGCGGTTCCATTCCACCCGGTTCCCCGTGGCCGTGATCGACGAGGCGACCGGGCCGCCGAGGATCCCGCCGTTCCGGTTGGCGGAGAACCAGTTGTCGATGATGAACCCGTCCCATCCGTCGACGTAAAGCCCCGCTCCGCCGTTGCTGTAGAGCTGGGAATGCCGGAGAGAGAAGCACCAGATATGCTCCAGCCGCACGCCGTCGCCCGTGAAGCGTCCGATCCGGCAGTCGTCGATGGTGGGGGTATCCTCCTTGCCGCCGCCGTTGTATTCCGGCCAGGCAAGCTTGACGCCCGCCACCCTTTCGCCGATCCGGTTCCCGTCCAGATTCATCCCGGAGATCTGGCATCCGAAGGCGCCGGTGATATCGATCATGCATTCGGTCTCGTTTTCGTCCAGCTCGAAAATCGATCCGCCGTAGGCGCCGAAAAGCCAGGCGGCGGTGCCGGAGAGCTTGGTTTTGGGACGCATGACAAGCTTTCGGGTCTTGTAAACGCCGGGAGGCACCACGACCTCGCCCATGCATGCGCCCGCCGCGTCCAGCGCCTTCTGAATGGCGGCGGTGGAATCGGTTTTCCCATCCGGGACCGCGCCGAAATCGACGATGTTGAAAATCGTATTCATGCCGTTCTCCTTCCGCGCCGGTCTTTGCGGCGCAATCCCGGGCCTCTGTCCGCTTTCCCGCGGCACGGCCCGCTTCTACCGTCAGTTATACCACGGATCGCGCTTCTGCGCAAGTAAAAAAACGAACCTCCTTCGTGACGCGCTCCGCAAAGAAGCCGCTTTGAGGCGGATTTGACCGAATGAAAGGAACGCGAAACCGGCGTGATCTCGGTGGCCGCACCGGTTTCGCTGTCTGTTGCGGATTCCGAGGCTAAAAACCCGACGCTCGCAAAGACCGTATACTCCGCTGCCGCGGCGACGCTATACTGCCCGAGAAGAGAATCTGCGTATCAAGGTGCCACTTAAGCCTTCCCCTCAGAGGGGAAGGCTCAAAAGTGTTCCATCACAGGTTTTCCCCGGGGGTCTTGCTTTTTTGACGCATTTGCGTAAAATAGAGGTATACCATGCGGAAACAAACGGAAGGGGAGCCTCCTATGGAAGTCTTCACCACCATGATCACTCCGTTCCGGAAAGACGGCGGCGTCGACCGGGACGCCGCGCTCCGGTACGTGGACTGGTGTTTTGAAAACGGGCTGGACGGGATCTTCGCCGTATGCCAGTCCAGCGAGATCTTTTTCCTGTCGCTCCGGGAGCGGGAGGAGCTGAACCGCGCGGTTTACGGAAGAGCGAAGGAGCTTTCCCAAAAGGGAGGCCGCCCCTTCACGGTGGTTTCCTCCGGGCATGTATCGGAGGATCCGGACGAGCAGCTTGAGGAGCTTCTTGCGGTGGCGGAGGGCGGGACCGACGCCCTGATCCTGATCACCAACCGCCTCGATCCGAAAAACGAGGGGGACGCGGTCTTCCTCCGGAACGCGGAAAGGCTGCTTAAAAAGCTTCCCTCCGGCCTTCCGCTCGGTCTTTACGAATGTCCCTATCCCTATAAAAGACTCGTGACGCCGGAGATCCTCTCCTGGTGCGTCGGAACCGGAAGGTTCCGGTATATGAAGGATACCTGCTGCGACGCGCAGACGATCGCGGAGCGCATGAAGCTCCTGAAAGGGAGCGGCTTCCGCCTTCTCAACGCCAACTGCCAGACGCTTCTCGAAACCGTGCGCCGGGGAGCGGACGGATACTGCGGCATCATGTGCAATTTCCACCCCCGCCTGTACGCATGGCTCCGGGATCATTACCGGACCGACCCGGAAAGGGCGGATCTCGTCGGCGCGGCGATCGGGACCCTGGGGTTTATCGAGGGAGGCCTTCCGTACCCGCTGACCGCCAAGTATCACATGACGCTTTCGGGGATCCCCACGGAGCTTACCGCCCGCAGCCGCCCGGGAGAGGTCCTGACGGCCTACGGAAAGGGCTGCGTGGAGAAGATGAAGCTCCTTACCGACGGCATGGAGCGGGAGCTCGGCCTCCGCTAAAACGCGGGCGGGCGACCTCTTGACAAATCCCGGAAACGGGACTATAATCATGAAAGAAATCTGAAAAACGCATAGCGTCAGGGGTGCCTTGCGGCTGAGACAGACCTCGTCTGAACCCTTAACCTGATCCGGGCAATGCCGGCGTAGGGAGACGGAAAACGTGGCGAATCCGCGCGTACCGCTTTCCCGGCGGTACGCGTTTTTCATCCTGACAGGGAGGAGAATATGAAGCTTTCAAGAACCAGGATCCTGGTGGAGTGCGCGATCCTTTTGTCCTTCGCCACGGTCCTCAGCCTCTTCAAGATCGTCGATCTGCCTTACGGCGGATCGGTGACCGTTGCGTCCATGCTGCCGGTGGTGGTCATCGCTTACCGCCACGGCCTGGGATACGGCCTTCTTTCGGGGACGATCTACGGGATCGTCCAGCAGCTTCTGGGTCTGAAGACCCTCAGCTACGTCACCACCTGGCAGTCGGTCGTGGCGGTGATCCTGCTCGATTACGTGGTCGCCTTCATGGTGATCGGTCTTGCGGGGATCTTCCGCAAAAGGATCGGGAATCAGGCGGCGGCCATGACGCTCGGCGCGCTTCTTGCGTGCGTCCTGCGCTACGCCTGCCACGTGATCTCGGGCGCGACGGTATGGGCGGGCCTTTCGATCCCCACCGCCGGTGCGATCGCCTATTCTTTTGCCTACAACGCGACCTATATGATCCCGGAGACCATCGTCCTCGTGATCGCGGCCTACTATATCGGTTCCTCGCTGGATTTCCGCACCGAGCAGCCGGTGCGCATCATCCGCCGGAAGACCGGCCTGGCGGCGACGGTGTTTATGATCCTCGGCGGGTTCCTTCTGGCGGCAGCCCTGATTTACGACGTGGCCGCCGTTTTCGGCAAGCTGCAGAACGCCGAGACCGGCGAATGGTATCCCGAGGGGCTTGCACAGGTGGCCTGGCCGGCGGTCGCGATCGTGACGGCGGTCGGCGCCGCGGCGGCGATCGTCTTCTTTGTCCTCGCCGCGAAGAAACGGAAAGAAGCGGCGTGATGAGCCGATGGGGACGCCGGACGGGAGGCCGTCCGGCGTCTTTCCGCCCGGGATCATTTGCGGGACGGGACGCCTTGATTCCTTCCGGGAAATATGGTAAAATACAAACGGACGCTTTCCGGTCTTCCCGGAGGCGCCGCGACCCATGAAGCTCCGTCGGAGAAGCCCGCTTCGTTCCGCGCGGGGAAAAAGAGAGGCTATGTTATGAAAACTATCGCAACACGCGCCGCGGCCGTTCTTCTGCTGGCCGCCATGCTCTTCCTGCTGGTCGCCTGCGATCATACCCACGTCGACAAGGAAGTTAAGGAGATCTGCGAACAGGCCTTCGTTTATGTGGATGATTATCTGAAGGGCAACCGGGATATCATGACGACGTATACCGCGGTCCTGGCGCTGTATACCTATTGGGACGGTCTGGATATCGAAACGACGAAGTATACCGTCACGCGGAACTTTCAGGCGAAAATGATGATGAAAAACGTCCTGGAGTCTCTTTCGCGTCAGGCAAGCGGCGAAGACGCCCGCGCCGCCATCCTCCGGCAGAGGAACGAGCTCGCCGATATCGCGGGACTTCCCAAACTCAAGACCAAGTAAATTCGACCCGAAAGGGGAGAGGATCCTATGAAATTCCTGGACCGGCTGGAATACAAATTCGGCAGAAGAGCGCTTCGGAACCTGATGCTGTATATCGTGATCGGAATGGCGATCGTTTTCGTCAGCGATTTCATTCTCTATCCGCAGATCGGGATCACGCTTTCGGAGCTTTTCACCTTTGACCGCGCCATGATCTTCTCCGGACAGGTGTGGAGGGTCCTGACCTTTGTCTTTCTGCCGCCGGATTCCAGCATCATCTTCATCGTCTTCGCCCTGTACTTCTACTGGATGATCGGGAGCTCCCTGGAAAACGCCTGGGGCGCCTTCCGCTTCGACGTTTATTATCTGGTCGGCGTTCTCGGCACGATCGCGGGCGGTCTTCTGGTTGGCAGCGCCACCAACGTCTATCTGAACCTTTCTCTGTTTTTCGCCTTCGCGATGCTGTTCCCGAATCACGAGGTCAGGCTCTTTTTCTTCATCCCGATCCGGGTCAAATGGCTTGCCATCCTGGATGCGGTGCTTTTTGTGATCGGCTTTGTCTTTTCCGGATGGGGCGGCAGAGTCTCAATGCTCGTTTCCGTCGCGAATTTCTTTCTGTTCTTCGCGGGGGATTTCATCGAGATGTTCCGCAGCTGGAAGAGAAAAAGACAATTCAGGCGCGATTTTCGCCGCTGAAAAAACCTCTTGTTTTGCGGGAAATTTCATCTTGACAAAGGAAGGCGAGTGTGCTATAGTATACGAGTCGTCCGGCGATAGGCTGGTGTAGCTCAGCCGGTAGAGCAGCTGATTTGTAATCAGCAGGTCGGGGGTTCGAATCCGTCCACCAGCTCCACCGTTTCTCCGGCGCCAAGTGAACAGGGGAGTGTTCCCGAGTGGCCAAAGGGGGCAGACTGTAAATCTGTTGTCATCGACTACGGTGGTTCGAATCCACCCGCTCCCACCAAAAAGAAAAAGTCGCGTCAGCGGCTTTTTCTTTTTGTACTCTTCACTCTTCTCTCTTCGTTCTTCTCTCTTCTCTTCTCTCCGTTTCCTTCCGCGACATTTTCCAGTGAAGAGAGAAAAGAGAAAAGAGAAGAGAGTCGGTAGCTTTGCTACGCAAAGCATTGATCGTATGGAAAGCGGGGACTTAACAACCACTGGGGACAGCACGTTGTCGACGCCTTGAGGGCGCTGCATGCGGCGAGGTCCCGGCAAATACTGCTTTGACTGCCGGTGGAGGAGGGATCGGTTATGGAAGACAGAAAGATCGAAATCAGGAACTATTGGAACGGGATCTCCGATTCGGAATGGTACCGGTCTTTACGAACCGAAGAGAGGCTGAAAAAACTGATGGATGATCCCAAAACCGCGTTTTACCCCGGCGTGCTGGAACGGATGGAAAGATACGTCGGAGAATTCAAAGGAAAGAGGATTCTGCTGCCGTCAAGCGGCGACAATCATGCGGCCTTTGCGTTTGCTCTCATGGGAGCAAAGGTGACCTCGGCCGATATCAGCGAACGGCAGCTGGAGCATGCCGCGAGCATTTCCGGGAACTGGGATCTCGAGATCGATTACGTTTGCGACGATACGACGTATTTATCCGCATTCGGCGACGGGACGTTTGATCTGGTTTACACGTCGAACGGGACGCTTTCATGGATCGACGACCTGACGGCAATGTACGGAAACGTGGAAAGAGTCTTGAAAAAGGGCGGGTATTCGGCGATGTATGACGTTCATCCCTATACCAGACCCTTTACGATGGAAGCGTGGAAAGAGCCTGCGATCCGGAAATCCTATAACGACGTGTTTCCGGATCTGCATTGGAGAGTCCAGGATATCGTCAACGCCAACGCACAGGCAGGGCTGCGGATCCTGGAAATGGCGGAGCTCCCGTCGGCGGACGCCTCGTTTTGGTATACCTTCGAGGAGCTGAAAACAAAAACGGACGAGGAGACCGCAAACGTCAGCGACTGGAAGCACAATCCCATGGCGGCGATCCCGGTGTGGATCGCGATGATTGCGCAAAAATAACGTCGCACGAAATGCGGGTTTGCCGCGGCGCATGCGGGAGCGCGACGGAAAAAAGAGAGGAGAAAGACATGTACGGAGCGATCATCGGCGATATCGTCGGATCCATATACGAGTTCAACAACGTCAAGACGAAGGAATTCCCGTTTGTCTCCCGGGGATGCTCATTTACCGACGATACGGTCATGACCGTGGCGGTGGCCAGAGCGCTCCTTCAGAGCAGGGAGCAGAGGAAGCCCTTCAAACCGCTTCTGGTGCGGGAAATGCAGACGCTGGGCAGAAGGTTCCCTGACGCCGGATACGGCGCGAGGTTTTCTCTTTGGCTCCGCATGGAGGATCCGCAGCCCTATGGAAGCTTCGGCAACGGCTCGGCCATGCGCGCATCTCCCTGCGGACTGATCGCGGTGACGCTGAAGGAGGCGGTTTCCCTGGCCCGCGCCTCGGCGGAGGTCACACACGATCATCCGGAGGGCGTCAGGGGCGCGGAGGCGACCGCGGCGGCGGTGTTCCTGGCCAGAACGGGCAGGACCAAAGAGGAGATCGGAGAGTATATCCGTTCCAATTACTACGATCTTTCATGGACTCTCGACGAGATCCGGCCCTCGTACCGTTTCAACGAGACCTGCCCGGGGACGGTGCCGCAGGCCCTCGAGGCCTTCCTGGAATCGAACGACTTTGAGGATGCGATCCGGAACGCCGTGTCGCTCGGCGGCGACAGCGACACCCTGGCGGCCATCGCCGGTTCGGTCGCGTGGTC
Organism: Clostridia bacterium; assembly: GCA_017441705.1. GTDB lineage: Bacteria > Bacillota > Clostridia > Oscillospirales > QAMX01 > RUG11797. The sequence goes on along the minus strand of JAFRWU010000040.1, from coordinate 26,392 downwards.
CTATTACCGCTTTCACGGTCCGCAGTACCGGGACACGCATAAGAAAGAAGGACGGATCTGGCCGGAATCGTGCGACCGGATCGTCGAGGGATACGGGATCGACGCCATGCTGCCGGAGGATTTTGTCAGGACGATCGACGATATGGACGTCGCGCGGGTCGCGCGGGGCGGGACTTATGACCGTACGGGCTTCTGCTCGCCGATCCCGGTCGAATGAAAAGCACAGCGAAAAGGCAGACGCGCGGACGTCTGCTTTTTTTGCGGAGAAGTCCGGGCAGTTGCCCGAAGGGAACGAGTGTGGTATAATGAAGAAAACCGTCGTGCCGGCTGTGACGGGCGCGGCGGCGATCGGGAAAGGGCGGTGGATCCGTTGGGGGATATTTTGAATTCGATCCGCGTGAGCGTGCCGAACTGGAAAGACGGCGCGGCGTTTGATTCTCTTCTCTCTTTTTTGTGCGAATACCGGGACTGCGTGCAGCAGGTCGCCTTTTTCAGTTCGGATTTTCATCCGCCCCAGCCGCTGGAAACGGCGAAGGAACACGCCGCGATCCTCAGGGAACGCATCCGCCGGGTGAAGGAGCAGGGCTTTTCCTCTGGGATCAACGTGCTTTCCACCCTCGGCCATCACACCGAACGGCTGGACGAAATGGTGAAGGGGGACTGGCGCCGCCTGACGAACGTCGAAGGGGAGGAATGCGCCGGCTCGTTCTGCCCCGGGGATGCGCGCTACCGGGAGGAATACGTCAAGCCTCTTTATGAGATCTATGCGGCCGCCGCTCCCGATTTCATCTGGGTGGACGACGATGTGCGGTACGGGCATTTCCCCGTGGGGAACGGCTGTTTCTGCAGGGAATGCGTCGCGCGCTTCAACGCGAGGAGCGGGACTTCCTATACGCGAGAGGAGCTGAAAACCGCGCTGGAAACGCCGGAAAACACGGAACTCCGCAAAGAATGGCTCCGGGAGCAGAGCGAAAAGATCGCGGAGCTTCTGCGTTTCGTCGGCAGGACGGTCCGCGCGGTCGACGACGGGATCACGCTGGGATTCATGACGGGCGAGCGGTATTTTGAAGGATACGATTTTGCGCTCTGGGCGGATGCGCTCTCGGAAGACGGCGCATACGAGATCCTGTGGCGGCCGGGCGGCGGCGCCTACAGCGACCGCCCCTTTTCCTCGATGGTCGAAAAGGCGCGCCAGATCGGGCGTCAGTGCGCGCGCCTGCCCGGAAACGTGACCGGTATCCAATCCGAGATCGAGGATTACCCGTATCGCATCCTGTTCAAGAGCCCGCGTTCGACCGCTCTCGAGGTCCTGCTCTACACGGCGGCGGGATGTACCGGCGCCGCGCTCAACGTACTGCCCAACGCGCCGCGCGGAGAGCCGGTCGAGGTGATGCGCGGACACTTCGAAGCGCTGCGAAGGGTGATCCCCTTTGAAAGGCTGCTTTCGGAAAAACTCGGACGCGCGCCTTCGGCCGGCGTCTGGGAGGGCTGGCACAAGGACCTGCAGGCGGCGCTGGACGGCGATTTCCTCTCCGGCGGCGGCAGCGTTTTCCCCGACGCATGGGAGGAACTCTTTTCCCTTGGTCTGCCCGCGTGCAGCCGGCTGGAAGACGCCTGCTGTTACCTTCTGACCGGGAGATCGCCCCGTGCCCTGGAGGAGAAAGAGCTTATCCGGATCCTCTCGGGCGGGGTCTATATGGACGCGGAAGCGCTCGACGAGCTCAACCGCATGGGATACGAGGACCTGACGGGCTTTCGCGTGGGAAAAGCTTTCCCGGAGGACAGCGTGGAGGTCTATGCGGATCACCCGCTGAACGCGGGGATCGCGGGCAGGACGCGTCTCTGTCCGCAGGTATTCGTGCGCGGAAGCTCGGCGGAGCTTTTGCCCGCTCCGGGAGCGGAGACGCTCTGCTTCCTGGAGGATCACCGGGGGCGGCGGAAGGCGGCCTGTTCGATGGGGATCCGGCGGAACAGGCTCGGAGGGACCGTGTGCGTTTCCTCCCATTACGCGCGAAGCGCGTTTTCGGACACGCTGCGCTCGGCGGAGATGAAACGGCTTTTCCGTTACCTTTCGGGAGACGGTCTGCCCTTCCTGACCGAAAGCTGCGTGCGGCTTCTGGCATCGGTCCGCCGTACGCCGCAGGGCGACGCGGTCGCTCTTCTGAATCCGAATTTCGACGTTCTGGAAAACACGGCGGTCCTTCTCGGCGGCGATCTGCAAACGGCGGCGATCACGCTGGAGGACGGAAGGCGCGAGCTCCTGCGGGCGCGGGGGCGTGACGGAGCCATGACGCGGTTTGTCCTTCCGCCGCTTCCGCCGTACGCCATGGCGCTTCTCGAACGGGGAGAATAAAGAAAAAGACCGGAGGTATTGCAGCTTGAAGGAATTCTTATATGCCATCGGACAGAAAACCGGCAGAGCGCCCGTGATCCGCAAGCTCGGCGCGATCGGGCCGGGGATGGAGCAGACGCCCGTTCTGTGGAACGGGGAACTCTGGCTCGTGGAAAGCATGGCGCCGGACGAGATCTGTTCCAGACAGTATATCCGCGTGCGGCACGAGGCGACCGGCCGCGTGTGCGCTCCCTTCGGCGCCGATTATTATTTTGCGTCCGCTTATGCCGAAGGAGATACCCTTTACGTCTTTGCGTCGTCCCGGTTTGACGACAGGCCGCTTACGATGTATCAGTCGGAAAACGCCGCGGAATGGCACGATCCCCGCGGCGGTCATCAGATCCGGATGTTTTTTACGAAGGATCTGACCGAATGGAAGAGCAGGGACGCTCTCACGGTCCCGGAAAGGCGGCTGTGGAACACGTCGGTCTGCCGCGGCGACAGCGGTTACGTGATGGCGATCGAAATGAGCGCCTGCCCCGGCCGGGAGGATCCCGCCATCGGGGACCCGTTCACCTGCTTTTTCGCCCGCTCCGACGATCTTATGCAATGGGAATTGATGCCGGATGCGTGCGCCTATACCCCTGAACGCTACAACGCCTGTCCCGCGCTGCGCTGGGCGAACGGCTGGTATTACATGATCTGCCTGGAAAGGCTGCCCTGCGCACGCTACGCTCCCTATATCTACCGTACGAAGGACTTCGACGCCTGGGAGGTCGGCTTCCACAACCCGATCATGATGTTCGGAGACGACGACAGAAAAGTGAAGCCCGGCTGCACGCTCTCGCCCGGAGAACGGGAGCTTCTGGAAACCGGCCTGAATATCAATTGCAGCGATCTGGATCTGTGCGAAGACCGGGGAAAAACGCGTATCTTCTATGCCAACGGCGATCAGATGACCTATTCTTTTCTGTGCGAGGCGGAATACGACGGCCCGCTGGACGAGTTCCTCGCCGCCTTTTTCGCTTGACCGGCGGAAGGATGAAAAACGAAGCCCCGCCTTTCGGCGCGCCTGACGCGGCGGAGACGGGAGAAATATGGGAACGGAGAGGGTGGATCCATGCGCAGGATCATCGGAACGGCCGTATCGGCGCTAATCGTACTCGCACTTTTGGCGGCGGCTCTCACGGCCGGCGGCCGCGCGTTGACGGAGCTTGAGAAGGAGACGCTCCTGATCCTTCTCGCCGTCTGCGGATGCAGCGCCGCCTTCTGCTTTTTCGTCGGGGAGGCGACCCGGAATTTTTCCCAGATGGACAAGCTTTGGAGCCTTCTGCCCATCGTCTATACCTGGATCGTCGCCGCGCGGGGAGGAATGAAGCTCCGCCTGGTCGTTTACGCCCTGATCGTGACGGCCTGGGGGATCCGTCTGACGGTCAATTTCGCGCGAAAAGGCGCTTACCGCCTGAAATTCTGGGAAGGGGAGGAGGATTACCGCTGGTCGGTCGTCCGCGGCAGCCGGTTTTTCCGGAGGAGATTCGCCTGGGTGCTTTTCGACCTCTTCTTCATCAGCGTCTATCAGAATCTGCTCGTTCTGGCGATTATCCTGCCCGCGCTGGCTTCGATGGAGTCGGCCGTGCCCTTCGGCGCGTGGGACGCCGCTGCGACGGTCGCCGCGCTTCTCTTCCTTGTGCTGGAAACCGCGGCGGACGAGGTGCAGTGGCGTTTTCACCGGACGAAAAAGCGGCTCCTTGCGGAAGGGAAGACCCTTACGGAGCTGCCGCGGCCTTATGATCTCGGCTTCAACACACGCGGCCCCTGGGGGTATATGCGGCATCCGAACTATCTCGGGGAGCAGGGGATGTGGTTTTCGCTCTATTTCTTTGCCGTCGGAGCCGGCGTGACGAGCCTCAGCGTATTCCACTGGACGATGGCGGGACCGCTCCTTCTGATCCTGCTTTTCATGGGAAGCTCGGCCCTGGGAGAAAGGATCTCCTCCGGGAAATACCCGGCGTACGCCGGCTATATCGACAGGGTTTACAAATACCTGCCCCTCCGGAAATTCGATCCCGGCAGGGACGAAGAGATCAAACCGGTCTGAAAAGAAAAACAGCAGCCTCCGCGGCCCGGCCGCGGAGGCTGCTGTTTACGGATGGATCCTTTGTTCCGCCGTATCCGGCGTGCATTCGTTGAACCGGGCGAGCCGCCCGACGGCGCCTTCGACGGCGCTCTGCATCCGTTTCGTCACCCGGATCCCGTCTTCGTACCAGATGTTTTTGACGCGAAGGACATGCTCCCTGCGGTCCGCGGCCGCTTCGATCCGCCCGACGAACCGCTCTCCCCAGAGGATGGGGAGGACGTAGTATCCGTACCGGCGCTTGTCGGCGGGCGTGTAGATTTCCCAGGAATACCGGAATTCGAAGAGCGCCTCGATAAGCTTCCGGTCCCACAAAAAGGGATCGAGCGGGGCGAGAAACTCGCACCGGGGCCGGAACGCCGCGCCGTCCTTCAGGATCTCGCCGATCAGCGCCTGATCGTCCGCAAGGGCATAGAGCGGGCTTTTCAGCCCCTCGACCCCGACGGGGATGATCCTTTTTTCTCTTTCCAGATCGGAAAACGCGCGCTCTCGCTCATCGGTCGTCATGGGGATCCCGAGAAAGGCGTCGGAACGGCGGTCCGGGAGCATGCCGACCGCGCCGATCCGCCGGAGGATGCGCCATTTGATATGCTCCATCCTGTCCGGACAGGGGTCCGGAGCCGTGAGAATGCTTTCGGGAAGCCGCTTTGCCGCAAGATCATAGAATTTGCGGGAGCCTTCCTTGTGATGGATCACGAGCCGACCGTCGGTATACATCTGTTCCAGGACCGAACGCGCCGCCCTGGAATTCTTGTGCCAGTTTCCGCTCCAGTGCACGGCCGAGTGCCAGAAGATCTCGCCTTCGACGGGGAGCGTGTCGGCGCTGACCGGCCCGTGCTTCCGGATGTATTCGGCCGTCCGGTCTTCCAGCTCCGCAAGCCCGTCGAACTGCCGCCCGTGCAGAAAGCTCTTTTTCCGGTATTCCTCAAAATACGGCCAGTCCTCGACCGGGAAGATCGAAAGCTCCTTGTCCGGGTAATCGATGAGACTGCGGTCTTTATAGAGAAGATCCCGGAGCGTCTTCTTCCGGAAGCCTCCGACCCGCGCCAGCAGGGTCAGCTCGGCGTTTTTGCCGCAGACGTCCACCGGATCGTATTGAATGCAGCCGGCCTGCCTGACGTAGGCGAGGACGCCTTCTTTTCCCGCAAACCGGCGGTCGCCGAGAAGCCCTTGCTTCCGGAGCAGGAACCGTCGGACCTCTTCGATCGTCATACCCGCCCCCGCTTTCTCTTTCGTTTTTTCCTAATTATACTCTTTATTATATTCTATTTTTCCGGGAATGACAAGGGCGGGCGACAGAATGACGGATCGCCGCGGCCGGCGTCTTTTCCGGAGGAGAAAACTTGCAATCTGGCGGCGATTTGACTATAATGACAGGGAAGGCCGGAACGGCTTTTGAAGAGGGGGACAGCGATGGAATACATCCGCGTTACGAAGGAAAATCTCCGGAAGGAGCATATCTGCTGCGCGATCGCGAACGACAACGACGTACAGGTATCGTCCAAGAAGGCCTGGCTTGCCGACCGGTTCGACGATGGGCTGGTCTTTTTGAAAAGCACGGAGCGCGGGAAATGCTTCATCGAGTATCTCCCGGCTGAAAACGCATGGAACCCCGTCGACGCGCCGGGATATACCTATATCGACTGCCTCTGGGTCTCCGGCTCCCTCAAGGGGCACGGGTACTCGAACGACCTGCTTGCGGCCTGTATCGAAGACAGCCGCGAAAAGGGCAGAAAAGGGCTCTGCATCCTGTCCTCCGCGAAAAAGAAGCCCTTCCTTTCCGATCCGAAGTATCTTTCCCACAAGGGCTTCCGTGTTGCGGACGCTGCGTCGAACGGGATAGAGCTCTGGTATCTGCCCTTCACACCCGACGCCCGGCCGCCCCGTTTCCTGCCGCATGCCAAAGACCCGCATGTCGGGGAAAAGGGGTATGTGCTGTTCTATACCGACCAGTGCCCCTTCAACGCGAAATACGTTCCGATCGTGGAAGAGACGGCGAAGGAAAACGGGATCCCCTTCCGGGCGATCCGGCTGAAGAGCAGAGACGAGGCGCGTTCCGCGCCGACGCCGGTCACCACCTACGCGCTCTTTTTTGACGGAGAGTATCTGACCAACGAGCAGATGAACGCCGCGAAATTCCTGAAGCTTGCAGCCCGGTGAACCGGGAAGGAGGGCGATACGATGGATTTTGCCGCCTTTCGGGAGGAGATCAGAGACTTTTACTGGAACAGAGTCGACGACATGGCCGCCGAGTTCCGGGAAAAGCTCTACGAAAAGCTTGACAGAGCGTGCGATCCTTCCATGAACGGCTACCGGCGCAAAGCGCTTCAGTACAGGATGATCGCGGAAGAGTGCGAGCCGGTCCTCTTCGACTCGTCGCCCTTCTATCACGAGCTCGGCACGATGAGCGCTCACTGCGACGGCGCCGGCAATTTCCGGGGAAAGACCCATGCGGGCGGCTGGAACTACGAACGGAGCGTGCATCTCTTCGCCGACCGGGATCCCGGTCTTTTCCGCCTGCGCGAAAAGCAGGGAAGAGAGCTCCTCTATCTCATTTGCGGCCCCTATGCCGACACGAGACAGCATTTCTATTTCTGCTGCAGACCGCTCTTTGCGTCGGGCCTGAAGGGCCTTTATGAAAAGGCGCGGAGCGAACTTGCCCGTGCGGAGACCGGGGAAGAGCGTGATTTTCTGGAAACTGCGTGCGAAGGGCTTCTCTGCCTCGGAAGGATCGCGGAAAAGTTTTCCCGCAAAGCGGAAGAAAGACTGGCGTCCGCCGGCGATCCCGCGCTGAAAAGACGCCTGGAAATGATCCGGGATTCCGCGGCCCATACGCCGTGGAACGCGCCGAGGACTTTTTATGAGGCGCTGAATCTCCTGGCCTTCATCCGGACGGCGTGCGGCGCTCTGGAAGGCGTCGGCTACAACAGCTTCGGACGTCCCGATCTCGACCTTCTGCCCTTTTATGAGAAGGATCTCGCGGAGGGACGCCTCACAAAAGAAGAAGCGTACGACCTGATCAAAGCTTTTCTTCTCACGTGGGATCTCCATTACGACCACGATATGAAGATGGTGGGCTATGCCGACCATGAGCTGGAAAACACCTATACGCTGGGAGGCTGCGACCGGGAAGGGAATCCGGTCTGGAACGAACTGACCGCGATGTTCCTGCGGGCCACGCGGGAGGAGAAGATCATTTTCCCGAAGATCAAGGTGCGCTACGGCGCCGCTTCCCCCAAGGAATACCTCGACGAGGCGGACCGCGACGTGATCCGCGGGACCTCCGTGATCCTGTATCAGAACGACGACACGTCGATCCCCGCCCTGATCCGCGCCGGCCGTTCCCCGGAGGATGCGCGCGATTATATCGTCACGGGCTGCTGGGGAATGATGACGAACGGCGATATCATGGAGGATCACGGCAATTACGTGAACCTGCTCAAAGCCTTTGAATTCTCCGTCCACGACCGGAAGGACAAGATGGAGGAATGCGGCGTTTCCTTCCTGCCGCTGGACGGCGCGGAGGATTTCGAGGAGGTTTACCGGATCACCCTGGAAAACTGCCGCCGCCTTTTCCGGGAGAGGAACCGTATGACTCTCCTGGGCAAGCCGGTCTGGCCGGAGGTCGATCCGCTGCCCCTTACCTCCGCTTCCATGACCGGCTGTCTCGAAAACCGGAAGGATCTGACGGCCGGAGGCTGCAGGTATCATGACGAGACCTATCTCTGCGTCGGCTTTCCCAACATCGTCGATTCGCTTCTGGCCATCAAATCGCTCGTTTTCGACAGACGCCTTGTCACGATGAAAGAGCTTCTCGCCGCGGTCAGGAACGACTGGCGCGGCGCCGAGACCATGCGCCGGGACGCCCTGCGCTGCCATGTATGGGGAGACGAAAGCGAAGAATCCTGCGCTCTTGCAAAGCGGTTCAATCACGATCTCTGGCTTCTCGCGGGCGAGCTTTCCGCCCTTTGGCCGGGCGGGCGGATCAATCTGGGACATCTGACCTATACCGAGATCCGTTTCTGGGCGGAAAAGACGCTGGCCACGCCCGACGGCAGACATAACGGCGACTATATCTCGCAGGGACTCACGCCTTCCAGACTGCACCGGATCCCGAGCGTCACCAGCGTGATCAACAGTCTTGCCGCCCTCGACGGAAGCGAGCTCGCGGGCAATACGGTGGTCAACATCATCCTTCCCTCCGACCGGATCACCCCGGACGTCTGCGAGACCTTCCTGCGCGCCGCCGCCGGAACGGCGCTGGGATCGCTGCAGCTCAACTGCGTCACGAAGGAAGAACTGCTGGACGCACAGATCCATCCCGAAGAGCACAGGGATCTGATTATCCGTGTCTGCGGCTTTTCCGCAAGGTTCACGAGCCTTTCGCCGGAATGGCAGAAGGAAGTCCTTTCCCGGAATTTTTACGACTGAACGGGCCTCCGGAGGAGATCCCGGCAGAGCCTGAAGAGATGGAGGGTTTATGAAACAGAGGATATCGCGTCTCCCGTCCCCGGCGCTCGCCGGCGTGATCAAGGAAAAGAGCGTCCCCGCGGCGATCGCCGCCATCCGGAACTGCCGGTACGACGGCGCGACGATGGTCGATCTGCATCTTTCCTGCCTTCGCTCCGCCGACCGGGAGAGCCTGGAAAAGATCATCGGATCGGCGAAGCTCCCCGTGCTTGCCCTGAATTACAACAATGCTTACGAAGGGGGCGACGCCGGCTTTTCCGAGGAAGAGCGCGTCGAAAGCCTTCTCCGCGCCGTAAGAGCCGGCGCGGCGGGGATCGATATGCAGGGGTACACCTTCGATCCCGGATCGAAAAGCGGATATTTCGGAGAAAAAGGGTATTCCTTCGCCGCGCGGGAGCCCAAAGAGGTCGTGACCGACGAAAAGATCGTGATGAAGCAGTGCGCGCTGATCGAAGAAGTGCATTCTCTCGGGTCGGAGGTCCTGCTTTCCTGCCATCCCGGCGTGAGGATGAACGCCGGCGAGGTGGTGGAGCTCGCCCTCTTTCTCGAAAAACGCAAGCCCGATATCATCAAGATCGTGACCGTGGCGGAAGACGAGGACGACCTGATCGAAAGCTTCCGCGCGATGCTCGCCTTGAAAAGAGAGGTTGAAACGCCGGTCGCCTATCATGCGGGCGGAAGGGCGGGGCTTCTTTCCCGCGTGATCAATCCGGTCCTCGGCGGGCATATCGCCTTCTGCGTCGACCGGTACGACGAGGGAAGCTTTCCGGAACAGCCCGGGCTTTCCGCCGTCAGGGCCGCGGTCGACAACCTGAAAAAGATCCTGTGAAGGGGGAGAGCGTCATGGATAAGATCAGGCTGGGGCAGATCGGCATCGGGCACAACCACGGCGAAGCGATGATGCTGACCGCACGGAAATTCCCGGAGCTTTTTGAGATCGTCGGATATGCCGAAGAAAACGAATGGTGGATCGAAAAGCGCGGCGGAAACGCGGGATATGCCGGTCTCCCGCGCATGAGCGTGGAGGAAGTGATCGAACGCTCCGACGCCGTTATGGTGGAAAGCGACGTATGGGATCTCGTGAAATACGCCCGCATGTGCGCGGAGGCGGGAAAGCATATCCATATGGACAAGCCTGCCGGCCTTCTTCCGGAGTACCGGGAGCTTCTCGACACGGCAAAGGCGAAGAACCTCGTCGTGCAGCTCGGCTATATGTACCGCTACAATCCCGCCGTGGCGTTCTGCCTGGAAAAGCTGCGGAACGGCGATCTCGGGGAGATCTGTTCGATCAACGCGGAGATGAGCACCTTCCATCCCGCTTCCTACCGGAAGTGGCTTGCGAATTTCGGCGGCGGCGTCATGTATATTCTGGGAAGCCACCTGGTCGACCTGATCGTCTATATGCTGGGCAGACCGGAGAAGATCACCTCCTTCCTGAAGCGCAGCGGTCTGGACGGTGTGGACGTCGAGGACAATACCCTTGCGGTGCTCGAATACGAAAAGGCGATCGCGCGGATTTACGTCTCCTCGGTGGAGGTCAACGGATACGGAAGGCGCCAGCTCGTGGTCTCCGGCAGCAAGGGGACGATCGATATCCGCCCTCTGGAAAACCCCGTCCGGATGACCTTCAGCGACCTCACGCTCGCCGATCAGCCCTACGAGGACCGGAAAAGGGAGATCCCCGTGAAGGACGACACCCGCGACGGCCGGTACGACGGGATGATGCGCGATTTCTACGCATACGTCCGGCTCGGGAAAGAGAATCCGTATTCCTTTGAACACGAGTACCTGGTGCAGCAGGTGCTTTCCGAGATCGTCGGGGGCGTACGCTTCCCCGGCAGAAGCATAGAATAAAAAGGAGAGAACGTCATGAAAAAGGTTCTGGTGATCGGCGCCACCGGCGCGATGGGCAGATATCTGGTCCCCGAGCTCGTATCCCTCGGGTATGAGGTGACGGGCGTCGGGCTGGACGCGGCGCCGCCGTGGGGCGGCCCCGCCTCCTATGTCCGGGGCGACGCGTTCGACAAAGGATTCCTGGAAGGGCTTCTGGCGCACGGGTTTGACGGGATCGTCAACTTCATGGATTACGGAGGGCACCCCTTCTCCGGGTATTACAGGCTTTTCCTTGATCATACCTCCCACTATATCTTTCTCTCCTCCTGCCGCGTCTACGACGACAAAGAGCAGCCGGTCCGGGAGACTTCTCCCCGCCTTCTGGATTCCTCCGAAGACGAGGTCCTGAAAGCGTCGAACGACTACTGCATCCAGAAGGCGCGGAACGAGGATCTTCTTGCGGCGTCGGATTACGGAAACTGGACGATCGTCCGTCCCGCCACCACCTTTTCCACGATGCGGCTCCAGCTGGTCACCCTGGAATTTGCCGACGGGGTCGGACGCGCCCTCATGGGGAAGAAAGTCGTCCTGCCGGTCCAGGCCGCCGACAAGCCGGCGACGCTCTGCTGGGGCGGCGACGTGGCGAAGATGATCGCCCGCATCCTCTTCCGGGAGGAGGCGAAGAGGGAATGCTACAACGTCTGCTCGGCGGAGCACAGGACCTGGAGCGAGATCGCCGGATATTATCACGAACTCCTGGGGCTGGAACCGGTGTGGGTCGACAAGGAAGACTATCTCGCGATCCTCAGCCCGGAGAAGGCGCTCAACGTGCGCTGGCAGCTGGAATACGCAAGGCTCTTCCGCCGCGTCACGGACAATTCCAAGGTCCTGGCGCTTACCGGCCTTTCGCAGGATGATATGATCCCCATGTTCGAGGGCCTGAAAAAAGAGATCGGCAATATCCCGGAAGACTACGTCCCGCGGGACACGCCGGTCGGGCTCCGGATGGACGAATATCTGAAAAAGAACGGGCTGTAAGGAGGATCTATGAAAGCAATGCTGGTGGACCGGGAAAAGCGCCTCGTCTGGTCGGAGGTCCCGGATCCCGTACCGAAAAAAGGAGAGGTCCTGGTCAGGATCTGCGCGGCGGGAGTGAACCGCGCCGATCTTCTCCAGCGGGAGGGCAGATATCCCTCTCCGCCGGGATGCCCGGAATGGATGGGCCTGGAGATCGCCGGCGTCGTCGAAAAGACCGGGGAAGAGGAAACCCGGTGGAAACCGGGGGACAGGGTCTGCGCCCTGCTCGGCGGCGGCGGATACGCCGAATACGCCGTCGTCCGGCGCGATATGCTCATGCCGGTCCCGAAGGGGCTTTCCCTGATCGAAGCGGCGTCTCTTCCGGAGGCTTACGCCACCTCCTATCTGAATCTTTTTCTGGAAGGACGACTCTCCGCGGGGCAGACCGCCTTCATCCCCGCGGGAGGGAGCGGACTCGCCTCGGCCGCCATCCCGCTGGCGAAGGCTTTCGGCGCGCGGGTCGTGACGTCGGTCCGATCCGCCGGGACGGCTGAAAAGATCAGATCCCTCGGCGCCGACGTGATCGTCGATCTCGCCCGGGAAAAGGTGGAGGACGCCCTGAAAAGGGAAGAGGAAGCGGGGACGCCGGTCAGCGTGTCCATGGACTGTCTCGCGGGGGAAACCCTCGGAAAGAGCCTTCCCTATATGGCGCCGGGCGGAACGTGGATCGTGATCTCCACGCTGGCGGGGACCGAGACCTCCCTGAATCTCCGCCCGCTTCTGACAAAAGGCCTTCGCCTGGCCGGCAGCAGGCTCAGAGGACGCACGCCGGAGGAGAAGGCCTGTATTCTTGCGGAGCTTGTGAAAAACGTCTGGCCGAAGCTGGAAGACGGTACGCTGAAGCCGGGCGTCACCGCCGTATTTCCCATCGCCCGTGCGGAGGAGGCGCACGCCGTCCTCAGGCGCGGCGGACACGTCGGCAAGGTCGTCCTCACGGTCGGGGAAGAAGAATGACCGGTTTCCGGACGGCGGAAAGCGGCAGACTGCCGCAAAGAAAGCGGGAATCGCCGCGCATTTTCTGTCAAAAACACGGAATTTGATCCGCGGAGAAAAGATCGCTTGACACGCGAACGCTTTTGTGCTATACTTTAATAAACCGTTGAAGAAGGGTAAGTAGGTTTCGGCCGATGTCTCCCAGAGAGCCGCGGGCGGTGGGATCGCGGCAGATATGCGGAAACCGAATGGACTTCGGAGGGCAAGCAGAAAGGATTTCCCGTCCGAGTATGCGCGCCGGAGAACGACGCTCCGTTACGAAAGGTCAGGCATATGATGGTATGCCGTAAGTGGGCGCGAGGATTCGCGTCAAGCCGGGTGGCACCGCAGGAATCGATTCCTGTCCCAGCAAGATTTGCCGGGACGGGATTTTTCTTTTCACGGGGAAGATCTTTCCCGGGATCCCGACGCAGAAGCTCCTGGAGAAACGGGACCATCGGCCGTTTCTCCGCCCAACGCCTCGAAAGGAAGGAAAGACATGAAAGACGTTCCCTACAAGATCTATCTGGAAGAAAACGAGATGCCGAAGGCATGGTACAACCTGCGGGCCGACATGAAAAACAAACCCGCGCCTCTGCTGAATCCCGGTACGCTCCGGCCTATGACCGCCGACGAGCTGGCGCCCGTCTTCTGCGACGAACTGATCGCCCAGGAGCTGGACGAAACCACCCCGATGATCGAGATCCCGCAGGAGATCCGGGATTTCTACAAGATGTACCGCCCCTCTCCGCTGGTCAGGGCCTACTGCCTGGAGGAAAAGCTCCGGACCCCCGCGAAGATCTATTACAAGTTCGAAGGCAACAACACCTCCGGCTCCCACAAGCTGAATTCGGCCATCGCCCAGGCCTATTACGCCAAGAAGCAGGGGCTCAAGGGCGTCACCACCGAAACCGGCGCGGGACAGTGGGGCACGGCGCTCTCCATGGCCTGCTCCTACTTCGGGCTGGACTGCAAGGTCTATATGGTCAAGGTCAGCTACGAGCAAAAGCCCTTCCGGAGGGAGGTCATGCGCGTCTACGGCGCGTCGGTCGTCCCGTCTCCCTCCACCGAGACCGCGGTCGGACGGAAGATCCTCGAAGCGCATCCCGGCACCACGGGCAGCCTCGGCTGCGCCATTTCGGAGGCGGTCGAGGTCGCGACCACCCATCCCGGTTACCGCTACGTGCTGGGAAGCGTCCTGAATCAGGTGCTCCTCCATCAGAGCGTGATCGGACTGGAGACCAAGGCCGCGCTGGACAAATACGGCGTCAAGCCCGATATGATCATCGGCTGCGCCGGCGGCGGCTCCAACCTCGGAGGCCTGATCGCCCCCTTCATGGGCGAAAAGCTCCGCGGCGAAGCCGACTATCAGATCGTCGCGGTGGAACCCGCCTCCTGCCCGAGCTTCACCCGCGGCAAGTTCGCCTACGACTTCTGCGACACCGGCATGATCTGCCCGCTCGCCAAGATGTACACCCTCGGCGCAAACTTCATCCCCGCGCCGAACCACGCCGGCGGCCTGCGCTTCCACGGCATGAGCACGACCCTGTCCCAGCTCTACCACGACGGCCTGATGGAAGCGCGCGCGGTGCCGCAGGTCAAGGTCTTCGAGGCGGCCGAGGAATTCGCCCGGGTCGAAGGCATCCTGCCCGCCCCCGAGAGCAGCCACGCCATCCGCGTCGCCATCGACGAAGCCCTGAAGTGCAAGGAGACCGGAGAGGAAAAGACCATCGTTTTCGGCCTGACCGGCACCGGGTATTTCGACCTGACGGCTTATCAGAAGTTCCACGACGGCCTGATGGACGACTATATCCCCACCGACGAGGAACTGGCGAAGAGCATCGAAGCTCTTCCGAAGGTCGATCTCTGACCGGAGATCTCAGGAGAAAAGACGCGCGGCCCGTCCGGCTTCCAAGACGGACGGGCCGCTTCGCGCCTGTGCGGCGGGATTGACAAAGCGCCGGAAAGCGTGATAGAATGGATCGGCCGGGAACGGCTCTGGCGGTTCCGCAAAAGGCGGGGCCGCTTTTATCGGGTCTTCAAAGGGGAGGGCTTTTCGATGGATCTGAAGGAGACGAGAGAAAAGATCGCGGAGATCGACCGGGAGATGGCCGGTCTCTTCTGCCGGCGGATGAAGGCAGCGGAGGAGATCGCGTCGTATAAAAGGGAACACGGACTTCCGGTCCGGGATCCGCAGCAGGAGGAAAGAGTCAAAGAACGAAACCTCGCCTTTCTGGAGGACGGGACCCTTTCGGAATACTATCTCGCTTTCCTCGATAGGGTGATCGCCCTTTCCAGAGCCTATCAGGAAACGATCCTCGAAGAAAAGAGGGGAGGCGAAGAGGCGTGAAAAACACCTTCGGCAGCGCGCTCGCCGTCACTCTTTTCGGAGAAAGCCACGGGGAGGAGATCGGCGTCGTGCTCGACGGCCTCGCCCCGGGGATCCCGGTGGACGGCGCGGCGATCGAAAAGAAGCTCCTTCTGCGCCGCCCCGCGGGGAAGACCGGTTCCGGAAGAAGAGAACCGGATCCCTTCCGGATCGTGAGCGGCGTCTTCGGAGGGAAGACGACCGGAACGCCGCTTTGCATCCTGATCCCGAACCGGGATGCGAAAAGCGAAGAATACGAAAGGACGCGCGGCCTTGCCCGTCCGGGGCACGCCGATTACGCGGCCTATCTGAAATATCACGGCTTTGAGGACTACCGCGGCGCGGGCCACGCGAGCGGACGGCTGACCGCTCCTCTTGCGGCGGCCGGCGCGATCGTCGAAGGCGCGCTGAAGGCGAAAGGGATCCGGATCGGGACGCACATCGCGCGGCTTGACGGGATCTGCGACCGGTCCTTCCCGGAAGATGCGGAGGAACTGGAAGGCGCGATCCTGTCGCTTGCGGAAAAGAACTTCGCCGTTCTGGACGAAAACGCCGGAGAGGCGATGCGCCGCCGGATCGAAGAGGCGGCGGAGGCGGGGGACAGCGTCGGCGGCGTTCTGGAGACGGCGGCGGCCGGGATCCCCGGCGGCGTGGGAGAGCCCTGGTTCGACGGGGTGGAAAACGCCCTTTCCCGCGCTCTTTTCGGGATCCCCGCGGTCAAGGGGATCGAATTCGGCGCGGGCTTCGGAATGGCCGACGCGCGCGGAAGCGCCTGGAACGATCCCTTCCGGATGCGGGACGGAAAGATCCGGACCGTCTCCAATCACAACGGCGGGATCAACGGCGGCGTCACCAACGGCATGCCGCTTCTCTTCCGGCTGCTTGTCAAGCCCGCTCCTTCCATCCCGCGGGAACAGAAAACGGTGGATTTCCTGAAGGGAGAGGACGCGGTCCTCGCCGTCGGGGGAAGGCATGACCCCGCGATCCTTCACCGCGCCCGCCCGGCGGTCGATGCCGTCACGGCGATGGTGATCTACGACCTACTGGCCGTAAGATTCGGGATCGATTATTTTGCGGACGTGTGACAGATGATGAAGAGCGGATCGAAAAACAAAGAAAAGACGGCTTCCGGGCGGAATCTGGTCCTGATCGGCATGCCCGGCGTGGGAAAGAGCACGCAGGGCCGCCTTGCGGCGGAGATGCTCGGCCGGGAATTCGTCAGCCTGGACCGGGAGATCGTGAAGGAAGCCGGCCGTTCCATCCCCGAGATCTTCCGCACGGAGGGGGAGGAAGCTTTCCGGGATCTGGAAAGCGGGATCTGCCGTCGGATCGCGGGCAGGCGCGGGATCGTGATCGCCGCGGGCGGCGGAACGGTCCTCCGGGCGGAGAACGTGGCGCGCCTGAAGGAAACCGGCGTCCTGATCCTGCTGGAAAGGCCGGTCTCTGAACTCGTGCCCACCCCGGACCGCCCCACGGCGGATACCCGGGAGAAGATCGAAAGACTGTACCGGGAAAGAAAAGAGATCTATCGGGAAGCGGCCGACGCCACGGTCGAGCTGTCCGGCGATCCGGCGGAGAACGCAGGGAGGATCGTCGAAGCCTTTCGGATGGCGGCGGCCGGATAAACCGGGAGAGCGAACGGAAGAGAGGGGGAAAACGGCGTGAAAATCGCCATACGCCCGGGAAAAGCCCGGGGAGAAGTGAGAGCGCCGTCCTCAAAAAGCAGCGCGCACCGGCTCCTGATCGCGTCCGGCCTGGCAGAAGGCGAAAGCAGGATCCGCGGGATCGACCTTTCGGACGACGTTCTCGCCACGATGGGCGCTCTCGGCGCCTTCGGCGCGGAGATCCGGAAAGAAGGGGACGCGTACGCGATCCGCGGCGTCGATCCGCGGAACGCGAAACCCCGTACGATCGACTGCCGGGAAAGCGCGACGACTCTCCGGATCTTCCTGCCACTGGCCCTTCTTGCGGGCGGAACGACGCTTTTCACCGGAAGCGAACGGCTCTTTGCCCGTCCGCTCTCGGTCTATGAGACGATCGCAAAGGAAAAGGGATTCCGGCTGCGGCGGGTGCCGGGAGGGCTGGAAGCGGACGGAAGTCTCCCCGCCGGGGAATACCGTTTTCCCGGGGATATCTCCAGTCAGTTTACCACCGGGCTTCTTTTCGCTCTGCCGCATCTCGCGGGGGAGAGCCGGATCGGGCTTCTGGAACCGGTGAAGAGCCGGCCGTATATCGATCTGACCCTGGCGGAGCTTCTGCGTCACGGCGTCCGCGTCGAACGTACGGCGGAGAACCGGTTCCGCATCCCCGGACGCCAGCGCTTTTCGCCTCTCGACGCCGGAGCGGAAGGAGACTGGACGAACGCGGCGGTCCTTGAGGGGCTGAATCTTCTCGGCGGCGACGTGCGCGTCACGGGCCTCTCCGGAAGCAGCCTGCAGGGAGACAGGGTCTTCCGGGAGCATTTTGATCGACTCCTTCGCGGAGAGCCGGAGATCGATCTTTCCGACTGTCCGGATCTCGGCCCGGTCCTGATGGCGCTGGCGGCGGTTCACGGCGGCGCGGTCTTTCGCGGGACCGAAAGGCTGCGTTTCAAGGAATCCGACCGCGTGGAGGCCATGCGATCGGAGCTCGCGCGCTTCGGGATCAAAACCGAGACCGGGGAGGACCGGGTCCGCATCCCCGCCGCTAAGCTCCGGAAGCCGGATTCGCCGCTTTCGGGCCACGGGGATCACCGGGTGGTCATGGCGCTCTCGCTTCTCCTGACCCTGACCGGGGGAGAAATCGACGGCGCGGAAGCCGTGACGAAGAGCTTCCCGGACTTTTTTGAAAGGCTGTCGTCGCTCGGGATCGGGATCGAGAGAGGATAAAGGCGGAAAAACGGCGCGGGGATCGGAGCTTATGTCCGATCCCCGCGTTTTTCTGTTTCGGGATCCCGGAAAGCGATAAACGCTCAGAAGGGTTTCCAGAAAACCTCCCAGGAATCCGGAAGATCGCCCTTCCGGATCTGGCTGAAGCTCGTCTCGAGATCACGGCTTTCCTGGATATAGGCGATCCCATGCTCTTGGATCTTTGCGATCAGGGCTTCGGCCTGTTCCGCGAAGTCGTCCGAGGACGGCAGCCGCCTCTGATGCTTTACGAATTCTAGCTGCAGACGGCTCCTGTCCACCCGCTCTGCCGCCGGACTGCCCGCAGTCAGACGCGCCGCCTCGTCGAAGCAGGCGGTCAGCTCCGGCAGCATGTTGTCCGGGATCACGTCCATGGGATTGTCGTAGATCCCGGCGTGCACGCCGTGGCGCGTGACGTGGTCCGCGAGGAGATCGATATACCGGCGCACGGCCTTCCAGCCCGCGCCGTAAACGCCCTCCAGAAAATCGTTCATCCAAAGCCCGACGTCGCCTTCGGGCTCCCACATGAGCTTTGTCAGGAGATAGGCGCGCAGCTCCCCGAACTCGCCGGACCGCGCCTGGGAATTCCCCTGCTCGAAAAGGCAGGTCACTCCGTTTTCCAGAAAATACCGGACGTTGTCCTGCAGGACGTGCAGATTGACGTTCGGCGCAAGATAGAACCGGAAGTTCGTGGTGTAGTCCCAGACCAGAAGGCTCTCCGAGATCTTTCCCCACCCGGCCAGATCCTCCTGGAAGGGATGATCCCAGTCCACCAGATGGCGGAAGGGACGCGCCGGCATCCGGCAGGAGCGCATCGGATGGGTAAAGCAGCATTCGATGGAGCAGAGGCAGATGCACACGTTTTTGGCGGGGCGCGTGATCTTCGGAGGCTTTCGGGTGTACTGATAAGCCAGCGTTTCGATCAGGACGTCGGGGAATTCTCCGGCCACGGCGTCGGCGCAGGCGTTGACGAACCGCAGCATGGTCCCCATATGGCTTCCTTCCTCTTCGTCGATCTTCCGGCAGGCGGGGCACTCGCAGGGATTGTACCAGTCCATCTGGGAAACCGAGAAGAAACGGCAATCCGGATTTTTGCGGATGGTGTCCTTCAGCTTCCCGACGGTGATTTTCAGAACGTCGGGATTGGTCAGGCAGAGCTGGGTCCGTTCCCGGATGCGCCTGCCTTCCACCATGGAGAAGTATTCCGGATGCGTGTCGAAATACTCCTCGGGACTCACGAAGCTGAAAAGGGTATGACAGAGGCTGTGGGGAAGGACCGGCGTGACCGGGGTGCCCCGGACGTTGCTCATCCCCCGCTTCAGGGCGAAGGCGGGATTCTCCGCGATCTCGTTCCAGTTGGTGGAGCGGTAGGAGAAGGGAGGGATCACGGTCTCGTCGACCGGCGGGAGCTCCAGAGGATCCTTCTTCGGGATCTTCTCCACAGACGCGGTATAGAACCGGCAGCCGAGTTTTCTTTCCAGAAGCCCGTACACGGCGTAGACGTCGCCGCGTTCGTTTTCACCCGTAAGAAAGAGCTTTTTCCCCGCGGTGCGGAGCACGTATCCGTCGTTCTTCAGGCCTTCCGCGGAAGGGGAGCCCGCGCGATCGGTCCTGCCGAGGACGATCTCCCGTTCCGCCGGGGGAGCGTCGTCGGTCACGACGGGAAGGAGGGCGCCGCCGACGGCCTCCAGATATTTCGCCAGCTCCTCCGCGGCGTAGCGCGTGCCGGGAGAGGCGTTTCGGCTGACGACGATCGTATAGTCGGAACGGCCGTTTTCGCTGATCTTCATCTGTCTTTCCTCCATGTACGCCGCCGGCAGGTCACGCCAGTGTGATTTTCAGGCAGTTGGTATAGGGGGTGGGGAGGGAATCGGGAAGGTTTACGGAAAGGACGCCGAAATCCTGACGGAAGGGAAGCTCCCCGCCGCCGAGCAGCGAAACGCCTTTCACGGTCCCGCCGTCCTTCATCGAGCGGATCACGGCGACCCGGTCCTCCGGAGCGCGCATCATAAAGGCGTAGACGTCGTTTCCCTTCGCGGTAAAGCGGAAATCCGAGGGGGTCCAATCCACCTGGGATTCCTGGAAGCCGTTGATCACGACGCGGGAATCGCCCTCGCCGAAGGTCCTCCACGGCCGGGTGCCGTAAACGCCCTCGGAGGCGACGGCAAACCAGGAGGCGATCTCCTCCAGGGTCCAGCGCTCCCACGGGTCGATGGTGCCGTCCGGCTTCTGCAGGATGTTGAGAAGCATGGTGCCGTTCTTGGAGATGATATCCACCAGCATTTCGATGATGTGTCCGGGCTTCTTGAACTCGTGCCGCACGTCGTAGAACCAGTTGCCGATGCAGGTGTCGGTTTCCCACGGTTGCTCCTGGATCCCGGGGAGCTGGCTCTTCTCGATGTCGAGGGTGCCGACCCGGAAGATCTTCTCGCTGCGGTCCTTCTGGGTGTAGACCGCGCGGTTTTCGCCGTTCTTTTCGATCGAGCGGTTGTAAAGATAGGCGACCGCCTCAAGTCCGTGGGCATAATCGTCGTTCCCGAAGGGAAGTCCGCTGTCGGAATAAAGGAGATCGGGGGTGAAGCGGTCGATCATTTCCTTGACCGCCCTGAGCCAGTAATCCTGGAAGGCGCGGTTGGAGGTCAGCCAGGGGGCGTTTTTCTCGTTGTGCTCGAAATTCGCGTGGTAGAAATCGCGGTATGCAGGATCGTTGCCGTCGTAGGGAACGCCGGCGTAGGGCCCCGATTTATCCGCGCCCTTGTTGACGTACCACCAGGAGAAGCTGGCGGCCAGATGCTCGGTCAGACCGAAGGGCATGCCGAATTTCCCGGCGGCGGCTTTCCAGAGGGCGCAGATATCCTTGCCGGGACCGACCTTCACCGAATTGAAGCGGTTGACCGCCGAATCGTAGTTGAAGAAATGGTCGTGATGAGTCGCCTGCGCCACGAAGAAGCGCGCGCCGGCGCGATGATACAGCGCCATCAGCTCGTCCGGATCGAAATTCTCGGCCTTCCAGAGAGCGCAGATATCCTTGTATCCGAATTCCGAAGGATGTCCGTACCGGCGGACATGGTAAAGGTACTGCTCGGAATTCTCGATGTACATATTCCTGGCGTACCAGTCGCCGTACATGGGGACCGACTGCGGGCCCCAGTGGCTCCAGATACCGAATTTGCTGTCGCGGAACCAGTCGGGGGTGCCGTGCCGGTAAAGGGATTCAAAGGTGGGTTCGAAGGAAGCTTTCATCGCCGTGACTCCTTGTCATTCTGTGTAAGCCGGCCGGAAAGGAACGGTCAGTAGGCGCCGGCCTTTTTGACGGTATCGATGATGGCCTGCATGTTGGCAAGCGAAACCGAATTCGGGATCGAGTGGTCGGAGGAGAAGATGTATCCGCCGTTTTTCTTCAGGACCGGAACGGCTTCTTCGATCGCCGCCACGATGGCGTCACGGTCGTCCCACAGGACGGCGTTGATCCCGCCGTGGAGCGTGAGCCTGTCGCCGTATTTTTTCTTGAGCGTCAGGGGTTCCATCCCCGCCTTGACCTCCAGCGGATTCAGACAGTCGACGCCGATCTCCACCAGATCGTCGATCCGGGTCATGATGTCTCCGCAGGAGTGCAGATGGGCCCAGATCCCGCGGTTGTGCGCCCACTCGACCGCGCGGCGGTGCACCGGCTTCAGAAGCTCGCGGTACATGTCGTTGGAGAAGAAGGTGGCGCCTTTGTATCCCATGTCGTCGTACCAGTGGATGGCGTCGAAGGTATATCCCGCGTCCCAGACCCGCTCGAAAAGCGCGATGCACCGGTCCAGATAGGTGTTGAACATGTCCACGACCCATTCCGGCTCCTCATACATGGCGATCAGGACCGTTTCGGTGCCCGCCATCCAGGAATGGGTCACGTCGAAGCCGAACCAGAAACCGGCCTCCACAAAACGGCCTTCTTTTCTCCAGAGAGGGTAGTTCTTTTTCAGAAAATCCCAGGGGATCCGGTCGTCGTCCAGGGTCATACGGGCTTTGGCGTCGGCCCAGGCTTCGGGGGTGGTGACCTTGTAATCCAGAAATTCCGGCGTGGAATCCAGTTCCTTGAAATTCTTCAGGGTGACGCCCCAGGGGGTCGTGACGATCTGATACCGGTCGGTGTCCTCCAGGACCTTCACCTCGTAACGGGGCGTGATGTCCACGCTGATCCGCTCCAGCTTGTCGATCCCGAAATAATCGCGCCAGTCGATCCCTTCGGGCATGCCTTCGGCGTGCCAGCGGCGCAGAGTGCCCGCCCAGGGTTCGTCGATGATGGGGATGCGGTCTCCTTCCTCATGGCGGAAGGCGCGGGTGAAACGCTCAAAGGTGTTCATAAAGACGTCCTCCTTGCTTCAGATCGTCAGAAGAGCATGCGCTCCATGTATTCTTCGGTAAAGACCGGACTTGACGCCAGCTCCACGTGCCCGGTCCTCCGGGCCATCGCGAGGCATGGCGCGAGAAGCCCGCGGCCGAGAAGCAGCATCGCGCACCCGGAAAGCGCCGCGTTGCCCACGACGCGGACCGCCGGGCGGAGCTCGGCGGGAAGCAGGCCGATGCGGCAGGCGCTTTTCACGTCCAGATAGCTTCCGAAACCGCCGGCCACGTAAAAGGTCTTCACTTCCCCGACGGGCGTCCCGGAGATCCGGAGAAGGGTCCGGATGCCCGCGTGGATCGCGCCTTTGGCGAGCTGGACGGCGCGGATATCGTTCTGCGTCAGTTCAACGGGAGGGAGGATCACGGCGGGCTCGTCCTCCAGGAATCCGGTCTCGTCCAGATCCCCGTTTTCCAGAAGACAGGCGACGGCGTCCACCAGTCCGCTGCCGCAGATGCCGGTGGGAGCGGCGTCTCCGATCACGTGCGCCGCAAGCTTGCCGTCCCGGCCGGGAAAGACGCGGTCCACCGCCCCCGCTTCGCCGCCCATGCCCATGGAGATACCGGCGCCTTCGAAGGCGGGACCGGCCGCCGTGGAGCAGGCGTAAAGCCGGCCGTTCCGTCTGAGAACGATCTCGCCGTTGGTGCCGATATCGGCAAGGAGAGCGGTCTCTCCGTTCTTTTCGTCCGCAAAACCGCAGGCAAGCATGGCCGTCGCCGTGTCCGCGCCGACGAAGGAGGCGATCGCGGGCGGCAGGAGCACAGGCGCGCCGGGAGCGGGGACCGAGAGGCCCAGCTCCTCCGCCGTAAGGAATTCGCCGAAGAGCCGCGCTGCGCGGAAGGGAGCGCGGGTGAGGGGAGTCACGTCGGTCCCGGTCAGGAGATGGAGCATGGCGCTGTTTCCGGTGATCACCGCCGCCGCGGGCGGGACCGGGGACAGGGAAGCGAGCATGCTGTCAACCGCGCCGAGAACGGCGCGTTTCAGCTCGACGGCGTGCCCCGCCAACGCGGCCTGCATGCGGGAGACCACGTCGGCCCCGAAGGAAGCCTGCGGATTCAGGCGGGTGCCTTCCCGGAGGAGCTTTCCCTTCCGGTCGTAAAGCCGGACCGCGAGGGTGGTCGTCCCGATATCCACCGCGGCACCGATCCCGTTTTCCCCGAAAACCGGATCGAGATCGAAGGAGGGAAGGATCCCCTCGGTCAGGATGCGGGCTTTTTCTTCCCGACCGCCGTCGAAGGTCACATCGGCAGGACCGAGCGCTTTCGTCTGACAGGCAAGACGAATGCCCCGGGCAAGCTCGTCCGGGGTCAGGATCCTTGTTTCCGCGTCGGTGAGAGGGGAGAGCTCACCCGAGGCCGTGACGCGGCATTTCCCGCAGCGTCCGCGGCCGCCGCAGGGGAGGGAGAAGAGCCCGAAATCGGGCAGGACGGCCGAAAGAAGAGTTCCCGCGGGATACTCCCCGGGCACGCCGTTGACGGTGAGGACGACCTTTCCTTCACGCATGGCATTCCTCCGTGCCGTCGAAGAGCAGACCGGAGAAATACGTCACGGTGTTCTGACCGTTGATGTACTTCATGCCGGCAGCCGCAGCGAGGCGGGACACGTTGACGCCGTATGCCTCCAGCGAAGTGATCGCCTTATCGGGATGGCGGCAGGGAAGATCGTCCTTTTTCGCACAGGTCGGGCAGATCCGGCATCCGCCGGCCCCGAGATTCACATGGCGCCCGAGACGCCGGTCGCCTTCGGTTATTTGAATGAATGCCTTCGTAAGGGTGCTGTGCCGCTCTCCGGCGGCCATCATCCCCTCGAAATCGTAGCTGTCCTCCAGCCTGCCGATGCTCTGGTAGACCAGCATGTACCGGTAGGATCTCAGCTCCGCGATCAGATCGTCGATATCACCCGCGCAGGGAGGGCATCTCCAGTTTTTTCCGTAATTGCCGCAGACGTTGGATTCGCAAAGCTTCCGGAAGGAGGCGTCGGTCTCCACCTTTTCCACGGGAACGACGGCGGCGCGGTCGGCGCCGCAGGCAAGGGCTTTTCGGCAAAGCTCGTCAAAAAAGTTGTCGGACATGGGGCTCCTTTCCCGAAGGTGCAAGACGAGGCGCGTTTTCACGCGCCTCGCAGAGGGGTTCGATATTACGCGCCTTTCAGCTCTTTGCAGAAGGCGACGGCTGCGTCGGCGGCGCTGGCGGCGTCGGGGGTGTATTTGTCCGCGCCGATCTTCCGGCAGAAGGCTTCGTCCACGGGGGCTCCGCCGACCATGATCCTGACCTTGTCGCGGATCCCGGCCGCTTCGGCTTTTTTCACCACTTCCTCCATGACGCCCATGGTGGTGGTGAGAAGCGCGGAGCAGCAGATGATCTGGCAGTCCTGCTCGACGGCGGTGTTGACGAAGGTGTCGGGAGACACGTCGGTCCCCAGGTCGATGACCTCGAGCCCCTTGCCCTCCAGCATCATTTTGACCAGATTCTTGCCGATGTCGTGAAGGTCGCCCTGGAC
The DNA here is from genome assembly GCA_017441705.1 of Clostridia bacterium. Lineage (GTDB taxonomy): Bacteria > Bacillota > Clostridia > Oscillospirales > QAMX01 > RUG11797. The sequence goes on along the minus strand of JAFRWU010000040.1, from coordinate 1,435 downwards.
GGTGCCGATGCAGACCCTGCCGGTGGCCTTGACGCCTTCCGCGGCCAGATGGGGCTTCAGGATCTCCACGCCGGCGTTCATGGCGCGGGCCGCCACCAGGACTTCGGGCACGTACACGGTGCCCTCCTTGAATTTCTCGCCGACCTCGTTCATGCCGGCCATCAAGCCGTCGTTCAGGATCTCCTCGGCGGAAAGACCGGCTTCCAGAGCGTTTGTGACCAGCTCCTTCACGATCTTGGCCCTGCCGCGCTGCAGCTGGGCGGAGATTTCGTTCAACGTTTCGTTACTCATCAGATCGACCTCCCTGCGGATTTCCGCAATGCATTTATAGGTTTATTTTTTTGATTTCTTCCGCGTAATACTGTACCAGCTCGAATTTCGTGCCGGGCATCAGACGGTGATCGGGGCAGGGGATGAATCCGCCGAGCGAGGCGAGGCGCTTCATCCGCTCGATCTCCCGGTCGACGGCTTCTCTGTCCCGGCGAAGCGCGGTCTTGTCCATCCCGCCGACGCCGAGCATCCCCGGTCCGAATTTCTTCCGGGCAGGCTCGAACTGATCGCCCCAGACGCCCACCTCGATGGGAAACATGGTGTTCACGCCGTTTTCGAACCAGATGGGGAGCAGCTTTTCGGTCACTCCGTCGCAGTCGAGCGAGATCACGTCGATCCCGTACCGGTGACAGAGATCGCATCTCTTCTTATAATGCTTCGCGGTGAGCTCCCGAAAGAGCTCCGGCGAGATCAGGGGACCGTTTTTGAAACAGATATCCTCCCAGAAATGCGCGAAATCGAATTTTGCGCCGGTTTCCAGGACGGCTTCCGCGCACTGATACTGCATCTCGGCGTAAGCGTCCACGACGTCGGCGAAAAGGGTCTCGTCCTCGTCGTAAAGCAGAAGGCTCATGCCGAGGACCGACGTCATGTCGCGGATGCTTCCGAGGACCGATCCGAGGAAGAGCCCCACCGGCACGTCCTTCGGACGGGTTTCGTTGAAATGCAGGAAATACTCTTTATCGACCCGGTCTGGGGTGAACCGCATCTTCGGAAGAAAGAGCTCCTCGAAGGCTTTCCGGTCCTTCAGAAGATAATCGTCCTCCGAGGGGATGGAGGTCACGCCCGGCTTGTGGCGCTCGATGATGCCTGAGGGACTCAGGACACGGCGGGATCCGTCCGGCAGGACCTCCAGCACTTTGCTTTCAAAGGCCGGCGACAGCCCGGAAACAGGCCCGACGGTGTGCGACCAGTTGAAATCCCACCCGATCAGGCGGTCGAGCGCCTGATCCTTTTCGCTGCCGTCGCCGTTGTCGACGGCAAGCTCCCGGGGGATCTTGCCCAGATCGGCCCATTCGGTGAGAAGCTCGGCCCAGTAGCCGAAGTGGACGGCGGGAAGCCGGTCGACCGGCTCGTAATGCAGGACGCGCATCGCGCGTTCGCG